>PLHK01000104.1:0-3304 GCA_003139955.1 Limisphaerales bacterium
TCGCCATCGGATCGCGCCGCACCTGACCATGTCCGCCGACCGCCGCGGCGGTCATCTCGGAACCCATCGTCGCGCCGATGTAAACGCCGTGAATCCAGTTAAATGCCTGATATACGAGCGGCATCGTGTCCGCGCGGCGTCCGCCAAAAATAATCGCGCTGATGGGCACGCCGTTCGGGTCGTTGGCGAGCGGGTCGAGCGCAGGATTGTTCGCCATCGGTGCGGCGAAACGTGAATTTGCGTGCGCGGCTTTTTCTTTCGAGTCTGGCGTCCATTTGTTGCCGCGCCAGTCCAAACATTCTTTCGGCACATCGCCATCCTTGCCTTCCCACCAGACGTCGCCGTCGGGTGTGAGCGCGACGTTCGTGAAAATCGTGTCGCGATGAATCGTCTTCACGGCGTTGGGATTGGATTTGGAATTCGTTCCCGGCACCACGCCGAAATAACCGGCCTCTGGATTGATGGCGTAAAGGCGTCCGTCCGGTCCCGGTTTCATCCATGCGATGTCATCGCCGACCGTCGTAATCTTCCAGCCTTTAAAATGCGCGGGCGGAACCATCATCGCGAAATTCGTTTTACCGCACGCGCTCGGGAACGCCGCCGCGACGTAAGTTTTTTCGCCCGTCGGTGATTCGACGCCGAGGATCAACATGTGTTCCGCCATCCAACCTTCGTTGCGGCCGAGATAAGAACCGATGCGCAGCGCGAGACATTTTTTACCAAGCAGAACGTTGCCGCCGTAATTTGAGCCGACGGAGATGACGGCGTTATCCTGCGGAAAATGCGCGATGAAACGGCGGTCGGGATTCACGTCCAACATACAGTGCAGGCCGCGATTGAAATCGTCGCTGTCGCCGAGCTGCTGGTAGGCGATTTGTCCCATGCGCGCCATGATGCGCATACTCAACACGACGTAAAGGGAGTCCGTCAACTCAATGCCGACTTTGGTGAGCGGCGAACCCAGCGGCCCCATCAAGTAAGGCACGACATACATCGTGCGGCCCTTCATCGCGCCGGCACAGAGCGCGCCGAGCTTGGCATACATCGCTTTCGGCGCCATCCAATTGTTCGTCGGCCCGGCTTCCTCCTGCATTGGCGTGCAGATGAACGTGCATTGCTCCACGCGCGCTACGTCATTGGCATTGGAGCGGTGATAATAGCAACCGGGCAATTTCTCGTGATTCAGTTTGACGAGAATTTTTTGGTCAACGGCTTCGGCGGTGAGCAATTCCTTTTCCGCTTCCGAGCCGTCGCACCAGAAAATTTTGTCCGATTGGCAAAGTTTCGCCTGTTCCTCCACCCAGCGGATGACCGCCGGGTTTTCCGTATTGCGATTTCCGAACGTGC
This sequence comes from Limisphaerales bacterium, assembly GCA_003139955.1. GTDB lineage: Bacteria > Verrucomicrobiota > Verrucomicrobiia > Limisphaerales > UBA11358 > UBA11358. The sequence continues at coordinate 1,348 of PLHK01000104.1, forward strand.
TTTTGCTCATGATTAAATTTACTGTTTCTCTTGGCCGCAGCTTTGCAGATTTTGCCCAAGTATCAACCAATTTAGCCACGCGGAATCGGTGGAAAACAATTATTCCTTCGCGCGCCGATTGTCCTTATGTTAAAAATCAGGCGATGAGTTCAGGACACGGACATCGGCGCGCGGAGCCGTCGGCAAGCTGTCTGGCGCGTTGCGTCGCCGACACGTTTTCCGAGGAGCCGATGCTGGAGGCGGTGACGATTGACTCCGCGCAGCAGAAAATCTCCGTCGCCACCCTTGGCCGCGCCGACGTGGAACAGCTCACGCAAAAAATTTCCGCCAAAATCCAGTCCGCGCAGAATTCCGCCGCCGGCGAAACCTGCTCGCTGTTTTCCGGCAAAACCAGTTGCGCGGTTTGCGACTCGCCGTTGACCGCGACCGAACAGCGCGGCATCACCATTCGCCGCGAGGCGACGGCCACGACCATCGCCCGCGTCACCTGTCCGACCGCGCCGAAATTCTGGCGCTGGCGCGACATTCCCTTTCCCAAAATCGCGCCGCGCGAAATGGAATTTCACGACGACGATCATCATGCCGACGAATGGAAATGGCAGCTCGTCCTCGCCATCGCGTGCGGCGTGTTCGGCTTGCTGACGCTGGTTTTGCCCGCGCAATTCAAAGTCGCCGCGTTCGTCGCCGCTTATCTCGCCGGCGGATTTTTCCCGGCGGAAGAAGTTTGGGAACGCCTGCAAAAACGCGTGCTGGACGTGCATTTTCTGATGCTCGCCGTCGCCGTCGGCGCGGCCAGCATCGGCGCGTGGGCGGAAGGCGCGACGCTTTTATTTTTATTTTCCTTTTCCGGCGCGCTCGAACATTACGCGCTCGGCCGCACGCAAAAAGAAATTCGCTCCCTCTTTCGCGACGTGCCGAAAACGGCGACCGCGATGGATGCGAACGGAAATGAAACGGAAGTTGCCGTGGAAAAAATCCGGGCTGGCACGCGGCTGCTCATCAAGCCCGGCGCGCAATTTCCCGTGGACGCAGAAATCGCCAAGGGCAACACCGCCGCCGACGAATCCAATCTCACCGGCGAGGCCGCGCCCGTTGAAAAAATCATCGGCGACATCGTGCTGGCCGGCACGATCAATCTTTGGGGCGCGGTCGAAGTCATCGTCACCAAGGCCGCCGCCGAAAGTTCGCTGCAAAAAATCATCACGCTCATCCGCGAGGCGCAGCAGCAAAAGGCACCCGCGCAACTGTTCGCCGACAAGTTCAGCACGTTTTACACCTACGGTGTGCTCGGCCTGTCGCTCGCGATGTTTTTTGTGTGGTGGCTGGGCTTTCATTTGCCAGCATTCACAAATGTTACCGGCTGGCATAGCTCATTTCATCTTAATGGCAGCAGCGCGTTCTACCGCACGATGACGCTGCTTGTCGTGTCGTCGCCGTGCGCGCTGGTGCTTTCAATTCCGTCGGCAGTGTTGGCGGCGATTGCGTGGGCGGCGCGGCACGGAATTTTATTTCGCGGTGGCGCGGCGGTGGAAAAATTGGCCGAGGTCAACGTCGTCGCGCTCGACAAAACCGGCACGCTAACGACCGGCGAACTGCGCGTGGAAAAAGTGGAAAGTTTTCCGCCCGGCCGCGAAAACGAAATCGCGCAACTGGCTTACTCGCTGGAAAAAATGTCTACGCATCCGCTCGCCCGCGCAATCACGCGCCACGGCAAGCAGCAGATTTTGGCGCCGCTGGAATTTTCCCAGTTTGAATCCGTCACTGGTCAAGGCCTGAAGGCCACGCGCGATGGCAAAGAAATTTTCCTTGGCAAACGCGAGTGGGTTGAGACGCAGGTGGCGTGCGGAGAATTCGCCGCGCCGCAATCCGGCGTGGGCACGTCCGAAGTCTGGGTTGCTGGTGATAATTTGATTGGCCGTATCATTTTGCGCGACGACATCCGCCCGCAGTCGGCGGA
>PLHK01000104.1:3336-12867 GCA_003139955.1 Limisphaerales bacterium
GCCGTGGCGCACATCGGCGTGGCGATGGGCGCGCGCGGGGCGGACGCCGCGCTGGAACAGGCGGACGTGGTGCTGATGAACGACAAGCTGGAAAATTTTCTTGCCGCGTTCCGGTTGAGCCATCGCGCGCGCAGCATCATCCGGCAAAATCTTTTCATCTCGCTCGGCACGGTGGCGGTGCTGGTGACGTTCGCGCTGCTCGGCAAAATCCCGCTGACGGTCGGCGTGGTCGGCCACGAAGGCAGCACGGTGGTGGTGGTGATGAACAGCCTGCGGCTGCTTTTTGGTGGCGGGAAAAAACTTTAGCCACAGATTTTCACAGACGAAACACAGATGGGGCGGCAAACCAAAATGAAAACCATGAAACGGCTGGCACTCTTTCTTCTTTTGGCGCTACCCATCGTGATGCAAGCCCAAGACTACACTTGCACGACCAACAATGGCGCGCTCACGATCAACCACTACACCGGAGCCGGTGGGGTGGTGGTTATTCCCGACACCATAAATGCGCTGCCAGTTACTCGTATCGAAGGCCTAGCTTTTTTTAGAAATCCTAGCCTTACCAGTATTTCGATTGGCAATAATGTTGCCAGCATAGGAAACTTTGCATTTCATGAGTGTTTCAATCTTGCTGAAATCTCCATTGGAACCAATCTTGCCTTTATCGAAAAAAATGCGTTCGGTTTTTGTGGCATAACCAATGTCGCTATCCCAAACAGCGTCACTAACATTGGAGACTATGTGTTCGCTCATTGTCATAACTTGACCAATGTTAAGATTGGCAATCACGTCACAAGGATTGGAACAGAGGCGTTCACTTTGTGCTCAAACCTGAAAAATGTCATCATTGGCAATAGCGTTAAAAGCATCGGAGCGAAGGCATTTTATGCCTGCACCAACTTGACCAGTATCATTATACCAACCGGCGTCACCAATATCGAACATGGTGCTTTCTCTTCTTGTAGCCTAATTGGAATCTATTTTGAGGGAAACACTCCTATCGCTGACTCATCAATTTTCTCTTACGATACGAATTTGACAGTTTATTACCTGCCCGACACCACCGGCTGGGGCGCGACGTTTGGTGGTCGTCCCACCGCACTGTGGAAACAATAGGTGCGAAGTTCCAAACTTTCGGCTCGCCGGGAGTCTCGCCCCACCGAATCTGTGTTTCATCTGTGAAAATCTGTGGCTAATTCTTTGGCGGCGCGGTGCTTTGGCGTTCCACGAATTCGGCGGCGAGGCGCTTCAACTGGATTTTTTCGCCACGAATGAGCTTCTGCATCGTTTCCACCGCCGTGACGCCGAGCCGGTATTTCGGCTGGCTGACGGTGGTGAGCGGCACGCGATAAAATTCCGCCGTCAAAATATTTCCAAAACCCACCAGCGAGATGTCGTCGGGAATCTTGATGCCCTGTTGCAATAACGTTTCCGCGCAGCCGATGGCCACGAGGTCGCTCACGGCCTGGATGGCGGTGGGCTGGACGCCTTCGTTGAGCATCTGCAACGCGGCCTTGGTGCCATCCTCGATGGTGTTGCCGGCTTGGAAGACGAGTTTGTCGTCCACCTCGATGCCGGCTTCGCGCAGCGCGCGGCGATAGCCTTCAAAGCGTTCGTGCGCCCACGGCGCAGCGGGCGGGCCGGTGAAGTAGGCGATTTTTTTGTGGCCGAATCCGAGCAGATGTTTCGTGGCGTTGTAGCTGGCGACGAGTTCCTCGATCTCAATGGCGGGGAAATTTTTGCAGAACGGCGCGGGCGAACCGAGCAGGACGGTGGGAACTTTCCGAACAATGATTTCCTGATAAATCCGCGCCTCGGCTTCAAAGCGATAAACCGGCGCGATGAACAATCCGTCCACGCGGCGCGAGAGCAGGCGGCGCAGGCCGGCGTCCTCGCGTTCGGGCTTGTTGTAGGTGTGGCACAGGAGCAGATCGTAGCCGAGTTCGTGGGCGCGTTCCTCAATGGCGAAAACGATGCGCGCAAAAATGGGATTCGTCGTGGACGGAATGACGAGACCGAAGAGCTTCGTGGTTTTCGTCCGCAATCCTTGCGCGCTGGAGTCGGGGACGTAGCCCATTTCCGCCGCGAGTTTTTTAATTTTGATCTTGGTGGCGGCGGAGACATCGGGTTCGTCGCGCAGGGCTTTGGAAACGGTCATCACGGAGACGCCGATGATTTTGGCAATGTCTTTTAATCGAACCATTTTTTCTTACAGGTAAGTTCCGCGCCAGTGCAGTTTTCGGCGCAAGGCTTCGAGAAATGAACTATCCGCCAGCCGCAGGAGCCGCACAGAATGGCGGCTGCGGCGGATGGTGATTTCGTCGTTCGCGGCGAGTTCGCCGACGATCTGGCCGTCGGCATTGAGAAATGCCGACGGCACAGTGTTGATGGCCTTCACGCGAACCGTCGCGGACAGCGGCAAAATGATGGAACGATTTGAAAGTGCGTGCGGACAGATCGGCGTGAGCGCGAACACGTCCGCCGTTGGCAAAACCACCGCGCCGCCGGCCGCGAGCGAATACGCCGTCGAGCCGGTGGGCGAGCTGACAATCAATCCGTCGCAACGATAGCGCGTGACCAGTTCGCCGTTCACGGTCACGTCGAGCGCGATGAGACGAGAGACCGCGCCGCGCGTGACGACGATGTCGTTGAGCGCGGTGGCGACGAGTTTTTTTCCGTGGCAGATGCCGGTGGCCTCGATGAGCGCGCGGGATTCAAATTTGAATTCACCCGCCCAGACGAGTTTCAGGGCTTCCGCAAGTTTGTCGGAAGGAACGGCGGTGAGAAAACCGAGGCTGCCGATGTTGACGCCGAGCATCGGCGTTTTGGAACCGGCAATCTGCCGCGCGGCGTGGAGCATCGTGCCGTCGCCGCCGAAGACGAGCAGCAAATCAACTTCGCGCGCGAGCGCGGCGGCGTTGGGCNNTGTCCGTCCGCTACGCTGAATGAGGCGGGCGGCGGCGCGGACGCTGGCGGCGCACGCGGATTTTTCCGCGTTGCCGACGAGGCCGATGCGTTGGAAATGGTCAGCGGACTTTTTCAATCAGTGCCAGAAATTCTTTATTGCCGGCCGGGCCGAGCAAGGGAGATTCAACCACACCGCGCCAGCAAAGGCCAGCCTGCGCGGACACAAATTCTTGCAGCTCCGCCAGCACACGTTCGTGGATGGCGGAATCAGTAATCACACCACGGCCTTTATCCGCTTCTGCTTTTCCCGCTTCAAACTGCGGCTTGATTAAAGCGACAATTTTTCCATCCACTTTGAGCAACGGCGTGGCGGCTGGCAAAATTTTCTTGAGAGAAATGAAGGAACAATCAACGACGAGCAAATCAGCGGGCGCGGGGAAATTTTCCGGCTTGAGAAAACGCGCGTTGGTTTTTTCCATAACGACCACGCGCGGGTCGCTGCGTAATTTCCACGCGAGCTGGCCTTGACCGACGTCCACGGCAAAAATTTTGCCCGCGCCGCGCTGTAACAAACAATCGGTGAAGCCGCCGGTCGACGCGCCNNCCGCCGCGGCTGACAAATTTTTCCGGCGCGTCCACGGTGATTTCATCGGCGGGCTTGATGTTATCGCTGGCCTTTTTCGCGGGATGGCCGTTGACGCGGATTTGCCCGGCAAGAATCAGGCGTTTGGCGCGTTCGCGGCTGTCGCAGAGGGCGCGCTCGACGAGCGCCTGGTCCAGTCGGGTCACGGTCAGAACCGGGTGCCGCTGGTGAAGACGCGGTTTTGGATTTCGCGGAAGCTGTGCAGAAAAACGTCGTTTTCGGCGACGGCTTTTTCCACAAGCTGCTTGAGCAGGAAAATTTCGGAGCTGTTAATGACGGCGTGGACGCTGTTCTTGAACGCCTCCATCGGCGTGAAAGTCTGAAAAGAATTGCCGATGAGCAGCATGGTCGCGTGGCGGCGCTGGCTGACCGACATATTTTGCAGTGCCTTGAGCGTGAGGTTTTCGTCGGGCGTGTTTGCGCCGAACAATTCCTCGACGATGACGACTTGATAGCGCGCCTGGCTGAAGCGGATTAGAAAATCGCTGTGGGTCGCGGCGGTGTGAACCTTGTAACCGAGCTCGTTGAGCGCGGTCTTGGTGGCGTCCAGCCACTCCGGCGTGGAAAACGCAATCAGCGCGGGTTTGTCCTCGCTGCCAACGAAATCAAAGGAGCCGTTCATTTTATTTTCAGGACGGGTGGAGCTGGCGCGCCGTCGCCGCCAGCGCTGGCCTTGAGGTTTTTCATCCGCAGCGTATGGGCGCTGGCGTTCATTTCGCCGCGCGCCTTCTTGAGGTTGTCAATGCCGCGTGAAACGACGCTGCGCTTGGTGCAGTAGAGCAGGGCGGTTTCCTCGGTGATGACGCCGTGTTCATACGCGTCGAGGCAGGCGTCGTCAAACGTGCGCCAGCCGAAGGTGTAGCTGGCCTCGATGATCTCGTAAAAAGTTTTGCCCTCGCTTTCACCAAGCCGGATGGTCTCCTGCGTGCGCAGGTTGGAACCCATCAGCTCAATCAACGCACAACGTCCGCCTCCAACCTTTGGGGCGAGCCGCTGGCTGGCCACCCAGCGAAGCGAATCGGAAAGCCGCGTGCGCACCTGTTCCTGCTCGTCCGGCTCAAACATACCGAGGATGCGGTTGATGGTTTCGCCCGCATTAATTGTGTGGAGCGTGCTTAAAACCAAGTGACCGGTTTCGGCCGCGCTCAAGGCGATTTTCACCGTGTCGCGGTCGCGCATTTCGCCGACGAGAATCANNCCGAGTTCGCGCTGGTTGAACGTGGCTTTTTGGTGCTTGTGCAGATACTCGACCGGGTCTTCGAGCGTGACGATGTGAACCGGCTTGGTGCGGTTGATCTCGTCCAGAATGGCTGCAAGCGTGGTGGATTTGCCGGAGCCGGTCGCGCCGGTGATCAGGATGAGACCGGTTTTTTCATTCGGAATTTCCGAGAAGATCTCCGGAAATTTCAACTTTTCCAGCGTCGGCACCGAGGCGTTCAACTGGCGGCATACGATGGAAAAACTGCCGCGCTGCGAAAAAATGTTCACGCGGAAACGCGCCTGATCCGACAAGGAATACGACGAGTCGCACGAACCGTGCCGCAGCAAATCCTCGATGTGCCAGAGGTTGTCACCGATGATGTTCATCACGATGGTCTCGATCTGGAACGGCGTTAGCTTTTCAATGGGCGGATCAAAAATCACCGGTTTCAGTTCGCCGTAAGCCTCGACTTGCGGCGGACGATCCACGGTGAACAGCAGATCGGAAACCTCCGGCTGCGAGGCCAGCATGGTGGCCAAAATCTGGTCAAGCTCCGGGCGGCGCATAAAAAATCACATCGTGTCTTCGTCTTCCGGAGGATGCGCAAGCAGCGGGCGAAATTTTTTCTTGTCAAGCGACTTGTCATAAGCGTCCTCCGGCGTGATGCGCTTCATGCGGACGTGTTCCATGATGTGATCGTCAAGCTGCTGGTTGCCGAATTTCTTGCCGACTTGGATCATGCCCTGAATCTGGTGTGTCTTGCCCTCGCGCACGAGGTTGGCCACGGCGGTGTTGAACACCAAAACTTCAAATGCCGCCACGCGGCCCTTTTTATCCGAGCGTTTGAACAAGGTCTGCGCGACCACGCCCTTCAAGGCCTCGGACAGCGTCTGGCGGATTTTGTTCTGCTGATCTGCTGGAAAAACGTCAATGATACGATCCACCGTCTTGGCCGCGCTCTGCGTGTGCAGCGTGCCAAAAACCAAGTGACCGGTCGCCGCTGCGGTGATCGCAAGTTCAATCGTCTCCAAATCGCGCATTTCGCCGACGAGGATGATGTCCGGGTCTTCGCGCAACGCGCCGCGCAAACCGGACGCAAATGATTTTGTGTGGACGCCGACCTCGCGGTGGTTCACGAGGCAGTTCTTGCTTTCGTGGACGAATTCAATCGGGTCTTCCAGCGTAATGATGTGGTCTTTGCGGTTACGATTGCAATAATCCACGATGGCCGCGAGCGTCGTGGATTTTCCNNAGGCCACGATGCAGCATCGCAAATTTTTTGAACACCGCCGGCAAGGGCGCTTCCAGTTTCTCAAAATCCTCGAACGATAGCACGCGGCTGGGAATCTGACGGAACACCGCGCTAACACCATTTTTTTGGTTGAAAAAATTCACGCGGAAGCGCGAGATGTTGGGGATTTCGTAGCCGAAATCCACGTCGCCGGTTTCCTCGAACTGTTTGATTTTGTAATCCGGCGCGATTTCGTAGAGCATCGCCTTGAGCGCGTCGCTTTCCAGCGGCGGATAATCCACGCGCTGCAGCTCGCCGTGGATGCGCATCATCGGCGGGTTGCCGGAGGCCATGTGCAAGTCAGAAGCCTTTTGCTCGAACATCAAGTTGAAAAATGCGTCAATTTTAGCCATAAATCCTCTCGGTTGAAACGACACTAGCCAATGCCATGCCGCTCTGCAAGCAATGAAAATGCCGACTGACGCCATCCGCGAAGAAATTCTCAAAAGCGGCGCAATTTCTTTTGCCCGCTTCATGGAACTGGCGCTTTACTGTCCCGAAACCGGCTACTACGAAACAAAAAAAGACACGGTTGGCCGCGCTGGCGACTTCATCACCAGTGTCAGCGTGGGAAAATTTTTTGGCGAACTGCTCGCCTTCCAGTTCGCCGAATGGCTCGAAATCGAAGTCAGAAGCCGGAAGTCAGAAGTCAGAATCGTCGAGGCCGGCGCGCACGATGGAAAACTCGCAGCGGATATTTTGAACTGGCTGCAAATCCACCGGCCAAAACTTTTTGCCGAAATTGAATACGTCATCATCGAACCATCTACGCGTAGGCAGGAATGGCAGCAGAACACGCTTAAATCATTCGCGCGGCGCGTAAATTGGTTCGCCGATTTCGAAAACTTTCAATTTAAAATTAAAAATTTCAAATTGCGCGGAGTGCTTTTCTCCAACGAACTGCTCGACGCCTTTCCCGTCCATCGTTACGGCTGGGATGCGAAAGAAAAAAACTGGTTCGAGTGGGGCGTCGCGCTCACCGGCGAGAAATTCACTTGGGTAAAAATGCGACAACAGGATTTGCCATCGGCCATCTCTCATCTGCCATCGGCGCTTTTGTCAGTCTTACCCGACAATTACACCATCGAAATTTCTCCCGCTGCCGAAAACTGGTGGCGCGCCGCCGCCGGAATTTTGGAAATTGGAAAACTGCTGGCGATTGATTACGGCTTCAATGCTGATGAGCAGTTTTCACCGGCGCGACTTAACGGAACCCTGCGCGCCTATCATCGCCATCACGTCTCCGACGATTTGCTGGCGCATCCTGGCGAACAGGATTTGACCGCGCACGTCAATTTCCCCGCCATCCAAAAAGCCGGCGAGGAAGCCGGCTTGAAAACGGAACTATTTTGCACGCAGCCGCAATTTATCACGCACATTTTTAAAAAAGCCGTGGCCAAAAAAGCTTTTGCCAATCTGGATGCAAAACAAGTGCGCCAATTTCAAAGCCTCACGCACCCCGAACATCTTGGCCGCGCGTTCCGCGTGCTGGTGCAATCGCGCGGGTAGTGCTAGGATTTTGTCATGGGCGCATTTCCCGTCAGCCTCGAAAAAGAAAACCAACTCGCGCAGCGCATGGCTGCGTTGGGCGTGCGCGAGGCGGACATCGAGGAAAGTTTTGTCCGCTCCGGCGGCCACGGCGGTCAGAACGTGAACAAGGTTTCCACTTGCGTGATGCTGTTTCATCGTCCGACCGGCGTGTCGGTCAAATGTCAGGAGACGCGCCAGCAAGGATTAAACCGTTTCATCGCGCGCCGCCTGCTGCTCGACAAAATTGAAGAGCGAAAAAATGGTTTCATCGCCGCGCAACGCGCCGAGATTGAAAAAATCCGCCGCCAGAAACGCAAACGTTCGCGCCGCGCCAAAAATAAAATGCTCGCCGACAAGTCCTATCATGCCGGCAAAAAAGCCGCGCGCCGTCCGGTGGCGATGGACTAAATCAATTACGGCATTCGACCAGCTGTTTGGCGGCGAAAAGATAATTCGAGATATAATGCCGTTTATGCCTAACTATCGGTTAGGTTGTCCGTCTATGAATATTCTCATCGAGAACCCCGACAGCTTGGAATACCTCACCGCCGACAGTCACTGGACCAAAATCGCCGCTGACGGAAAACATTTTCCGCGAACCGGCGCGGCCTTTGACGTGGCGAAAAAAGAAGCAATCGGCAAGTTCAACATCGTCGGCTACATCACTGAAACCAGACAGTTCATCAACCTGAACCATGGGCGCGGCCGGGGTCTGGCGGAAACAATTCCAGTTTAGTTTTTGCCGGCGCGGTGGGTTGAAATCACGCTCGACATTACGTCTGGTTATGATTTGATTGGGCATCGCTTGATCAGAAAACACGAGAACCTGTTGTATGCCGATAAAATTTTTGGGCAAGGTGCTGTTTCCGCGTCTGGCTCCGTGGCAGCGTAAAAAACAGACTAAAACCATCCTGCTGGTCGTTTTGGTCGCTTTGATTTTTGCGGCGAGCATCGTCGCCATCATGCTGTTCCAAAATTCCCGGAGATAGAAAAATTCCCGCGCTGACAGCAGACAGTCGTCCGTCAGCCGTTTCAAACCAACGCTTCTTGTTCTTCCACGGCAGACTGCTTCAACTCGTCGAGCGCGCGGAAACGGCTCGCAGCGAAACCGGCTTCCACACCAAGATTATTTGTTGGATTGAAAAGGCCGACGAGCAACAACGAGGATTCCAGCACGCGGCGATGATCCATGATGAGTTCGTCCGCGCGCACGCCCACGCGCACGGCGCGGACGACATAGACCGAGTTCAAAACCGGCAGCGCAAGGTAAAGCTGCTTGACCGTCTCCGGCCACTTGTCATCCACTAGAACAACTTTTTGTCCGACGCTGAACATAATTCTAAAAACAATGTTGAATCAATATGGCAGCGGAAATTTCGCCGTCAACTCGCGCACACGGGCGCGCACCTTGTGCGCGGCATCCACATTTTTGATGTCCATCAGCACTTCGGAAATCATGTCGGCTATCGCGGCCATCTCCGCTTCCTTCATGCCGCGCGTCGTCACGGCGGGCGTGCCGAGGCGGATGCCGCTGGCTTGGAAAGGCGAGCGCGTCTCAAACGGAATAGTATTTTTATTCACGGTGATGCCGGCTTCGTCCAACGCAATCTGCGAATCCTTGCCGGTGATGTCGCGCGCGCCGACGTCCACGAGCATGAGATGGTTGTCCGTGCCGCCACTGATGAGGCGATAACCGTTGCGTTTCATGCCGTCGGCGAGCGCCGCCGCGTTTTTCACGACCTGCTGCTGATATGTTTTGAAACTTGGCGACAACGCTTCGTGAAAACAAACCGCTTTCGCCGCGATGACGTGTTCCAGCGGGCCGCCCTGGATGCCGGGAAAAATGTTCGAGTCAATTTCCTTCGCGTATTTTTCGCGCGTCAAAATCAAACCGCCGCGCGGGCCGCGAAGCGTCTTGTGCGTCGTGGTCGTCACAAAATCCGCGTGCTCAATCGGGCT
>PLHK01000058.1:0-3764 GCA_003139955.1 Limisphaerales bacterium
CAAATAATAATTTTGTTTTGGCGCGAAAAATGATTTATCCATGCGTCATGAGTCAGGCATTAAATGGCACAGGCGGTTCCAGCAGCAGCGCCCAACCGCCGCCCAAGCCGCGCGAACCGGCAAACAAGGAGGCCAGTGTGACGTTCACGAGCACCGGCAGCATCACCATGCACGGGTCACTGGGACGAATGACGCGGCACTCGGCCACGTTTGAAATCTATAGCCCGAACACCGTGCTCAACACCTCCGAAGCCCTGACGGATTTCAGCATACATTTTCACGGACAAGTCATTTATTTTGGCCGCGCGGTCATTCGTTCGATCGTGGATGCGGGCGCAAAGGTAATCTGCGAAGTGACCCTGGACGAGGCGCAATGGTCGAAGGTGGACGCGCAATTGATAGCCCGCCGTGACGGACGGATTGCCGGCGAGTTCAACGAATTTTTACGGGAGTGGCAGAAATTTTACCTCGTGTCTCCCGAATTCAAGGTCGTCGTGGCAGATATGCAAACATTTTTTCACAACCTACAGTTGTGGTTAAACCAGATCGAAATAAAAATTCGACGCACTGCATCACATCAGAGCGAAGGTTTAAACCATCAAGTAATCGCCGACTTAAAAAACCCAATTGTTCAGTCAATTGATACGTTAATAGATTGTTTTGAGTCAATTGTTTCGAAGTTGCCAGATGATAGCCATCCTGCCTATCAAGCCTATCTTCGCCGACATTTGCATCCGTNNGTTTTAAGTTCACCCTTTGCACATCGGGCCTTCAACAAACCGCTCGGTTATGCCGGCGATTATCAAATGGTGGACATGATGATTCGTCCACCCGAAGAAGGAAGTGATTTATTTTCAAAAATGATCAACATATGGCTTTTAGGACAGACGCCAGCCCAAGCTCACCGCAACAGGGTAGCTTATTTAGAACGAAAGCTAATTGAAGAAACTATTCGGGCCAAATCCCAAAAACGTAGATTGAAAGTTTTTAATTTGGGGTGCGGTCCCGCTGCGGAAATACAGAGCTTTGCGAGAATGCAAAATATTTGTCAGTCCGCTGATTTTAGTCTGGTTGACTTCAATGTCGAGACGCTGAATTTTTTGGAGAAAAAGCTTAATTCAATAAATACCGTCAGCCGCCCGATTTCATTTCGGACGTTGCGAAAATCAGTAACCCAAATTTTGAAGGATAATGGAAGAACACTATCACCGCACTCTGGTGGAAAATATCAATACATCTACTGCGCCGGACTATTTGACTATCTCTCGGATGCTGTTTGCAAACAATTGATGGGGATTTTTTATGAAATGCTTGAACCCGGCGGACTGCTTTTGGCGACTAATGCTTCGGACATGATGAATGCATCTAGACCTTTTCGTTATTCAATGGAATATATTCTGGATTGGCATTTAATATATAGAAACCACCATCAATTTCTTAATGTTCTGCCGGAAAACATAAACAAAGATGAGGTATCCGTTACCGCAGATGAAACAGGCGCAAATCTATTTTTGGAAGTTAGGAAATCCTTAAATGTCTGAACCTCTCGTCAAAACTGAAGAAATTCAGCAGGCTTTCAAGGAATATGACCGGCAGGTCATATTGAATAATGTTATTATCGGCTGTTTGATCGGGATCGTGTTAATGCCTTTGGGAACGCTTTTGGATTATTATATCTATAAAGACCAAGTAATCTTCTTCTTTAAGCTGCGGCTTATATGTTCTCTGCTCATCGGACTTTTCTGGATAGTTATAAAAACCCCATCGGGCAGAAAACACCCGCGGGAATACGGTGTGCTGTTAGCCATTTTTCCCGCCTTTTTTATATCTTGCATGATATATTGGACGACGGGAGCCAGTTCACCTTATTATGCCGGACTAAATTTAGTTCTACTTGTTGTTGGGTTTGTGCTTCATTGGACCTTCCTTGAAAGTTTAGTCATCGTTAGCATTGTGCTGGGGATGTATTTAACTGCCTGCTTGCTGCACGGAGTGGTTTCTCCGGTTAATCTGCTCGTTAATTTATATTTTTTGATTCTCACGGGTATCATAGTTGTGGTTGGTAGTTTTTTTCACAGCAAAACCCGTTACCGCGAATTCGCTTTTCGTTACCAACTCGATAAGAGCCGCAAGGAACTCGAAGAATCCAACCGCAAACTCATCGAGCTTGACCAGCTCAAGAGCCGCTTCTTCGCCAACGTCAGCCACGAACTACGCACGCCGCTGACCTTGCTGCTTGCGCCGCTGGAATCGCTCATCCAAAAATATCAATCCCAGTTCGACCCCGGCGGGCGCGATATGCTCCTGACCATGCAGGCCAACGGCATGCGACTGCTCAAGCTCATCAATGATTTGCTCGACCTCATCCGGCTCGAATCCGGGCGGCTGCAGGTCAAGGCGGACCCCATCGCCGTCCCGGAATTCATCAACGGCCTCGCCAGTGCCGTCCGCCAGTTGGCTGTCGCCAAAAAAATCACGCTTGAAACCCACATGGATCCCGAACTGGATGTGATTCTGGGCGACCACGACAAGCTGGAAAAAATCGCGCTCAACCTGCTTTTCAACGCCCTGAAGTTCACACCGCACGGCGGGCGCATCTGGCTGCGCGTGGAAAAAGATGGCATGGAATTTTTGCTCATCGTCAGCGATACCGGCGTGGGCATCGCGGAAAAAAGCCTGCCGTTCGTCTTCGACCGTTTCTGGCAGGAAGACAGCTCGTCGAAACGGAAATTTCAAGGCGTCGGCATCGGCCTCGCGCTCGTGAAAGAGCTGGTAGAAATCCAAACCGGAACTGTTTCCGTGCAAAGCCAGGAAGGCAAAGGCGCGACCTTCACCGTCCGGCTGCCTTACTTGAAAGCCGACAAACTCGCCTCCGCCGCGCGCGCCGACGCACTGGCCGCCAAGATCGAGCCGGAGCACAACGAGGAATGGCTCGCCAATCTTTATCGCCGCGCGGATCTGTTTCCCACGCTGGCCGCCGCGCGCGAAGCCAAAAGTTCCGGCGCATTTGCCCGCCGCACGCACCGGCCGTTGCTGCTCGTGGCCGACGACGAGCCGGATATGCGCCGGTTTCTGCGATCCCAACTGGAGGACGAATATGAAATCATCGAGGCGGTGGACGGTTTGGACGCGACCGAGAAAGTCAATGAAGTCACGCCCGATCTTATTTTGCTCGACTTGATGATGCCGAACAAGGACGGCCTGCAAGTGTGCCGCGAGCTGCGCGAATACGCGCCGACCTCGGGCATCCCGGTCATCCTGCTCACGGCGCGCGCGGATGAAGAGGCGAAATTTGAAGCGTTGCAGATCGGTGCCAACGATTTTCTCGCCAAGCCGTTTTCCTCGGTGGAATTGCAGGCGCGTGTGAAAAATCTGATTGAACGAAACCGTTACCAACGGAAATTGTCCAAGCAGAACGATGAGTTGACGGATGCCATCGAGCAGATCAAGGAAACCGAGCTGCAACTGGTGCAGTCGGAAAAACTTTCCTCGCTTGGCCGTTTGAGCGCGGGCATCATCCATGAGATCAACAACCCGTTGAACTATTCGCTGACCGGACTGTTCGCGTTGCGCAACAAGGGGAAAAGCATTCCGCCGGAGCAGCGCGCCGAGTTTGATCTGATCATCAACGACGTCGAGGAGGGGCTCAAACGTGTGCGCAACATCGTGTCCGACCTGCGCACGTTCACGCATCCCGGCGGCGGCACCGGCGAGCCGGTCGAGGTGGCGGAAACCACGCAGGCGGCGGTGCGTTTTCTCACCGG
>PLHK01000058.1:3844-7627 GCA_003139955.1 Limisphaerales bacterium
GAGGGCCGCCTCGAAGGCAACCGCAGTCTGATCATCGTCCGCGACAACGGGCCGGGCATTGACCAGAAGATTGTGGACAAGATTTTCGACCCATTTTTCACGACCAAGGAAGTGGGCAAAGGCATGGGCCTCGGCTTGAGCATCTGCTACCGCATCGTGCAGGGTTACGGCGGGAAAATTTCCGTGCGCAGCGAACGCGGAAAATTCTGCCAGTTCACGCTGGACTTCCCCGCCAACGCCGAAGCCGCCGCCGAAATGGAAATTAAACATGGAGAACCTATACGACTATAAAAAATTCGCCGTCCTCTATGTGGACGACGAGGAGAAGTCGCTGGTGAGTTTCACCCGCGCCTTCAGCGAAACGTTCCGCATTTACACCGCCGCCAACGCGCAGGACGGATTGAAGCTCCTCCAGGAACACGGCGGCGAAATCGGGATTTTGATGACCGACCAGCGGATGCCCGGCGAGAAGGGCGTCTGGCTGCTGGAAAACGCGCGCAAGCTCCGCCCGCGCATCCTGCGCATCCTCGTCACCGCGTTCACCGACATGGACGCCGCGATCGAGGCCGTCAACAACGGCTCGATTTACAAATACGTCAGCAAGCCGTGGGATCCCGCGCAACTGGAACTGCACCTGCGGCAGGGTTTGGAATTTTTCATGGTCGCCGCCGAACGCGACCAGTTGCTGCACGAAAAAATGTCCGTGCTGCGCAACATGATGATCGCCGACCGCATTGTCAGCCTCGGCCTGCTCGCCGCCGGCTTGAGCCACCAGATCCGCAATTCCATGGTGGCCGTGAAAACATTTCTGGAACTGGCGCCGGTCAAGATGGAGGAAGAAAAAGGCAGCACCGCCGACGGTTTGCGCGATCCGGGTTTCTGGAAGGAATACCACCACAACGTCCAGTCGCAGATCGAAAAAATCAACGGCCTGCTCGCCGACCTGCGCACCGCGTCGGAAAATAAATCCGGCGCGCCGTTCGCCGACGAAATCCAGGTCCAGCCCGCCGTCGCGGCGGTGTTGGCGGGATTGCAGCCGGCCTTCGCCGCGCGCCGCATTGTGGTGGAAAATCAGATTCCGGAAAATCTCCCGGTCATCCACGCGGACTTGCCAAAATTCAACCGGCTGTTTGAACTGCTGTTCAAAGACGAGCTCGCCATGCTGCCCGCCGGCAGCCGCATCCGTTTGACCGCCGAAGCTGTCACCAATGGCCACCGGCCGGGCATCGCGATTCGCCTGACCGACAATGGCCCCGCGCTGCCGCAAGATGCGCTCCGCGTGGTGCTGGATCCGTTCACCGGCGGCGCGCCGTCGGAATACGGCATCAATCTGATGGCGTGTTTTTTCATCGCGCACCATCACGGCGGCACCATCGAGGCCGTGAGTCCGGCGGGCGGCGGAAACCTTTTCACCATCCGCCTGCCGTTGCAGCCGGAACCGGTCAGCAGCAGTTCCGAAGACACGCAGTTCCTGAAAAAAGCGATGTTGAACGAGCAACTCTGGGACAAGCTCATCGCTTCCAGTTGACGGCTCAAAAATGACGGTTCACGACCCAAGATTCCATTGACCTTTGCGCGCTTTGTGTGAAAGATGTTGGCCGTGACGGCAACGATTTTATCACCTCTGCAAAACCGCGCAAAATGAAGACAATTCTGGTCTTGTCGCCCCATCCTGATTTCGCGGAAAGCATCCGCGCAAGTCTGGATTCGGAGCAATATCGCATTGTCCACCGCATCAACGTGGAGGAAGCCGAGCCGCTCGTCGCCCACGGCCTCGCGGGCGCGGTGATTTTGGACGCCGATCTCATGGGCGTGGAAAGCATCTGGTGTATCGAGCGCCTACGTCGGCGCGATAAAAAATCTCCCATCATCGCGTTCACCGAATCGGCGCAGGCCGACTGGGAAGAAGAAGCTTTTTTGCACGGCGTCACGCACATCCTGACCAAGCCCGTGCGGCAACGGCTGTTGAATTCCATTTTGGACCGGCTCTGGAGCGCGGCCACCGCCACGCCCGCGCGACCGGCGACCCATGTTCCGCCCGGCAACACCGCTGTCTTTGCGCGCACCGCCATAGATCCTCATGCCGGCGCGCGTTTCGTCAACGCCGCGCAAACGCTCGACGTGCTCCGCGATTTTTCACCGATCCTCACGCACTCGCTCGACGCCGAGGCGATGCTGAAACAATTTCTCCAGTTTCTCCGCGACATCCTGAGCGTCAACCGCGCCGCCATTTTTTTGAACCGGCCTTGTTCGCCGCTCACCGAGGTGATTTCGCCGGAAGACAGCCGGCGGCTGCGCTCGGCGGCAGCCATCGGCCTCGCCAACGGTTTGCTCGAACATTTTGAACTGTCGCTGGATTCCGGCATCGGCGCGCAGGTCACCAAGCTGGGCCGCATTCTCCGCCGCGACAGCGACGAGGCGCGCGCCGACGCCGAGGCGCAGAAAGAATTTGAACTGCTCGGCGCGCAGGTCGCCGTGCCGATTCCGAACCGCGACACGATCATCGGCGTCGCGATTTTTGACGGGCGCGTGACGGGCGAACCGCTCGTGAACGTGGAACTGGAATTGATTTTTCATCTCCTCGAACAAGTCGGCCTCGCGCTGCGCAACATCTGGCTGCACGACCAGTTGGCCGGCAACCACGAGATGATGACCGATGTGCTGCGCGAATTGAACAGTGCGTGCATCGTCGTCGGGCGCGATCTCAAAGTGCTGCACGCGAACAAGGCCGCGCGCCGGCATTTTGGCCGCAAGAACGAACGCACCGGCAAGCTGGAATTCAGCGACCTGCCGCCCGCGCTCGGCGCAAAAATTTACCAGGTGCTCAAGACCGGCGCGGCGCTGGAACCGTTCCGCTACGAGCCGGAAAATTCACCCAACACGGTCTACAAGGTCAGCGTGCTGCCGTTCCAGCATGGCAATTCGTCCGTGCCCGTCTCCGCGCTGCTCACCGCCGAGGATTTGAGCGAGAGCGAACAGTTGAGCCGGCTGGAAATTGAAGCGGCCAGCCTGCGCCTCATCAAATCCATGTCCTACCGGCTGGTGAACGAAATCGGCAACGCCGTCGTGCCGCTGTCCACGCATCATCAACTGTTGAACGAACGCTTTGCCGACCCGGAATTCCGCAAGTCGCTCGACTTGGCGCTCGGCGAAAGCGTCAAACGCATCATGCGCCTGAACAATCAGATGCGGTTCCTCGCGCGCGAAGGCCAGTTCGAGCAGGAAACGTTTGCCCTCGGCAAGCTGGTCGAGGACGCGTATCAGGAAGCGAACCGGCATCAGGCCACCAGCGGCGCGCAGTTGAAACTTGACCCGGCCAGCCAGCCGCTCACCGTCGTCGGCGACCGCGCCGCGTTGAAGCACGCGCTTTCGGAAATCATGCTCAACGCGCTGCAATCCAATCCGCAAAATTCAAAAATTGACGTGACGTGCAAGACCGCCGGCAGCAATGGCGACCGTTCGCTGACCATCGAAGTGCAGGACAACGGCGGCGGTTTCAGCGCCGAGACCGCCAAGAAAGTTCCCGCGCCATTTTTCACCACGCGCAACGTGGGCTTGGGTCTGGGGCTGGCCGTGAGCCAGCGCATCATCGAGACGCACCACGGCAAACTGGAGATCGTGCCGTCCAAGACCGGCGTGGTGCGGGTTTCCCTGCCGCTGGGAACGCTGGCAAATTCTTGAACCTGCTCAAATTTGTCCGCCCGTCAAGGTGCGGGCGGATAAAATTTCCGCAATCGTTTTAAATAAATTTCTACCGGCAAAACTTCCCCGCAAGTTTTGCCT
>PLHK01000120.1 GCA_003139955.1 Limisphaerales bacterium
GCGACCATGATGACGTCGGCGCGTTTGACGGCTTCGGCGGTAGTGACGACTTCAAAGCCCTTTTCCTGCGCGACGGGAATGGATTTGCTGCCTTCGTAGAGTCCGATGATGACCTTGAGGCCGCTGTCTTTGAGGTTGAGCGCGTGGGCGTGGCCCTGCGAGCCGAAGCCGAGGATCGCCAGCGTTTTGTTTTGCAACACGCCGAGGTCGGCGTCTTTGTCGGTATAGACTTTTGACATAAAATTATTTGAAACGGACGCGAAGGCTAACAATGCGGGGCAATCCGGTCAATTTGCAAATTTAAGTGGAACTGCGTCGCTGCCGCAACGCCGCCGGTAGTGGTATAATTTGGAATCAGATTGGCTGAGGCGAATTGTTAGATGTCACGGATTTGAATTTTTAGCCTTTATCTCTCTTTTATAAAACATAATGAATAAAAGAATGGCCTGCACCGGCAACAGGAACCAGCGCAAAACCCATAGCAACATAGCAAAGTCGTCATCCACCGAGTCGGGTTGAAGAGGGAATGGATCATAACTGGCAAATGCCCCATTTGGCTGGTCAATCATGCCAACCGCCTTGCCGTCAAAGAAAACAACCGCTTTGTAAGAAAAGCTATCCATCTTCACAAATTGGAAAATGTCGAGCTTCTCCTTTGGCACAACGTGGGCAAATGGATGTCCGTGAAGTATCAGGCTTAGCCGAGCCGAAGAATATGGCAGCGTGAGTGCGATAGCAAAAAGCATCAACGGCGCAAAAAACGCGGCAAATCGGAATGTGCGTCGCGGGGACATCTAACACAGAAAGCTGCGTCGCCGCTGCTCTAAAATCAAGCCAGCAAATTCACGATTTCTTCCAAGCTCCAAACATGGTCACTGACGCCCGCTGCCATCGCGGGCGTCACGCGCAACGCAATGCGCCCGACGGCTTGCGCTTCAACGACATTTTTCCGACACTGGCGGCATGAATGAATTCTCCGAATGGAAAATTTCCAAGACGCCGTTTTTTGCCGCCAACGCCGCGCTGCTCGTCGCGGCCGCCGTGGTGGTTGAAAAAGCTGCGCACCCGATTTCAATTTGGCAAATGGTCGCCGTCATCGTCTGCGTCGCGCTGGGCGCGCTGTTCGGCTGCCTGCCGTTCATTTTGGAATACCGCGCGACCAGCCGAATTCTCGACGTCAACGCAGTCACGACCGTTTCCGAGCAGTTGCTCAATTTGAAAACGTATTCATCGCAGATCGCCGTCGCCACCGACCAATGGGCGCTGGTGCAGGATGCGACGAAGGGCAGCGCGGAAAAAACCACCGCCGCCGCGCGCGAAATCGCCGATCGCATGGCGAAGGAAGTCAGCGCGTTCAATGAATTTCAGGCGAAGCTCAACGACAGCGAGAAAAGTTCGTTGCGGCTCGAAGTGGAGAAATTGCGCCGCACCGAGGGCGAATGGCTGCAGGTCGTCGTGCGCATCCTCGACCACATTCATGCGCTGCACAATGCGGCGGTGCGCTCCGGTCAGCCGGAAGTCGCGGAGCAGATCGGCCAGTTTCAAAACGCGTGCCGCGATGCCGCGCGCCGCGTCGGGCTGACGCCGTTCATGGCGGAGCCGGACGAGAAATTTGACGGAAAAAAACACCGCGCGCACGGCGTGGAAAATCCGCCCGCTGACGGCGTGGTCGCCGAGACGCTGGCGGCGGGCTTTACGTTTCAAGGCCGGCTGGTTCGTCCCGCGCTGGTGCGCTTGCGCGCGGCGGGCGATCCCGTTGTACCGGAAGTTTAAAAACCACTTTCGCTTGAAGCGGAATAAATAATTGTCAGGAATCACTCGCAAATGAGACGCCTTATTGCCAGTTGCTTGGCTGTTTCGGTTTGCTTGATTTTGTGCGCTGGCTGTTCGAGCTTGGAGCCATCTCCAGAACAACGCGCCGCCGCGCCAGCTAAACCTTGGACCGGAGCAGCCGAGGATCCTGGTTATCCAGGAGCAGAGTCTGTTGCTAGCCTGCTTAATTTGGCAAAATGAATAAGAACAGTTTAGAAGTTGACGTATGGCTGTTCACAAGAAGTCGGCCAAAAAACTTCACATGAGCGAATCCTTTCGGCTCAAAGACCAGCCGGCGAGCGAGCGTCCGCGCGAACGGCTGGCGGCGCTCGGGGCGGATGCGTTGAGCCACGCGGAGTTGATCGCGATTATTTTGCGCACGGGTTTGCAAGGTGCGAACGCGGTGGAGGTGGGAAAACAGCTTTTGCAAAAATTCGGGACGCTGCAAGCGCTCGCGCAGGCGTCCATCGAGGATCTGCAAAAAGTGCGCGGCATTGGGCGCGACAAGGCGGTGACGCTGGTGGCGGCGTTCGCGCTGGCGCGGAAAATGGCGGGCGAGCTGCAAGCCGAATCGCCGGTGCTGGACAATCCGGAAAATGTGGCGCGGCTGCTGCGGGGACAAAATTTGTTGAAAAGCGTGGAGACGTTGTCGGTGATTTTGTTGAACGCGCGGAACAAATTGATCCGCATCGAGGAAATTTCCGACGGCACGCTGGACACGGTTCTGGTGCATCCGCGCGAGGTTTTCAAAAGCGCGATCGCGGCGAACGCGCACGCCGTCGTGCTGGCGCACAATCATCCGAGCGGCGNNCGACGCCGAGCGCGGCGGACATCCAGGTGACGCGCGATTTGATCCGCGCGGGAAAACTTTTGAAAATCGAGGTGCTGGATCACGTCATCATCGGCCGCGCGACGGCGGCGCGGGCGAAGGATTATGCGTCGCTGCGCGAGCTGGGATATTGTGCCGTGTAACGGATAATGCCGAGTCACCGGGGTGATTCCTGCAAAATACAGGAATCACCCTTTTTTCATCTTTGCGACTCGGCATTATCCAGTCTGCAACAATTCCGAAAGATCACTTCGCCAGCCACTTCTGAATCATCGCGGCGACAACTTCGTCGCAGCCTTGCTCCGCGTCTGGACCAGCGATGTTTGTTGCCACGACGATGGAGAAATCCTTTTCCGGCGCGAGCCATATCACCACATACCACATCGTATTCGAGCCGGCGTGCGTCAACGCGTTTCCACCCGCCCACCCGCGCTTCACGACGATCCAGCCACAGGCGTAGTCACTGCCGGCGGGCGGCGTGTGAAGTTTGCGAAATGTTTCTGCTTTTAATAAGCCGCCGATGCGTTCGCCATCCATCTGGCAAATAGTATATCGTGCAAGGTCGTCAAGTGAACAACGGACGCTGCCAGCGGGTGCGATGGCTGGCGGATTATCTTTCTGCAAAGGCACCGTGATGCCCAATTTACGAATGTGTCCCCACGGCTCGTCAACTTCACCCATGGTTCCCGGCGGCCCGAACCCGGCGGAATCCATGTGCAGCGGCTTGAAGAGCCGTTCGGTAATCAAAGTTTCCCACGATGTGCCGGTAATTTTTTCCAGCATCGCGCCGATAATGGCGTAGCCTTGATTTGAATAAATCATCTTCGTTCCGGGCGGAGCTTCCGGCGGTTGGGCGAGCACGGCTTGGATGAACTCGTAACGCTGTTGCGCAGGCGTGCCTTGTTGTTCCCAGGCCCGTTTCCATGCGCCGGACGGCGGTGCGCCGGGAACTCCGCCCCGATGCGTCAGCAATTGCTCGACCGTCACGGCTTCGTATTGCTTGTCCATCCTGCCTTTCAATTCAGGGAAAACGTCGGCAATCGTGGTGTTCCAACTTAATTTGCCTTCTTCAATCAGCATGGCGGTGAGCGTGGCCGTCATGGATTTGGTGTCGGAACCGATATGGAACACGTTGTTGGTAGTCACCGGCGTGGAGTCGCCCCACTTGCGGACACCCACGGCGGCGCGGTCGCAAATCTGTCCGTCCTTCACCACCACCACCGCAAGCGCCGGCAGGTCATGCTTCTGGCGAATGGTTTCGAGCGACTGATTCTGCATGGTGGCTGAAGGCGTTTGATCTGTGGCAAGCATGACACTAACCACCAAAATTGCCAGCAGCAGGATGGTCAATATGATTGTATCTTTCATAGTTTTATTTGTTGTTTTGGTTGGAGCGACGGGGTTTCCAGTTTCGGCGAGCAGCGCTTCCAGTTCTCGCTTGCGCGGCTCTAAACTTTTTTTCACGACGGCTTGGTTCAGCCAGTAGAGGAACCAGTCCAGCAGGATGCAGATAAGCGCATAGATGCACCAACCGACGAGTTGGGAAGTGTGGTTGCGTGAATGCCAACTCGAAACCGCGACGGAAACTCCCAGCGCAGCGGACAGCGGCAGTAGATACCACCAGAAAATATTTTTCAGCAGCCATATCTGATGATTGACCTGTTGCAGTGAGGTTTCAATGCAGGCGACCAGTGAATTGTTTGCGACTGCCTTTTTTCGGCGCTGAAGGAGACGATCCACAACCATGAAAGCTCCGACACCGAAGCAGGCGAGCCCAACCAGACAATCCGTCCAAGCGTTGGTTCGCAGACCGCGCTGGGTAAAATACCAAGTCAGCAAAAACGCCACACCCACTTCACGCACATCGCGCCAGAAAATTCTCGCCCGAAATTGTCTTTGGTTGCGCCGAACCTCTTTCATCAGCAGGTCGGTATTGATGGTCACTTTGGCGCTGGCGTTTTGCGACTGCCACGCCTTTTGAAAATCTTCAAAGTTCATCACTGGCTCCTTTCAGTTGCTCCGCCAGTTGCTTGCGGACGCGATTCAGTTTTACGCCAATGTAATTTTCCGAAATGCCCAACACCTCGGCCATCTCCTGATAACTCAAACCGTCGAGGTGCATGAGTGCCAGCGAAGCGTCCACCTTGGGCAACTGGCGGATTGCGGCGTAGAGTTGCTCTACAATTGCTTGTTCCGGTAGCGCATCAGCGTGGCTCGGCTGCGTCTGCGGTGAAACATCAAATTTCAAAAATGTCTCATGGCCTTCGCGCCGCCGCCGCTCCCCGCGCCGCCAGGCAAGCGCGGTGTTAAAAGCCACGCGATAAATCCACGTCGTCTCCCTGGCCTCTCCACGAAAGGCTGGGATTGATTGCCATATTTGCAGGCAAACATCCTGAAACAAATCGTCTTGATCCTGTGGGGTAGCGGCACAGCCACGAACCACTTTCAAAATCAATCCGAGATGTGCAGCAAGCCATCGCCGAAATATGGTTTCCCGTTCTTGGGCGGTAATTGAATGTGTCTGCAATCAGTTAAATAGTGACCGAAGCACGTCCTTTCTTACAAAGAAAATTCATTTTTTGACGTTCGTCGCCGGACATTATTGCCCACACCATCAACTTTTAGTCTTTCTCCGAAGGCTCTGATTATGCCGAGTCGCAAAGATGAAAAAAGGTTGATTCCTGTATTTTGCAGGAATCACCCCGGTGAACTCGGCATAAGGGTTATTTTTACGCGTAGGCGAATAGCCGCTTGCTTTCGCCGGGCGGTTTCCGCAATGTTTCTCAAATGTCTGCCGAATATAAACCCAGCGGGCCGGTGACTCTGACGGAAGAACAGATTCTGGCCCTGCACCAGAAGCTGCGCGATATGCGCCACGACGTGAACGGTCGGCTGGCCAACATCGTCGCCGCCGCCGAGTTGATGCGCCTGCGTCCGGATCAATCGCCGACGGAGCGGTTGAAGCTGCTGCTCGAACAGCCGCACAAGGCGGCGGAGTCCATCTCGGAATTTTCCCGCGCGTTTGAAGGCAGTCTGGGCTTGACGCGCCGGTGAAGCGCGGGAAGGGTTGTCCGCATGGAACGGTCCGAAGCTGAACTCATCGCCGCCGTGCTCGCGGGCGACGCGGCGAGTTTCGAGCCGCTGGTGGCAAAATACTCCCCGCGCGTGTTCGCGACGGCGCGGCGTTACGCGCGGCGCGAAAGCGAGATCGAGGACATTTGCCAGGAGGTCTGGCTCAAGGCGTTCGACAAGCTCAAAAGTTTTCGCGGCGAGGCGCCGTTCGAGCACTGGCTGATGCGGATGGCGGTGCGGACGTGCTACGATTTTTTGCGCGGCCACCAGCGCAACCGCGTCTCTTCCTTCAGCGAAATTTCCGAGCCGGAAGAGGACTGGCTGGAGCGTTTTGTGGCCGAGCCGGGCAACGCCGCCGAGGACGCGGATGCGGCGAAAATGCTCATTGACCGCGTGCTGGAAAAACTTTCGCCCGAGGCGCGGCTGATCATCCAGTTGCTCGAGATCGAGGATCGTTCCGTGAAGGAGATCGCGGTCATCACCGGCTGGTCGGTGCCGCTGGTGAAAGTCCGGGCGTTCCGCGCGCGCGGGGAGATGAAAAAAATCCTGGCGCGCATAACCAAGGAAAAATATTTGTAACCCTGCGCAATTTTTGCGCGTCAAACATATAGAAGCTGTATGAACCTGCCTGAACTCCAAAAAAAACTGATCGCCGCCGCCCGGCTCCAGCCGCCGGACGACCGGGTGCCGTATGCCTTTGAGAAGCGCATCATGGCGCAGCTCGCGGCGCGGTCGGCCACGGATCATTGGGTGTTTTGGGCGCGCGGATTATGGCGCGCGGCGGCGGCGTGCGTGGCCGTGGCGGTGGTGTTCGGTGCGGTTTCGCTGCTGAAGCCGGCGGCACCGGACAACAGCAACGACCTCTCGCAGGATTTTGAGAACACGCTGCTGGCCTCCGCGGATTTGCCGGATAATTCTTCGCCACCGTGAACAACTGGAAAGTCATTTTTGCGACCGTAGTGATTTTCGGCGCGGGTGTGATCACCGGCGGATTGCTGGTGAATTACGTCCAAAACTCCCGTCCCAAGGCGGCTCACCGGCCGCTGGCGGAAATGCACGTGTCCGCCACCAACCAGATGGTGCGCCCGCTGGATGCGCCGAAGTTGCGCGCGCCGGAAATCTTGAGCAAACAACTTTTGCAAAAGCTACAGGATGAATTGCAGCTTGCGCCGGAGCAGAACGCGGCGATCCAAAAAATCATCAGTGAAGGTCAAAACCAGATTCGCAAGGTGATTCAGGATTCGCGGCTGGAAATTCGCGCAGTGCTTACGCCCGATCAGCAGCAGCAATTTGATGATCTGATGAAACGCCAGTTCCGCAAGGCGCTCTTCAACACCAACGCGCCCGCCGCCCTGCCGCCGGCTACAGCCACCAATGCGCCGTGACTTTTTAAATTTCAGTCCGTTTCAATCACGGAGCTGATTTTCTTGCGCAGTTCCTTGTTCACCGCGTTGGCCGAGCGGTTGGCGTCCACGATGTCGAAGCCGTAGGTTTTCTGCATCGCCTTGAAGGCGCTTTGCATGGCGGCCTGATATTTCAGAAAGCTGTCGAACACTTCGCGCGACAATCCCAAATCCATTCCGCTCTCCCAATAATCCAGCGTCGCGTTTTTGGAAAGATTGCGCTGCACGAGTTCTTCGGGCTCCACCGACAGATAAAACACCGCGTCCGGCACCGGCGCGATGCCGTAAAGATTTTTCAGCCATTTTTCATCCATGCCGCGCACCAGGTCGCGCGCCATCAGCGTGTAAATATAGCGGTCGGCCAGCACGATGAAACCCGCCTTGAGCGCGGGCACGATGATGTTTTCCAACTGGTCGGCGAAATCCGTCGCGTAAAAAAGGCTCAAGGTCGTCCGGCTCAAAACATTTCCGTTCTGCGCTTTTTCCAATTCGGCGCTGACCAGCGTGGAGCGTTTCAAACCGACCTGCACCGTCGGGCGGCCGCTCGTTTCGAGCCAGTTCACCAGTTCGGCGATTTGTGTGGAACGGCCGGAACCGTCCGCGCCCTCGACGACAATCAGTTTGCCGCCGAGGTCTTCGGCCTTGATGCGCGGGATGCCATGGCCGTAAAAACGGCGGATTTTTTTGGTGCTCATGCGGCTTTGTCTTCTTCGAGTTCGAGGGCTTCGCGGTCGCCCGGCAGGGACGGCGGCAACGGCAGCGGACTGCGGCGTTTGAATTTTTTCAGATCAATCCGCTCACTGACGAGCTTGCGGACGATGACCTGTTGTTTTTCCACATTCACATTGGCATCCATCGTGACGAATTCAAATTCTTTGCTCATCGCCAGATATTGTTCAAGGATGCGGCCCTGAAAGATTTTGAAGCTTTCGTAGGGATCTTTCGACAGATTCAAATCCATGCCCGCCTCGAAAAATTTCAATTTCGGCCGCCCTTCCAAAATGCGGTTCAACGACACTTCTAGATCCGCCTTGAAAAACATCGTGAGGTCGGGCCGGGCGGCGAAACTATAATTGCCGCGCACCCAGTCGGGCGGGCAGCCGCGCGTCACGTCGCGCGCGAACGCGGTGAAAATATAGCGGTCGCACAACACGACATAACCCGCGCGCAGGAGCGGCAGCAGATGGCGTTCGTAGCGGTCGGCAAAATCCGTCGCGTGGATCAAACTAAAAGTGGTCGGCGTGAGCAATTCGCGTTTTTTGCCTTTGCTCGTGGCGGATTTGACGATTTCCGACGAGTTCCACTCGCTGAAATAGACTTTGATGCCTTCGGCCTCGAGCCAGCGTTTGAGCAGATAGATCTGCGTGGACTTGCCCGAGCCGTCCAGTCCTTCGACGGCGATCAACCGGCCCGGAAAATTTAATTCAGCAAATGATTTCATGCGTGGCGCTAGGCGCGTTTTTCTAATTTAGCGGAAAAAGTATCGGTCACAAGCCCAAGTTGATAACACAATTTTGCCGTTTGATTGTTAAAATCAGGTGACAAAACCCGTGGTTTACTTCGCTTGTGAAAAAAATCACAATTTAATCTTGCGACGAATTTTCGCGGCGGCTAGGCTTGGATTGCGCTTCTTTTCAGGCGCATATTTTTTAAGGAAATGCAGACCCAAACCGAATACGGCTACAATTCAAAGGTCGAAGGCGATGTTGTGCTGACAACGGTTGACGCCGCGCTCGCGTGGTTCCGCAAAAATTCCGTCTGGCCGATGCCCATGGGCCTGGCTTGCTGCGCGATTGAGCTGATGGCCGTCGGCGCGAGCCGCTTTGATATTTCCCGCTTTGGCTCGGAAGTGATGCGTTTTTCGCCGCGTCAGGCCGACTGCATGATTGTCGCCGGCACGGTCACCTACAAATCCGCCGGTTTTCTCAAACGCATTTACGACCAGATGCCTGAGCCGAAATGGGTCATCGCGATGGGCGCGTGCGCCTCGACCGGCGGCATGTATCGCAGCTACGCCGTGTTGCAAGGCGTGGACAAAGTCGTGCCCGTGGATGTATACATCGCCGGCTGCCCGCCGCGCCCGGAAGCCGTGCTGGACGCGCTGATGAAAATTCAAAAGAAAATTGGCACGCAACCCATTTTGCAGGGAACTGTCGCGGCAAAACTGCTGCACCTCGAAGAAAAATAAATCCGTGTCCGCCCTCGAATCCGCCAATAAAATCAAGGCCAAGTTCGGCGCGCTCATCGCCGAGCCGACGGAGTTTCGCGGCGAAATTTCGCTGAAAATTGCCGACGCGGAACAGATTTTTGAAGTATGCAATTTCGCCAAGCGCCAGCTTGGCTTCGATTATCTCGTGGACATTTCCAGCGTGGATAATTACGGCGAAGATCCGCGCTGGACGGTGGTTTATCATCTGCGCGGCATCGCCAGCGGCGAGGAATTGCGATTGAAAACGGATGTCAGTGAAGAAAAATCTGAATTGCCAAGCGTGTTGCCCGTGTGGCGCACGGCCAACTGGCACGAGCGCGAAGTTTACGACATGATGGGCATCCGCTTCAGCGGCCATCCCGATTTGCGCCGGATTTTGATGTGGGAAGGTTATCCGTATCATCCGTTGCGCAAGGATTTCCCGCTCGCCGGCAAGCCGTCGGATTTGCCCGGCGTCGCGTTCACGCAAGTGACGCCCATGGAAGGCGGACCGTTTGTGACGTTGCCGAGCAGCAGTGATTCGATTGCGCGCGAGCCGCGCGTTCGCGTTCCTGAAAATGCCGATCCGGGCATCAGCGACAAGCGGCTCGTTGATGGGAAGCTCAAATAATTTTCATGGCCACTGTTCAAGACATTGAAATTCCCGATTCCGCCGCGCGTGCGGCGGCGATTGAAGAGGCACAGGATATTCAGGGCGAGCGCATGGTCTTGAACATGGGTCCGTCGCATCCGGCCACGCACGGCGTCTTGCGCATCGTGCTGGAACTGGACGGCGAAGTCATCACCAAGGCTGATCCCGATGTCGGTTATTTGCATCGCGGTGACGAAAAAATCGCCGAGAACATGACCTATACCCAGTTCATCCCTTACACGGATCGGCTGGATTATCTCGCGCCGCTCGCGAACAACGTCGCCTACGCGCTCGCGGTGGAAAAACTGCTCGGCATCCACGATAAACTGCCGCCGCGCTGCCAATACATCCGCGTGATGGTTTCCGAACTCGCGCGCATCTCCTCCCACTTGCTCGGCCTCGGCGCGTTCGCGATGGACACCGGCGCGGTCACGGTGTTCCTGCTCACGTTCACCGAGCGCGAAAAAATTTACAACCTCGCCGAAGCCGCCAGCGGTGCGCGACTCACGACGAGCTACACGCGCATCGGCGGTTTGATGCGCGACGTGCCGCCGACCTGGTGCGATCAAGTGCGCCAGTTCCTGAAAGAATTTGCCGTCGCGCTCGCCGAGGCGCACACGTTGCTCACGCGCAATCGCATCTGGGTCGACCGCCTGCGCGACCTCGGCCACATCTCGAAAGAGATGGCGATTGACTACGGTTTGAGCGGCCCGAACCTGCGCGGCAGCGGCGTGGAATGGGACTTGCGCAAAAACCAGCCGTATCTGTGCTACCAGGATTTGGATTTTGACATTGCCGTTGGCTCCGCTGGCGATTGCTACGACCGCTATCTCGTGCGCATGGAAGAGATGAAGCAGAGCATGCGGATTCTGGAGCAATGCTGTAACAAGATTCCCGGCGGCGCGGAAAACAAATCCAAGGAACCGATCAACGTCGCGGATGGAAAAATCACGCTGCCGACGAAGGAAAAAGTTTTGACGAGCATGGAGGAATTGATCCATCAGTTCATGCTCGTGACCGAAGGCGTGAATTGCCCGCCCGGTGAAGTTTATTTCGGCCACGAAAATCCGAAGGGCGAACTCGGTTTTTACATCAACAGCAAGGGCGGCGGCACGCCGTATCGCCTGAAAATCCGCGCGCCTTCGTTCATCAATTTGAGCATCCTCGGCGAACTGATGCCGGGTGCGATGATCAGCGACGTGCCGGTCATCCTCGGCTCGCTCGATTTTGTCATGGGGGAAAGCGACCGATGAAAACTAACATTTGCGCCAAAATGACCCGGACAATCAACATCTCCAGTCGGATAGGTTTGTTTTTTAGTATAAATACTTATGCATCAGCATACTCTGATGTTTTTATTCGGATAATCGGTCAAGGCTGGTCAAACCTAATCAAACCTAATCAAACCAAAAAATCCGGCTTAATCCGGCTTAATCCGGCTAAAAAAATGTCTTGGCTGGCTCCCGCATGGCTCAAAACCAGAATGGAGGCATGCTGCATATGAACGCTGTCTCCACAGAAACGGTTCCAAATCCGCCCCAGTGTGCGGGCGGCTTCGTCCCGTCTGCCGCGCTCGAAGCGGAAGTGAACGAATTGATTTCACACTATCCGGTGAAACGCGCCGCGTCGCTCATGGTGCTGCACGCGATTCAGGAACAGTTCGGCTGGATTTCGCGTGAAGCCGTTTTATGGACGGCCAAAAAACTGGAGTTGCAGCCGATCAACGTCCAGGAAATTTTGACGTTTTATCCGATGCTGCGGCAGGAGCCGATGGGTAAGTATCAGATCAAAGTCTGCCGCACGTTGAGCTGTGCGCTCGGCGGCGCTTATGAATTGCGCGAACATCTGTGCAAAAAATTCGGTCTGGACGCGCACGCGCACGGCGCGCAGACATCGAAAGACGGAAAGTTCACCGTTGAATTCGTCGAGTGCCTCGCCAGTTGCGGCACCGCGCCGGTGATGATGTGCAANNAAATGGTTGCCCGACATGGATTTGAACCATGACAAACAGATTCAGAGTCTGCTGTGCTACCGTTACACCATCGGGCAGGATGGGACGCATTAAGCTAGAGAATTTTAATTGAGAGTCAAGTTGCTGATATGGCGCAAGAATACAAATTGATTTTGAAGTACGCCGATGAACCTGGTTACAGCCGGGATCTCGAGTGTTATTTGCGTCATGGCGGCTACGCGGATTTGAAAAAAGCGCTCGCGATCCCGGCGAAAGATTTGCCCGACGGCAAAAAACTTTCACCGCAGGAACAAATCCGCGAGGACGTGAAAATTTCCGGTCTGCGCGGTCGCGGCGGCGCCGGTTTTTCCTGCGGCCTCAAGTGGAGTTTCGTTGACCGTAAGAGCGGCAAGCCGATTTATCTCATCTGCAACGCCGACGAATCCGAACCCGGNNACGTTCAAGGATCGGCAGATCATGTATAAGGATCCGCACCAGTTGATCGAGGGCATGGCCATCTCGTGCTTCGCGAACGACGTGCATCTGGCCTACATCTATATCCGTGGTGAAATGGTGGACGGCGCGAAAATCCTAAACGAAGCGATCAAGGAAGCCCGCGCGAAAAATTTCCTCGGCAAAAATATTTGCGGCAGCGGCTATGATTTGGAGATTCACGTTCATCGCGGCGCCGGTGCTTACATCTGCGGCGAAGAAACGGGTTTGATCGAATCACTCGAAGGCAAGCGTCCGTATCCGCGCATCAAGCCGCCGTATTTTCCGGCGATTCTCGGTCTCTGGATGTGTCCGACTATCGTCAACAACGTCGAGACGCTTTGTAACATTAAGCACATCGTCGCGCTGGGCGGCGCGGCGTTCGCGAAGCTTGGCACGCCGAACAACACCGGCACGCGCATCGTCAGCTTAAGCGGCCACGTCAAGAAACCTGGCTACTACGAAATCGAAACCGGCAAGGCGACGATTGGCGAACTGATCAACGACCCGAAATTCGGCGGCGGTCTGCGCGATGGGCGCAAACTCAAAGCGGTGATTCCCGGCGGTTCGTCCGCGAAAGTTTTCAAGGCGGGCGAAAAATTCAAGCTCAAGAAAAAGGACGCCGAGGGCAAAGAAATTCTGGTCGAGACCGACATGCTGGATTTGCCTTACGATTTCGATTCGCTCGCCGCCGCCGGTTCGATGAGCGGTTCGAGTGCGATCATTGTCATGGATGATTCGACGGACATCGTCGCGGCGCTCGCGAATTTGTCCGAATTTTACGCGCACGAAAGCTGCGGCCAGTGCACGCCCTGCCGCGAAGGCGCGCTGTGGATGAGCAAGACACTGCATCGCCTCACGCACGGCGAAGGCCGCGCGAGCGACGCGGATTATCTCGTGAAGATCGCCGACAACATTCCCGGCGGCCGCACGATCTGCGCGTTCGGCGAAGCCTGTTCGTGGCCGGTGCAAAGTTTCGTCGCGAAGTTCAAGGATGAATTCGTCGCGAAAGGCGCCGCCGACGAAGCCCGTCGCGCGCAGGAAATTTCTGCGCCCGCTGAAACTAAACATTTGGCAGCCGCGCACCACTGATTTCAATGTCAACCGCCGCCACAACTGAAACGAAGCCCGCGCCGACCGCGATTGAAAAAATCAAGGTCAAGGTGGACGGGCGCGAAATCGAAGTTCCGCGCCTCACGGCGGACTGGTCGGGCAAGCTCACGCCCACGACGATGATTCAGGCGTGCGAACTGGCGAAGACCGATGTGCCGCATTATTGCTGGCATCCGAAATTGCCCGTGGTCGGCAACTGCCGGATGTGCCTCGTCGAATTTGGCACGCCGGCGATGGGTCCGGATCGCAAGCCGGTGATGAATCCCGACGGGACACCGAAGATTGCGAAGTCGCCGCGGCCTGCGATTTCCTGCGCGACGCCGATTTCGCCGGGAATGGAAATTTACACGAAGACGCCCGCCGTGAAGCAGATGCGCGAAGGCGTTCTCGAATCGCTGCTCATCAACCATCCGCTCGACTGCCCNNCCGATCTGCGACCAGGCCGGCGAATGCAAGCTGCAGGAATACTCCGTTGATTACGGTCAGAGTGCCAGCCGCTTTGTCGAAGCGAAGGTTCACAAGCCGAAAGCGGTTGATCTGGGACCGCGTATCATGCTCGATGCGGAACGCTGCATTTTGTGCACGCGCTGCATCCGCTTCACGCGCGACATCGCCGGTGACGACGCGCTCGGCATCATCAACCGCGGCAGCTACAACACCATCGCGACGTTCCCCGGCATGCCGTTCGACAATAATTACACGCTGAACACCGTGGATGTCTGTCCGGTCGGCGCGCTCACCTCGAAGGATTTTCGTTTCCAGATGCGCGCGTGGTTTCTCAAAGAAACCAAAAGCGTTTGCACGAGTTGCGCGACGGGCTGCAATGTCCTCATCGGTTCGCGCGAAGAAAAAATTTACCGCTACACACCGCGCGACAACGATGCGGTCAACGCTTCGTGGATGTGCGACGCCGGCCGCTTAAATTACAAATGGATCGGTCGCGCCGACCGTTTGAAGGACGTTTTGGTGCGTGGTCAGAAATCCACCTGGACGGCGGCGCTCAATGAAATTTCCGACAAGCTCAAGAAAGCTCCGGCGGGTTCCGTGGCCATCATCGCCTCGGCGCGGCAGACGAACGAGGAACTCTGGCTGATTTCAAAACTGAAAACCAAGCTCGGCGCGATCAGCGATTCGATCCCGCGCGACGGGACGGGCGATAAGATTCTCGTCAGTGCGGACAAAAATCCGAACACGAACGGTGCGCGGCTCACGGGTATTTGCTTCACCGAGATGGGAATTAATCTGGTGAAAATTTCCGACGGCATCGCCAGCGGAAAAATCAAGACGCTCATCGTTTTCGGTGAAAACATCGTCAAGCGCGCGGTCAGCAACGAAAAATTGCGCGAACGCGAAACCGTCAGCGAAGTTGTGGACGAACACGGCATCACGGCGGAATTGCTTGCGAAGCTGGAAACGCTCATTGTCAGCGACATTTTGCCGAACGAGACGACCAAGCTGGCGCATTACATTTTGCCCGGCGCGGCACACGCGGAAAAACGCGGCACGTTCACCAACGGCAAGGGCCGCGTGCAGAAATTCATGAAGGCCGTCGAAGCGCCGGGCGACGCGCGCGCCGAATGGGAATTTTTGCATGACCTCGTTTACAACGTCACCGGCCAGAATGGTTTTGTGACCATCGAAGGTCTGTTCAACCAAATGGCCAAGGAAGTGCCCGCCTTTAACGGCGTGACGTGGCAATCNNATTGTCAAGATAGCGATTGTCGTCGGCGTCGTGCAGGGCCTCGTTGCGTATTCCGTGCTGGCCGAGCGCAAAATTTCGGCGTGGATCCAGGACCGCGTCGGCCCAAATCGCACCGCGCCGCCGTTCATGAAATTTATCCCCGGCGGACAATTTTTGACGCGGCTCGGAATTTTTCAGCCGCTCGCCGACGGCTTGAAGTTCATGTTCAAGGAAGACTTCACTCCGGCAGGTGTGAAGAAAATTTATTTCTTTCTCGCTCCGGCGGTGTCCGTGATTCCGGCGATGTTGACGGTCGCGGTGATTCCGTTTGGATCGAACATCGGCGCGCAGAAAATGGTCATCGCAGACTTGAATGTCGGCATTCTCTACACGTTCGGCATCGTCTCGATGGGCGTTTACGGCATCGTGCTCGCGGGCTACGCGGCGAACTCGAAGTATCCGATGTTCGGCGGCATCCGTTCGAGCGCGCAGATGATTTCGTATGAAATTTCGATGGGCATGTCGGTCATCCCGGTGCTGCTCATTGTCGGTAATTTGAATCTTGGACAAATCATTTCCTGGCAATCAACGCACGGCTGGATGGTCGTGTATGCGCCGATTTCATTCATCATTTTCATGGTCGCGTCGTTCGCGGAAACCAACCGCACGCCGTTCGATTTGCCCGAAGCGGAAACCGAACTTGTCGGCGGCTATCACACGGAATACGGCTCGATGAAGTTCGCGCTCTTCTTCCTCGCCGAATATTCCAACATGGTTTCTTCGTCCGCCATGATGGTGACGCTGTTTTTCGGCGGCTGGACGCTGCCGTTCTGGGGCTTGGATCATGCGGCGACCTCGCTCGGCATGGGTATCGCGCAGATTTTTGTCTTCCTCGCGAAGATGCTGTTTTTTATGGTCGTCTTCATCTGGGTGCGCTGGATGTTCCCGCGTTTTCGTTATGACCAGTTGATGGACTTGGGTTGGCGGCGGTTTTTGCCGCTCGCGTTGGTGAACATTTTAATCACGGCCGTCTGGCTGTGGCTGAGGAGTTGATATGGCCGTTGTTGTAAATCGCAAATCACTCACGTTTTGGGAAAAACTTTATCTGCCGGCGATTGTCGGCGGATTGAAAGTCACGCTCAAGCACGCCTACAACACGCTGATCTTGCGCAAGGTCGTGACGATGGAATATCCCGAGCAGAAATGGACGCTGCCGACCGGTTATCGCGGCGCGCCATATCTGGTCAAGGATCAGGAAGGCAACACGAAATGCGTGTCCTGCCAGCTCTGCGAATTTGTCTGCCCGCCCAAAGCCATCCGCATCACGCCGCCCGGCGAACACGGCCAGAAGGCTGACCGCACGAACGCGGAAAAAATGCCGGCGGAATTTGAGATCAACATGCTGCGTTGCATCTTCTGCGGCTTCTGCCAGGAAGTCTGCCCGGAAGAGGCGATTTTTCTGCAACAGGATTATTCGCTGACCGCGCTTAGCCGAAGCGAACTGATTTACAACAAGGAAAAACTTTTGTCGCTCGGCGGTGAAGTCGGCGGCATTCAGAAATGGAAATTGAAATTTGACGAAGCGAAAGCGCAGGAAAATTTCCCGGTGAAGCTCTAATCTGCAATGGAAGCTATCAACAACTTGGTCAGCGGCGGCGTGGTGGAAGACGTTTTGTTTTACGTCTTCGCGGCGCTGACGCTGTTGTGCGCCGTTCTCGTGGTCGCGAATCCGTTCAGCCGCAATCCGGTGACGAGCGCGATGTTTCTCGTGCTGACGATCATCTCGATGTCCGGCCTGTTCCTGCTATTGCATGCGTTCTTTCTCGCGGCGGTGCAGATTCTGGTTTACGCCGGCGCGGTCATCGTGCTGTTCATTTTCGTCATCATGTTGCTCGACCTGAAGGAAGAGCAGCGCCGCAAAATAAAATTCTTCGGCCTCGCCGCCGGCTTGGTTTCCGTGGGTATCGTTGTCAGTATTTTTGTGAAGTCGCTCGCGTCCATCAAGCCCACCGCTGCCGAGCCCACGCTCGAAGGCGAAACCTACGCGCTCGGCAAACTCTTGTTCACGCAATACACGCTGCCGTTTGAAATCGTCTCGGTGCTGCTGCTCGTGGCGATGGTCGGCGTGATCCTGCTGAGCAAAAAGAAACTCGAATAACATGCACGTCGGCCTCCATCATTATTTGTTCGTGAGCTTCATGCTGTTCAGCCTGGGGCTGCTCGGCGTCATCATGCGCCGCAACCTGCTGGTGATTTACATGTC
>PLHK01000099.1 GCA_003139955.1 Limisphaerales bacterium
GCCATATCAACGTAGAAAGCTGAGCCACCGCCGAGTCGTAGCGCGAACCGCGACAGCGGAACGGCCAGTGCCAACGGCGGTTTGATTTTTGAGGTTCACGGCTCAATTTTTAGCCCGTTCCAAAAATCCGTCAAATATTTATTTGCAGTGGCTTGAGGCCGTTCATTTTTTCCGCGACAAATGATCAGTTGGATTTCACCGGCTTGTCCTTGAGAATGCCCGCTTCAAATTGCTTGGCGCAATCCGGGCACATCCCGTGCGTGAAGGTGGCTTTGGTGTGTGTGCGCACGTATTGCTCGACGGTTGACCAATAGCCTTTGTCGTTGCGGACATTTTTGCACCAGCCGCAGATGGGAATCATGCCGGAAAGCGTCTTCACCTCGGCCAGCGCGGTTTGCAGTTCTTCGATCAACTGTTCGCGTTCCGCCTCGTTTTGTTTGCGCAAGGCTTCCGCGTGCTTGCGCTCGGTGATGTCCTGAATTTGAGCGATGAAATAAAGCGGCTTGCCGTCATCGTCGCGCACCAGCGACACGCCCAAATGCACATTAACAATTTGTCCTTGCTTGTGAAAATAGCGTTTCTCCATCTTGAAATCGCGGATCTCGCCCGCAAGCAGTTGCCGGACGAACGACAAATCAAGTTGAAGATCGTCGGGATGCGTCAAGGTTTGGAAATCGGTCGCGAGCAGTTCCGCCTCGGAATAGCCGACCATGGCACAGATGACGCGGTTGACGCGCACCCAGCGACCTTCGAGGCTGACGAGTGCCATACCAATGGGCGCGTCCTCGAACGATTTGCGGAAACGTTCCTCGCTCTCGCGCATACGCGCTTCGCTGCGTTTGCGTTCCGTGATGTCGGCGATCACGCCGAGAAAGCCTGTGATGATCCCGGCTTCATCGCGCAACGCCGTGGACGAAACCGTCGCCAGAAAACGGCTGCCGTCCTTGCGGATCAAAGTCCATTCACTTTCGCCGACTTGGCCGAGCCGCGGCTTGGCCACCAAGGATTCGAATCCTGGTTCAATCGTCCGGCCCAGTTCGCGGGATAAAGTCTTGGCGAACGCCGCCATTTCATCGGGATCGCGCCAGAGCGCGGGCGTGGCTTTGCCGATAACCTCGGCGGCGGTATAGCCCAGCCAGCGTTCGGCAGTGGGGTTGAACGTTGTGATGACGCCGTCCGGCGTGGTGGAAATGACGGCGTAATTGACTGCGCCAAGGATGGCGTCCTGCAACGTCAGTTTCTGCATGATGATACCTTGAATGATTGCGGCGGCGGCATTTGATAAAATGATTTCGCCCGTCGCCCATTACGCTAATACACCGGAGTGACTAACACAACATTTCCAATTAAATTTTTTACAGGGAATGATTTCAGCCACCGAAGGCTCCGTATTTCTTGATGCCCTGCCGCCACATGAAGCGGGCAAGCGCATACATTATCAGCACCCAGAATAGTTGCGTCGCGAGCCCCACCGCGATGCCACTACCGGTGAGTTTGCCCAGGTAAAGGCTGATGGGAATATAAAGCATCGAGGGAAATGGCGTGAACGCCAGCGCGTGCAGGAGCGCGGGCGGCAGCATATCCAAAGGAAACATATGGCCGCTGGCGAGGTATTCAAACGCGAACAGGATGAAGATGAGCGTGGAGATTTCGAGAATCCAGAACGCGAGCATGGCCATCGCGTAGGACAGGAAAAATTGCAGCAGCGCGGTGAGGACGAGCGAGACGGGAAAGGCGAACAGCGCCATTCCGCTCGCGGGCGCGACAAAATAATTTCGGAAGCAGAAGATGAAAATGCCCAACGGGACGCACGCCATTGAGATATACGCGATGCGTCCGGAGAAAAACAAACAAAGCCGATACCACAAATAATCGACCGGCTTGAGCAGGAACTGGCTGATGTTGCCTTCGCGGATGTCGGCGGCAATTTGCCAGTCGTCTTCGTTCACCGCTGTCAGCACGTCCACGATGGCGACCATGATGTAATAGAAAATCATCTGCGCCTCGGTGTAGCCGGAAAGCGCATGGCCGCCGACTTTCCCAGCGTAGATGGTGCGCCAGAGCGAGAGCATGGCAAAGAGTGGAATGAAGCTGAACAGCGTCCGCGTCAAGTAATTGAAGCGGTAGGTCAGGTTATTCTGAATGCCGATGCTGATGACGTGCAGGTATTTTTTCATTTAAGGCGAAGAAGCGTCTTCCAGATTATGCAGGGTCGGCCCCACCACATCGCCGAGACGATTGCCCGCCGTATAAATAACCAAGGCAAAACCGAACAGCGCCACGAGCAAAATAATAAACGCCCAGAAATGGCGCCTTTCAAATTTCTTCAACGAGCGCGCGAACGCCACGATGCCGAACAAGGCCGACACGACAATCACCGCATCCACGCTTACGCGTTGCCAGTAGCTGCCGCCCAGATGCAGCCACATCCCGAATTCATCGAACGTCAGGCCCATCGCCACGCCATACAGCAACGCGGTGATTTCCGCCTTGCGTCCCGTGGGGCGCCGGAAAACGCTGTAGCCACACACCGCCGCCAACAGGAAGATGCCGTAGTTCAAATGGTGAACGTGCGTGCCGTGCATGAAGAAATAAAGATTCGGCATCTCATCCGCCATGATGAGAAATACGAACGTCCGCGAGAGAATGAACGTTACGATGAAACTGAACAGCGTGTAGCGCGCCAGCTTGTGCGCCGTCTCGCGACGAATGGTGTGTTCCGTGGTCATGGTGTTGACATTGGTGCAAATGTTCAGACTCGCGCCTTCCGGGCGCGACGGTCATTTTCCACGCGGGAATTTTAACCGGCAAGCCGCCGGGAACGCCAAGCAAATTTTGTTTGCCGTGACGGGCGTTACAAATTAGTTTCACCGGCGTGCCGGCTTGGAGACCGGCTGCAATCAAAAATTTCTTACTCATGAACAAACCTCTCACGAGCGCGCAAATCAACGAAATCGTGGCCGGGCTGAAAAAACTGTCCCGCAACCTGTGGTGGTGCTGGAACCAGGAGGCGCAGGATTTTTTCTATGAGTTGTCGCCGCGCGGCTGGCAGAATATGTTCCACAACCCGGTGGCGGTGCTGCGCGAGGTCTCGGAGCAGGAACTGCGCGCGCGCCTGCAGGACGCAACCTTCGCCACCCGCGCGCGCACGGTGCTGCGCGAGTTCGACGCGTATCTCAACGATAAAAATACCTGGGCGCACACGCACGCGACCGCGCTGCAAAAAAATCCGGTCGCGTATTTTTCCGCCGAGTTCGGCTGGCATGAATCGCTGCCGATTTCCGCCGGCGGGCTGGGCATCCTCGCGGGCGACCACACAAAATCCGCCAGCGACCTCGGCTTGGGCTTTGTCGGCATCGGTTTGTTTTACCGCGAAGGTTATTTCCAGCAGGCGATTGATTCGAACAACTGGCAGACCGAATACTACAATCCGGTGGATCCGCACAACATCCCGCTCGAACCGCTGCTGGACACGGATGGCGAGCGCGTGATCGCCAGCGTGGAGATCGCGCTGACCAGCGTGGACTTCCAAGTCTGGCGCGTAAACGTGGGCCGCGTGCCGGTCTATCTGCTGGATACAAACCTGCCGCAGAATGAACAGCGTTTTCGCGACCTGACCAACCGCGTTTATGGCGGCGACAGCACCACGCGCATCATGCAGGAGATTTTGCTCGGCATCGGCGGCGTGCGGTTGCTGCGCATGCTCGGTCTCGCGCCGTCCACGTTCCACATGAACGAGGGTCACGCGGCGTTTCTCACGCTGGAACTGATCCGCGAAAAAATGGCCGCCGGCAAAACCTTCGCCGAGGCGCAGGTTTTGACCAAGCCGGAATGTATCTTCACCACGCACACGCCGGTGGAAGCCGGCCACGACCGTTTCACGCCCGAACTGATGAACTACGCGTTGCAGCGTTATCTCGCAAACCAAAGCGTATCGTTCAATGACATCCTCGGCCTCGGCCGTGTAAAACCGGAAGACGCGCACGAGCCGTTCTGCATGACGGTGCTTGCGCTGAAACTCTGCCGCGCTGCAAACGCTGTGAGCGAATTGCACGGTCAGGTCAGCCGCCATATGTGGCAGTCACTTTATCCGGGCGTGGCCGAAAATAAAGTTCCGATTGGGCACATCACCAATGGCATTCACCTACTCGGCTGGATGAAAGGTTCCGTCCGCCAGTTCTGGCGCCGCAAGCTCACCGACGGCCAGAACGGTGAAACCAAATTCTTCCGCGAAAAATTCGGTGCTGACTGGTCGGCCATCATCAACAACCCGGAGTTCTGGCAGAAAATGACCGACGTGGATTTTGTCACCGACGAGGAACTGTGGGCGCTCCGCTACAAACTACGCCGCGAGCTCATCGAGTTCGCCCGCCGCAAACTGCTCCAGCAAAATCAGCGCGTTACGCCCGGCGATTACATCCGCTTCGATCACCTGCTGAATCCCGACGCGCTGACCATCGGTTTCGCGCGCCGCTTCGCCACTTACAAACGCGCGCCGCTGATTTTCCAGCAGTTTGACAACATCGTAAAACTCGTCCGCGACAAGCAGCGTCCCGTGCAATTTATTTTCGCCGGCAAGGCGCATCCGCGCGACGA
The DNA here is from genome assembly GCA_003139955.1 of Limisphaerales bacterium. Lineage (GTDB taxonomy): Bacteria > Verrucomicrobiota > Verrucomicrobiia > Limisphaerales > UBA11358 > UBA11358. The sequence continues at coordinate 4,597 of PLHK01000099.1, forward strand.
CGACGGTAAACGCTTCATCCAACAGATCATTCACTTGAGCAAGCACAGCGAACTGGCGGGCAATCTCGTCTTTTTGGAGAACTACGACATCCACGTAGCGCGCCAAATGGTTTCTGGATGCGACATCTGGCTGAACAATCCGCGCCGTCCGCTCGAAGCTTCTGGTACCAGCGGCATGAAGGCGAGTTGCCATGGCTGCATGGGCTTCAGCATCATGGACGGCTGGTGGCGCGAAGGCTACGACGGCACGAACGGCTTTGCCATCGGGCCGGACTCGCATCCTGACAACATCGAAGAACAGGATCGCGTGGACAGCGCGAACCTTTACCAGACGCTCACCGAACAGGTCGTGCCGGAATTCTACAATCGCGATGCCAACGGCATCCCGCGCGCGTGGCTCAAGCGGATGCGCAACTCCATGGCCACGCTCGTGTCGCAATTCACCACCGACCGCATGGTCAAGGAATACACCGACAAGTATTATCAGCCGAAATAAAAATTGACGTTGAAAACAAAAACGGCGCGGAGAAATTTCTCCGCGCCGTTTGATTTTGCCGCTGCAAAAAATTATCGCTGCCGACGTTTGACTTTGAGTTGCGCCAGCGAGTGTGCTAACGCCGCGCCAGCTGAGGCCGCCTCTTCTTCAGTGATTTTTTCGGCGAGGCGGGCTTCGGCGCGTTGACGGGCTTCTTCGGCCTTGGCTTCGTCAATGTTCTCGGCAAGAATCGCCATGTCAGTGAGAATCGCGACGCGTTCGCCGGTGACTTGCACGAAGCCGTCGCCGACAGCGAGGAAAATTGTTTCCAAACCTTTCTTCGCGATGATTTCGCCCGCGACAAGCTGCGTCATCAGCGGCATGTGCTGCGGCAAAATTCCCATCTCTCCTTCCGTGCCGGAGAGCGTGACCATGTCCACGTCGTCGGAGTAGGTTTTCGCCTCCGGCGTGACAATTTCGAGTTTGATCGTGGCCATTTGGTTTAGTTGATAGTTGAGTGATGATAGTTGATGGTAAAAGTCTTTTCCGACTATCAACCATCAACTAAAAGACCATCAACTCTCTTTGATTTCGTCAATGCCGCCCTTCATGTAGAAATTCTGCTCGCCGACTTCGTCGTGCTTGCCTTCGAGAATTTCCTTGAACGCGCGGACGGTGTCTTCGCGCGAAACCTGCTTGCCTTCGCGGCCGGTGAAAACCTGCGCGACGGTGAATGGCTGGCTCATGAACTTCTGGATCTTGCGGGCGCGGAACACGGTCGTCTTGTCCTCGGCGGAAAGTTCGTCCATGCCGAGAATCGCGATGATGTCCTGCAAATCCTTGTAGCGTTGCAAAACTTTTTGCACGCCGCGCGCGACATCGTAATGTTCCTGCCCGACGATTTCCGGCGCGAGCGCGCGGGAGTTCGACGCGAGCGGATCAACGGCGGGGAAAATTCCCAGCTCGGCGATGGAGCGTTCCAACACGATGGTCGCGTCCAAGTGCGCGAACGTCGTGGCGGGCGCGGGGTCGGTCAAGTCGTCAGCGGGAACGTAAACGGCCTGAAAACTTGTGATCGAACCTTTCTTGGTCGAGGTGATGCGTTCCTGCAAGTCGCCCATTTCGGCGGCGAGCGTCGGCTGATAACCGACAGCGCTCGGCGTGCGTCCCAGCAGCGCGGACACTTCGGAACCGGCCTGCGAGAAACGGAAAATGTTGTCAACGAACAGCAGCACGTCCTGATTTTTTTCGTCGCGGAAATATTCCGTCACGGCGAGCGCGGACAGCGCCACGCGCAAACGCGCGCCGGGCGGTTCGTTCATCTGGCCATAGACGAGTCCGATTTTTGAACCGGGCGCGATGATCGGCAAACCGTTCTCGCCGATTTTCGGATGACCTTTTTCGTCCTTCTCAACCTTGATGACGCCGGCTTCGATCATTTCGTTGTAAAGATCNNATGACGACGGTCTTGCCGACACCGGCGCCGCCGAACGCGCCGACTTTTCCGCCCTTGAGAAAGGGACAGATCAAATCAATGACCTTGATACCCGTGGTTAAAACCTGCGGGCTAGTGGATTGATCCACGAGCGCGGGCGCGGCGCGATGGATGGGTAGATATTTGTCAGCCTTGACCGGACCTTGTTCGTCCACGGGATCGCCAGTGACGTTGAACACGCGGCCCATGACGGCTTCGCCGACGGGCATGGAAATCGGGCCGTCGGAATCGGTGACTTCGTAGCCGCGCTTGAGTCCCTCGGTGGTGCTCATGGCGACGGCGCGCACCCAGTTGTCGCCGAGATGCTGCTGCACTTCGAGCGTGAGTTTGGTTTTGCTGCCGCCGGGCAAGTCGTATTCGACCGTCAGCGCGTTGTAAATGGCGGGCAACTGGCCGGGAAATTCCACGTCCACGACCGGGCCGATGATTTGAACGATTTTACCTTTGTTCATAATAAGAAAATAATTTTATCCGACCGCCATCTGCGCGCTGGCGATCTCCAGCAATTCCTTCGTGATGTTCGACTGGCGCAATTTATTGTATTCGAGCGTCAAATCCTTGATGAGCTGCTTCGCGTTGTCCGTCGCATTTTTCATCGCGACCATGCGCGAGCTGTGTTCCGACGCCTTGGCCTCAAGCAAAATCTGGTGAACCTGAAAATTCAAACTGTGCGGCAGCAATTCGCTCAACACACTTTTTTCGTCCGGCTCAAATTCAAATGAATCCGTCCGCACGCCGGAGCTAGGCAATTCCGGTTGCGGCGCGTTGACGCCCGCCGTGACCGCCGAAATTTTTCCGACCGGCAAAAACGGAATTGTTTTCGGCTGCTGCACCAACGTCGAAACAAATTGCGTGAACAAAATGTCCACGGCATCCGCCTCGCCCTTTAAAAAAAGATCCTGCGCGAATTTTGAAATCGCCCGCGCCTCGGCAAAACTTGGAGCGTCCTTGTAAGTGAATTCCGCCGCCAACTGCCGCTTCGTGCGCGCAACAAATTGCGACGCTTTACGACCGGCTGTGACATAAACATACGTCGAGCCTTTGTCCAACTTGACGACTTCGCGAAACAAATTGCTGTTCAAGCCACCGCACAGACCGCGATCCGAACTGACAACGATGAGAGCGCGTTTTTTCACCTCGCGAATTTCCATCAACGGATGTTTGAACGACGCGATGCGCGGACCGGCCTCGGCCAGAATCGCGTTCATCAAATCCGCATACGGCCGCCCGACGAGCGCGGCCTGCTGCGCCTTGCGCATCTTGGCGGCGGCGACCATCTGCATCGCCTTGGTGATCTGGGCGGTGTTCTTGACCGACTTGATACGTCGGCGTATGTCGCGCGTGCTGGGCATGGATCAATGATAAGACTGCTTGAACTCCGTGACCGCCGCCTTCAAATCCGCCGCGATGGCGTCGCTGATGGCTTTTTCCTTCAGAATTTTTTTGAGCAATTCCGGCTTGCGCGTGTGGAAATACTCGGAAAGTTTCTGCTGAAAATTCTTCACCTTGTCCACGGCGACGTCGTCGAAGAAATTATTTTGCATCGTCCAGAGAATCGCCGCCTGCGCCTCAACCGAAATCGGATCGTATTGCTGCTGCTTGAAAAGTTCCACCACGCGTTTGCCGCGTTCGAGCGTCGCCTGCGTCTTCGCGTCGAGGTCGGAGCCGAACTGCGCGAACGCCGCGAGTTCTCGGTATTGCGCGAGATCGCCCTTGATACGTCCGGCGACTTGTTTCATTGCCTTGATTTGCGCGGCGGAACCAACGCGTGAAACAGACAGACCAACGGAAACAGCGGGACGAATGCCTTGATAAAATAAATCCGTTTCCAAATAAATTTGTCCATCCGTGATTGAAATCACGTTCGTCGGAATGTAAGCCGAAACGTCACCGGCTTGCGTTTCAATGATCGGCAGCGCGGTCAAAGAACCGTTGCCATATTTTTCCGAAACGCGCGCGCTGCGTTCGAGCAAGCGGCTGTGCAAATAAAACACGTCGCCCGGATACGCTTCGCGACCGGACGGACGTTTTAAGACGAGCGACACCTGGCGATACGCGACGGCGTGTTTCGACAAATCATCAAAAATAATCAGCGCGTCCATGCCGTTGTCCATGAACCATTCGCCGATGGCCGCGCCCGTGAACGGTGCGAGATATTGATTGGTGGCCGAGTCGGACGCCGCCGCGACGACGACAATTGTATAAGGCATCGCGCCCGCTTCTTCCAAAATGCCGATGACACGCGCCACGCTCGACTGCTTCTGCCCGATCGCGACGTANNCGCGACTGGTTGATCATCGTGTCCACGCCAATCGTGGTCTTGCCCGTCGAACGGTCACCGATGATAAGCTCGCGCTGACCGCGACCGATCGGGATCATCGCGTCAATCGCCATGATGCCCGTCTGTAATGGCTGACTCACGGATTTGCGTTTGATGATGCCGGGCGCAATTTTTTCCACGGGATAAAACGCCTCGTTCTTGATCGGACCTTTGCCATCGAGCGGCTGGCCGAGCGCGTTGACGACGCGGCCGAGCAGACCTTTTCCGACCGGCACTTGCAACAGTTTTCCTGTCGTGCGGACTTCGCGGCCCTCTTTGATCTCGGTGTAATCGCCGAGAATGATCGCGCCGACTTCGGTCTCTTCGAGGTTGAGCGCGATGCCCGTGATGCCGTCGCCGAAATCAAGCATCTCGTTCAACATCGCGTCGGTCAGGCCTTCGATCTTCGCCACGCCGTCGCCGATTTCGCGGACGATGCCGACGTTTTGTTTCGCCGTCGCGGTCTTCGCGCTCGTGATCTGGGCTTCAATTTCCTGTAACAGGTTACTCATAAATTTTATTAAAAACTTTGCGCCAACTGGTTCAATTTCGTCTGCACGCTGCCGTCGTAAAGATCGCTGCCCACCTGAATGCGCAGGCCGCCGAGCAGCGCGGGATTCTGGCCGAACACGATGTTCACGCCGTCGCCGTAAATTTTTTTGATGCGGTTCGTCACGTCGTTTTGCAAATCGGCGGGCAATGGCAGCGCGCTTTCCACGCGCGCGGCGCGGCGTTCCAAATCCAGTTTCACCAGCCGGTGCAAACGCGACAAAATCTCAACGTAGCCGCGTGGCTTTTTTTCGGACAACAGCGAAACCGTCTGCCGGACGCGATTTTCGTCCAGCAGATTATTCACCTGACAATCACGAAATAATTGCCGGGCGTCGCGTTGTGCTTGTTTGGAAATTTTCATTTTTGTAGAGTTGGCGCTTTGCGCCAATTGTCGTCTCAAAGAGCCGACACTACATATTTTATGCCGCCAGTTGTTTTTCCGTTTCCTCGGCAAGCCGGCGCTGGTCTTCCGGCGTGAGAATTTTTCCGGTGACCGTCGCCGTGGTTTGCACCACGAGCCGTCCGACTTCGCGTTTCAATTCAGCCAGCATCTGGGAATGTTCCTGCGCCGCGGCCTCGCGCGCCTTGACGACGATCTGTTCCGCAGAGGCGATGGCCTTCTGCGTTTCCGTTTCGCGCACGCGCGCGGCGGCCTGCCGCGCCTCGTCAATCAGCTTGTTCGCCTTGTCGCCGGCGTCGGCCAGAATTTTCTGGCGTTCCACTTCGGTGCGCGCGATGTCACCCTGGATTTTTTCGGCGTTGGCGACAGCTTCGGCGATTTTCTGTTTGCGCGCTTCGAGCATGGCGAAAATCGGCCCGTAGGCGTATTTCCACAGCACGAAAAAAACGACAGAAAAACTGATTGTCTGCGCAATCAGAATCCGCCAGTCAATGCCTAGTTTGTCCATAACCGGATTATTTCACGACAAGCCACGCGATAACCGCCCAGCCTTCGGCAAGCGCGATGCCGACGAACATGAACGTCAAAATTTTGCCAAACATTCCGGGATTGCGCGCCATGGCGGTAACGCCGCCGGCGGTGGCGATGCCGATGCCGATAGCCGCGCCGCCAAAGGCGAGACCGATGTGGACGTTGCCTTGAATTACAGGAGCAATTGTATCTGCTAACATCATAACTTTTTTTCTGGTTGGTTTTGGTTGTCGCAGCCGTTTTATTGTAACGCGACTGCAAATTTTAATTAAATTTAATGGCCGTGTTCTTCTTCCGTGTGCGTGCAAAGCGTGCCGACAAATGCGACGACGAGCATCGCGAACACAAACGCCTGCACGACGCATACGAACGTTTCGTAAAAATACATTCCCGACGAAAGGATGATTGACCAGAACAACGATTTGCCGTGAAAAATCATGTCCAAAATGCTTTCACCGGCAAAAACATTTCCGTAAAGCCGCATCGCCAGCGCGACCGGCCGCGCAAAGCCGACGGAAAGCAATTCCATCGCGCCAATGAAAAGAAATAACAGAAAAAACAGCGGATACAACAATTTGCTCGTCTCCATTTTCACGCCAAAAATGTGCTTGGCCAGTCCCCAGACGCCGTTGTAACGCACCGCCCAAAAAAGGCTCATCAACAAAAAAATTGTCGCCATCACGATCGTGAGATTTGCGTCCGTCGTCGGCGGACGAAACAGCGGCGTGAACGAATTGTCCGGCCCGAAAAATCCGATGCTGCCGACGCCCGGAACCAAATCCATTAGATTTGAGATGACGATGAAAATAAAAAATGTCGTTGCGAACGGAAAAACCCAGCGCGTGACGCGCTTGTCCAAAATGTCGCCGATCAAACTTTCCCAGCCCTCGACCATCGCTTCGAGCACATTCTGCATTCCCGATGGAATTTCTTTGATGTTTTTCCAAGTGCTGACGCGCACGACGATTAAAATGATCGCCGCCACAATCCAAGTGCAAATCATCGAGTTTGTAATTGGCAAACCAATCACATGAAAAACTGCGGGCGCAGCGGAAGGAACCGCTTCATCCGCCGGTGCGGCGCTAGATGCCGGCGCGATAGAATTTGCCGCCGGTGGCGAAGACGGCTGCGCATTCAAACTCGCCGTGAACATCGCGGCGAAAAATACGCAGACTAAAAAGATTTTGCTGAATGACTTCAATGTAAAAAATAACTTCTGACGACACCAATTGCTCAATTAACCAAACCAATTGTGGGTTTGAGAATTGGAAGTTTGCCTCATCGTGAAAAATTTCACAAGCACTTTTTTGGAAAATTTTGGATTGGTTTTTTTCGGCTTTCGTCAGAAAGCCCGAAAATTCAGCAGTGACGCAATTTGTTTTTTTGGTGGGGCGAGCGTCCTCGCGAGCCGGCTCGTTCGTAGCCTCGCCACCAAATTGAACGATTGCCAAAATTTATTTTGAAAAGCGCTGTGCACTATCAGATTGCCGCTACGTCGAGATGAAAAACTTTTGCCGCAACGATTCCGGCGTTTCGCCGAGTTCGCGCAATTTCCGCAGACTCAAGGCGTCGTGTCGCTTGGCCAGCCGCTCGCCTTTTTTGTCCAGCATCAGCGCGCAATGAAAAAATTTCGGCGGCGTCAAACCGAGCGCGCGATAAATTAAAATCTGCCGCGCGGTGCTGACCAACAAATCCGCACCGCGCACGACTTCGGAAATTTCCATCGCCGCATCGTCCGCGACACACGCGAGTTGATACGCCGGAACGTCGTCGTGCCGCCAGACGACAAAATCGCCAAAATCTTTTCCGGCAACGAATTTTTGTTCGCCAGAATTTCCGTCTTCGAAGGAGATCGTCTCGCCGTCGGGAACGCGGAAGCGCCAGCTTAACTTCCGATTTCCGATTTCCGACTCCCGATTTTGCCGGCACGTTCCGGGATAAATCGGCTCGTCATCGTCGTTCGCGTGTGGCGCGCGCGTGGCGGCCAGAATGTCCTTGCGCGAGCAGGTGCAGGGATAGATAAAATTTCCGGCGCGCAAATTTTCCAGCGCGGCGCGATAGAAGTTCATCCGCTCGCTTTGATTGTATGGCGCAAATTTTCCGCCAATGTCCGGGCCTTCGCTCCACTCAAAACCGAACCAGCGCAAATCCTCAAGCATCGCGTCCACGAATTCCATTTTGAAGCGCGTCGCGTCCAAATCTTCGTTGCGTAAAATCAGTTCGCCACCGTTTGCTTTTGCGCGTTGCTGCGCGACCCAAAACGTCCGCGCGTGGCCGAGGTGCAAATAACCCGTCGGCGATGGCGCGAGGCGTCCGCGATATTTTTCAAAATGGCTCATTGGGATTTTTCACCAGCCATTCGCTCAAACCCGGCAACGGCGCGGACAAAGATTTTTGCACTTTGGAAATGTCCAGCGACGTGTCCAACGCGCGCGGCGGGCCGGGGAAATCCTTGGCCAAGCCGGATTTGATTTTTGTCTTAATTTCCGGCCAGCGTTTGATCAGCAGTTCGCCGATTTGCAGACGCGACAATTTTTCCGCGCCCGCGACATGAAAAATTCCTACAAGGTTTTTTTGTGCGAGCTCCCAAACCGCGCGCGCCGTTTCGACCGCCGGAATCGGGTTGCGAAATTCATCGGTGAACAGCGTCATCCCCTGCTCCGCCGACTGCAACGCGCGGCGCAAGTGCTCGTTGAATGCACGGTTGCCAGAGGGCGACGCGCCGCCGTTGAGCGACGTGCGGATGACGAGGTGGCGTGGATTTTTCAGGACGACGGCTTCCGCCGCCAGCTTGGTTTCACCATAGACGTGCAGCGGGTTCGCCATGTCTGTCTCGGCATAATTTCCTTTGCGCCCGTCAAAAACAAGATCGGTAGAGAAAAATATGAACGGAATTTCCGCCGCCAGTTCTGCGAGCAACTGTGTTAACTCCACATTCACGCGCCGGGCGAGCGCGGGATTTTTTTGCGCGTCGGCCACGGTGGAGATCGCGGCGCAATGGATGACAATCTGCGGCTGATCATTTTTAAATTCACGGCGGATGGCGGCGAAGTCAAGCAAATCAAAATCCGCGCGCGTTAGGGCCCGCACGCGCCAGCGCGGGGCAAACTGTGGCGCGGTCTGGACAAGGTAATTTCCAATCAGCCCATTCGCGCCGGTGATCCACGCGAGCGGTTCAGTCAACGAGCCGCTTAGTGAGATTGCCATACGCATCTATCCGGCGATCGCGCAGGAACGGCCAGTGCGTGCGCGTCACGTCCACTTTGGCGAGGTCAACGGGCACGATCAAAATTTCTTCCTTGTTCGTCGAGGCCTTCGCCAGAATTTCGCCGGACGTGCCGGCCACGAAACTTTGGCCCCAGAATTCCAAGCCGTCGCCGCCGACGGCCTTGATGACTTCGTGGCCGATGCGGTTAATGGAAGCGACGAAGCAGCCGTTGGCCACGGCATGTGAGCGCTGGATGGTTTCCCACGCGTTATGCTGGCGTTCGCCGTATTCTTTTTTTTCGCTCGGATGCCAGCCGATGGCCGTCGGATAAAATAAAATTTGCGCGCCCTGCATCGCCGTGAGGCGCGCGGCTTCGGGATACCATTGATCCCAGCAGATCAGCACGCCGATTTTGCCGTAGCGCGTGTTCCAGGTTTTGAAACCGAGGTCGCCGGGCGTAAAATAAAATTTTTCGTAGAACAACGGGTCATCGGGAATGTGCATCTTGCGGTAGATGCCCAGCAGCGAACCATCAGCGTCAATGATCGCGGCGGTGTTGTGATAAACGCCGGCGGCGCGTTTCTCGAACAGCGAGGCGATGATGACGACTTTATGTTTCTTGGCGAGTTTGCGGAAAGCGTCCGTCGTCGGGCCGGGAATTTTTTCGGCCAGTTCAAAATGCTTGTGGTCTTCGCTCTGGCAAAAATATTGCGAGCGGAACAGTTCCTGCGTGCAGATGATCTGCGCGCCGCTCTTCGCGGCGCGTTCGATGAGCGCGACCGTTTTCTTGAGATTCGCGTCCGGATTTGTGGAAGCATCTGTTTGGATGAGGCCGAGCTGGATGACGGACGAGGCGGGATGTTTCATGGATCAATTCTTGGCGGGCTGCGAACGGGCGGTTTCGTCCAAGATGATGGTCTGGCTATGGGCGTCAACACGCGCGGGCTTGACGGGTTCCTGGCCGAACAGTTCACGGATGAATTTGCCCAGCGTCTCGTTGGTCGGGCCGTAGCCGCCATGATAAATATAATACTCCAGTTCGGTCAGCAACTGGTCGGCGGTGGCGTAACGGTGTCCCAAGTCGCGCGCGAGGCAGTGATGCAGGATGTCGTTCAGCTTGTCGTCAATGCGCGGATCGAGCGAATGGAAATCGGGGATCGGCTGCTGCATGATGCGGTTGCGCGACTCCTCGGCGGTCGCACCCTTGAAAATATTCCGGCCGAGCAGCAGATGCGCGAGCACGATGCCGGTGGAAAAAATGTCGGAACGCTTGTCGGTGATCTGGAAATCCGCCTGCTCGGGACTCATGTAATCCGGTTTGCCGGCGACAACTTCGCCTTCCTGATCGGTGAGAAAACCCTTCGCCTTGGCGATGCCGAAGTCGGTCAACTTCACGTCGCCCTCGAACGCGATCATGATGTTCTTGAAACTCACGTCGCGATGCACGAGGCCGAGCGGCTTGCCATCTTTGTCGGCTTTGGAATGCGCATAGGCCAGCCCGCGCGCCACGCGGCTGGTGATGAACACCGCGAGTTCCTTGGGCAAAGATCGTTTCCGGTCGGCAAGCTGGTGCGTGAACTGTTCCAAGTTGACGCCCCGGATCAGTTCCATGGCGATGAAACAAAGGCCGTTCGCCTCGCCGAGATGGTAGGTCTGGACGATGTTCGTGTGGATCAAGTCGGCAACGAGCTTGGCCTCGCCGACGAAATTATCCATGAACATTTTCTGGCTGCCAAAGTTGGGCCGGATGACTTTAATGGCGACGCGTTTCACGAAATCACGCGAGCCGTGCTGCTCCGCCTCATACACGATGCCCATGCCACCCTCAAAAATCTTCCGGGTGATTTCATAGCGAAAATCGTTCTGAATGGTGAAGAGCGCCACGCGCGAATGGTCGGAAATTGTCCCGCGATGTCAAGCCCCACGCGCAGGAACGGCCGAAAAAACTTTGATTTTTTTTACTTTTTCGCTTGCACGGCGCGGCCATTGGATTTTAATTCGACACAAGTCTCGTGACTTTTAGAACAACATAACAAACAAACAACAACACAACCAAGACAACAACTATGGCAAAAGCACTCTCCAAAGCCCAGATCGCCTCGCTCGTCGCCGAGAAGAACGGTCTCTCCAAAAAACAAGCCGTCGAGATCCTCGACTTCATCGCCGCGCTCGCCTACAAGCACGCGAAAGACACTTTCACCCTGCCCGGCATCGGCAAGCTCGTCCTCAAGGACCGCGCCGCCCGCATCGGTCGCAACCCGAAGACCGGCGAACAAATCCAGATCAAAGCCAAGCGCGTCGTGAAATTCCGCGTCGCCAAAGCTGCGAAGGACGCGATCCTCGGCGTTAAGAAATAATTCACAGTTTTTCTCAAGGCGCTTCGACTTGTCGGAGCGCCTTTTTATTTTATCCGTGTCCATCCGTGTCCATCCGTGGTTAAATAATTCGAAATGAAACCTCGCGTCCGATTCGCCCCCTCGCCGACCGGCTACCTGCACATCGGCGGCGCGCGCACCGCTTTGTTCAACTGGCTTTACGCCCGCCACACCGGCGGCACGTTTATTTTGCGCATCGAAGACACCGATGCCGCGCGCAATTCGCAGGCAGCCGTCGAAGTCATCTTGAGCGGCCTGCGCTGGCTCGGCCTCGATTGGGACGAAGGCCCGCTCACCGGCGACGCCACCGGCGCGAGCAAGGGAAATTGCGGCCCGTATTTCCAATCCCAGCGAAAAGACAATTACCAGCGCCGCGTCGAAGCGCTTTTATCACGCGGCCTCGCCTACGAACACGAAGGCGCGGTGAAATTCAAAATGACCAGCGAGCCGATTACGATCCACGACCTCGTCGTCGGCGATGTCGTCCGCAAACTTACCGACCGGGAGGAAGTTGATCCCGACTTCGTCATCCTGCGTTCCGACGGCCAGCCCGTGTTTCATCTCGTCAACGTCATTGACGATCTGGAGATGGACATCACACACGTGATCCGCGGCGAGGATCACTTGAGCAACACCGCCAAACACATCGCGCTCTTCCAGGCCTTCGGCGTCAAGCCGCCGCACTACGCGCACATCCCGCTCATCCTGAACGGCGACGGCTCAAGGATGAGCAAACGCGACAAAGGTGCGTCACTCGTAAATTATCCTGACGAAGGATTTTTGCCCGAAGCCGTCGTGAATTATCTCTGCCTGCTCGGCTGGTCGCCCAAGGACAACCGCGAAAAACTGTCGCGCGCCGAAGTCATCGAACGCTTCGACCTGCCGCAAATTCTTCGGCACAATGCCAAATTCGATTACGAAAAAATGCTCTGGCTGCAAGGGGAATACGCGCGCGAACTCGCCGCTGACCGCTTTTACGAACTCGCCGTCCACGCCTTTGCGAAAGCCGGAATTGACACCAATAAATTTCCGCTCGCCTACGTAAAAGCCGCGCTCGACACCTGCAAAGGTAAATTTAAATTATTCAACGAACTGCCCACTTACGCCGGATTTTATTTCCGCGATGAAATCATTTACCAGCCCGACGATGCGAAAAAAGTTTTCATCCCCGAAAACAAACCGCGCCTCGAAAAACTCCGCAACGCTTTTGCCGCGCTGAACACCTTCGACGCCGCGACGCTGGAAACCGCTTTGAAAGAAACCGCCAAGCAACTCGGCGTGAAAGCCGGCGTGCTCATCCACCCGACGCGCCTCGCCGCCACCGGCAATCCCCACGGCCCGAGCCTGTATCATCTGCTCGAAGTTTTGGGCAAAGAAAAATCGCTGGTGAGAATTGAAAAGGCGATCGGCTATGCTGGATTTATTTGTTGACGTAATGAAATTAAAATAAATGATTCGCAACTAAATTTATGACAGCAAATTAGGCACTGCTCTTGTTTATTGTTTTGTTTTGGTTATTGCTTTATTGCGTAGTCAAGTTTGACAATTTTCGACAAGGCAAACGATTTCGCGATGGCCCATCTTTCATTCCAATCATTCCATTTTTTCCGTTAATCGCTTTAGTCGTGGGACAAATTATCAATCACATAAAAAACCTTGGGGCACGATTGTAATCATTGCTGTTCATCTAGGATTTTGCCTGTTCGCTATCATCGGGATTCGGACACATCGTTCAAAACCACCTAAATGATTTGTGTTTCATCCATATTCAATCCATGGCTAAAAAAACCATCGCCCCCAACGCGCGCCGCCGCCCCTCGCCCGGTCGCGCAGCTCTCTCAAAGCCCAGGCCATTCGGGCAGTGTGTCCAAAAATTCCCGGCGAGCACCCCTGATCCAGACATTTTCCTTGGTGATTTTCGTAGCGGCCACGGTGGATGCCCGGATGCCCCCATAGATGCAGCCGAACAGAAACGCCGCCACGCCCGCCAGTACCGTCCAGCCGGATTTAAAAGCCACGCCACCAATTATTAGGACAATCCCACCGAGCGCGCCAGTCCAGCCGACGGCCAGTCCCACTTTCCGCTGTGCGCGATGTTTCTCGCACAGCCCGATATGCACGATGGCTTTCTTGCGCACGATCAAAACGACAATGAGCAGAATGAGCAGGTTGCACAGGAGCAACAGAAGATAGGCCGGGTGCTGCCAGTAAAGAATCCGCTTGAGCCGGAACCCGTTGGCGGGGGCGTTGCATTTGACGCAGCGATCGGGGAAAACCGTTTCGGAAACGGTGACTATTTGTTTTTTCTTCCGCCAAAGTCCGACGGAGGCCGGCACGGCAACGCCTTCGCTCAGCCGTTGGAGAAATATCGGTTTGCACCCGGCACAGACCGATGAATGGTTTATCTGGATCAGCTCCGATGGCGGAAATGTTTTTCCGCATTCCACGCAGACAAGTATGGATTGCTGGCTAGGAACGGGCGGTGGCGCGCCGGAGCGAACAATATTCAAAGGTTGCCAGTCAGTCATCCCTTCGCGCCAGACGCTCGTGTCGTGGTTTATCTTTCCCGAACGCAGAAGTTCGTCTAGTTGGGCATCGGAGACAGGGCCGTTTTGTCGACCGTCAAGCGAGTAGAACCAGTTCATGCCACAGGCTAATACCGGGCTTCAAATAAAGACAACTTGAAAGTGACGTTGCCGGCAGGTTGTATCGCACTGGAAGTTTTCCCATTTCCATTATAACTCTGGCGCAGTAAATCTGGACAAAAACCTTTGCTTGACCCTTCTCGCGCCACTTTTGCCAAAACAATCCGCGTTTCATTCATACCCGATACAGATTTGCGATTGAACGCAAACAATTTTTCGGCAATAAATGTTCCGCGATTTGAACATGAACCGTGCATTTCAACTCCAATCCCGCATGAAATATCGCCTGCTCGCCCTCGCCCTATTGCTCGTCATCCTGTCCGGCTGTGGCAAGTAGGACGGTTTCAGGACGTTGTTTCATGAAGAATCGCTATCGTCCGGCCAGAAAGTCAAAGTTACGATGATGGCGCTGGTCTGGGGCGGCCGACCGGGCGATGACGGCTGCACCATGGGCGGAGACTGCTTCCATCTGGAGTTCGTTTCCAACGATCCGAACGCGGAGCTGCCCAAGCGCACGGCGGAAGCGCAGCAAGTTTTTGAGTTGATCCGCCCGATGTCGGAGCAGTGGGGCTTCACGAACGCGGAAATGCTGGGATTCAAACAAATCGAACGCACGGGCGATTACGATCTGTTCGAGTTCAACCGGGGGACGAACGGCAACTGGTCGTGCATGCAAAAGACAATGTCGGTTTTCGCAAAATAATTTTTGCCAAAACCGTTCACGCCGGAAATTTTTACCATTCGACTCCGCGCATGGCAAAAATCAGATAGGGCTTGACGCCTGCCGCCCGCTTCTAAAAATTGTACGGCCAAAGCCATGAGGAACTCAAAGACATCCAGCGTTTCCGCCGCCACGCCACCCGCCCGCCATGGCCAAGATTAAAATCAACTGCCCGATCTGCGCCCAGTCGCTTCAGTGCGAGGAACGGTATCGCGGCCGGCGCATCAAATGCCCGCATTGCAAACATCTGTTCCGCGTGCCAGTCATTTCCTTTCGCGCTCCGAAAACTTCCGCGACCTCCACGCTGCCGCCGCGACGACGGACGCCGAAGAAAAAATTATGGCTGGCCGCTGGCATCGTCGTGCTGGTAATGCTGATGATCACAGCAGGAATGCTGTTCGTCTGGCCGTTGCGCATGCACTGGCCGGATCGCCGTCCGATTGGCTCGTTGTTTCTGGCCTCGGACTTCCACGCGTCGGCCACCAATCCGCGCGGCTGGTTCAACGACCCCACTCTGGATGTGACCGGGCCGGGTGGCCAGGCACGCTTCCGCCAGGCGTTGATGGATTACGCCGACCGCAGCATCGCCATCCTGAAACGCGCGGATGCGCAGGGCGCGATTGTGTGGGATTTGGAGGGCGAACAATTTCCACACAAGACGACTTACATCGGCGATCCGCGTCTGCTCAACCGGCTCGCGCCGGAAATGGCGGCGGCGGCGGATGAATTTTTCGCCCGGTTGCGGAACGCCGGCTTGCGCGTCGGCATGACCATCCGTCCGCAGCAACTGGTTTTCGACAATTACGGAGTGCCCCGGCAGACGCAAGTGTTCGACACTAAAAAAGTTTTGCTCGATAAAATTGATTACGCCCGGAAGCGCTGGGGCGCGACGCTGTTCTATGTGGATTCAAACGGCGGGATTCGCCGCCCCGATGAAGTGTGGCAACTGCGGCGGCTGGCCGGGCAGCGGCCGGACATTCTGCTGATCCCCGAGCACAGCTATCTGCCCTACGCGGCGTTCACTGCTCCCTACGCCGCCTTGCGCCGGGGCGATCCGGCGAAATCCTCAAGCCTGACGCAACGGCTATTTCCGGAAACTTTCCGCGTGCTGGACATCGGCGGCGGAGATGAGCCGGACAAGATTGTCATCGCACAATCGGAAGGCGACATCCTTTTGTTTCCTGCTTGGTGGTCGAATCCGGCATCCGAACTGATGGAACATCTCGCCAACGTAAAGCCGTAAAAAATTCAAATCGCATTCGGGCTTGAAACTTGCGGGTCAAAACTCGAAACTCCCCGCCATGTCGTTGCCCGCTGATTTGCATATGCATACGCCGCTCTGCCGCCATGCGACGGGTGAACCAGTGGATTACGCGCGGCACGCGGTGGAAATCGGCCTCACGGAAATTGGCTTCTCTGACCATTCGCCCATGCCCCGCGATGACTTCGATAACTGGCGCATGTCTGACGGTCAACTGGATGAATACGTCGCCAAAGTCCGCCGCGCACAGAAAGAATTTCCACAGCTCCAAATCCGCCTCGCGCTCGAAGTGGATTACCTGCCCGGCCACGAAGATTGGATTCGCCAGCTCGCCGCGCGGCAGCCGTGGGATTATTTCATCGGCAGCGTGCACTACGTTTCCGATGCGTGGGACATTGACAACCCGGCCAAACTTTCCGAATGGAAAAAACGCGACGCCTTTGAAGTCTGGCAAATTTATTTCGACCGGCTCACGCTCGCGGCGGAATCAAAGTTGTTTGAGATCATCGGCCATGCGGATTTGCCGAAAAAATTTGGCATCCGCCCCGCGCAGGATTGCACGCCGCTCTACGAAAAATTTCTCAACGCCGCCGCGAAGGTCGGTTGTGCGATCGAACTGAACACTGCCGGCCTGCGGAAACCCTGCCAGGAAATTTATCCCAGCCGCAACTTCCTGGAGCTCGCCTTTCACAAACATATTCCCATCACCTTCGGCTCGGACGCGCACGCGCCGGAAGAAGTCGGCATGAATTTCAGCGACGCGGTCGCGCTCGCCCGCAGCGTCGGCTACACCGAGACGTTGCGCTTCAAATCGCGGCAGCCGGAGGCGGTTTGGCTTTGACGTATGACGGACGTGCGCACGGATAAAAAGTTTTTTTTGTTCGCCTGCCTCGCGCTCGCGCTCGGAACTCTCGCGCTTTACTGGCCAGTCACCAGTTATCCGTTCATCAATTTCGACGATGATGAATACGTCGCCGATAATCCCGTCACCCAAGCCGGGCTGACGTGGCACGGACTCGTCTGGGCGTTCAACGGCATCCACGTCGGCAACTGGCATCCGGCGAGCTGGCTTTCCCATATGATTGACTGCCAGCTTTTCGGCACCAACGCTGGCGGACACCATCTCGTCAACGTGCTGTTCCACATCACAAACACCCTGCTGCTGTTCGCGTTTCTGCGCTCCGCCACCGGCTTTGAATGGCGCAGCGCATTCGTCGCCGCGCTGTTTGCGTGGCATCCGCTGCATGTGGAATCCGTCGCGTGGGTCTCGGAACGCAAAGACGTTTTGAGCACATTTTTCTGGCTGCTCACGATCATCGCCTACGCGGGTTACGCAAATTTTTCAAAAAT
This sequence comes from Limisphaerales bacterium, assembly GCA_003139955.1. Classification (GTDB taxonomy): domain Bacteria; phylum Verrucomicrobiota; class Verrucomicrobiia; order Limisphaerales; family UBA11358; genus UBA11358. Next base: position 21,930 of record PLHK01000099.1, read on the forward strand.
AAAAAATTCAAAATCAAAAAACTGTTACGCGCTCGCGCTGGTCCTTTGCGCACTGGCGATGCTGTCCAAACCGATGGCCGTGACGCTGCCGTTCACGCTGCTGCTGGTGGACGTGTGGCCGCTGAACCGAATTCAGAATTCAGAATTCAGAATTCAGAACTCAAAAAACCTGCTCATTGAAAAAATTCCCTTCTTCCTTTTGTCGTTAGCGCTCTGCACGGTGACGTTCTTCGCCCAGCGCAGTGTGGGCGCGGTGAGTTCGGTCGGGTGGTCGAGCCGGCTCGGCAATGTGCCGGTCGCCTACGTTCGCTATCTTGAAAAAACCTTTTGGCCGGCCGACCTCGCCATCATTTATCCCTACGTCTATCACTGGCCGGTCGCCGCGATCGCCGGTGCGACACTGCTGCTGGGATTCATTTCCATTCTGGCACTGGTGCTGCTCCGACGCGGTCCGTGGCTGGCGTCCGGCTGGTTTTGGTTTCTCGGCACGCTGGTTCCGGTCATTGGCTTCGTGCAGGTTGGCGCGCAATCCATGGCGGATCGCTATTTTTATATTCCCAGCATCGGCCTGTTCAGCGTGCTCGTGTGGGGCGCGGCGGAATTTTGCGAGAACCGGCCAAATGGAAAAATAATTTTATCGCTCATCGGCGGCAGTGCGCTGGTCGGCTGCGTGTTGACCACGTCGTTGCAGATTGCCTACTGGCAGGACAGCGAAACCCTGTTCCTTCACGCGCTGGCGGTGACACAAAATAATTATGTGGCCGACAACGCGCTAGGTAAAACTTTCGAGCAGGCCGGCGACAATGCCCGCGCCCGCGCGCTTTATGAGGAGGCTGTCCGCATCGAACCGCGCTACGCCGTCAGCCAGTTCAACCTCGGCGTCTGCCTGATCGGTTTTGGCCTGAAAGACGCGGCTTTCGAGCATCTCGCCGCCGCCGCGCAGCTTGACCCCGGCAATCCCGACGCGCAGTTCAACCTCGGCGTTTTCTTTTTGCAAAACCAGCACTGGCCGGACGCCACACGCTGCTTTGCCGCCACGCTCCGGCTACAGCCTGAATTTGTTCCCGCGCACATCCACCTTGCCGAAACGCTGGTCAAGCAGGGAAAATTTAACGAGGCCGCCGCACAATACCGCGACGCGCTGCGAATGGATCCGAATTCCGCCAACGCCAAAAATGGATTTGCGACGCTGCTCGCCGCGCATCCCGAACTTAAATAATTTCGCAAGGCTGGACAGCTACGTCGCGTTTTGAAAAACTCCGCGCCGATGAAACAAACCATTGTTACTCTGGACATGGAAGGCGTCCTGACGCCCGAAATCTGGATTGCCGTCGCCGACAAAACCAAAATCCCTGAACTGCGTCGCACCACGCGCGACGAACCGGACTACGACAAGCTGATGAATTATCGCATCGGCATTTTGGATCAGCACGGTATCAAGCTTTCGCAGATTCAAGAGGTTATCGGCACGTTGAAACCGTTGCCCGGCGGAAAAGAATTTCTCGACGAACTTCGCTCACTCGTGCAGGTCATAATCTTATCCGACACCTTCGAGCAATTCGCGCAACCGCTGATGAAGCAACTGAACTGGCCGACGTTGTTCTGCCATCGTCTACTCGTGACGAACGATCAAATTACCGGCTACGAATTGCGCCAGCCGAATCAAAAACAAAAATCCGTCGCCGCGCTGAAATCACTGAACTATCGCGTCATCGCCGCTGGCGATTCCTACAACGACACCGCGATGCTTGGCGAGGCGAACGCAGGTTTTCTAATCCACGCGCCCGAAAAAGTGAAGTCGGAGTTTCCGCAATTCAAAGCCGTCGAGTCGCACGCCGAATTGTTGAAACTCGTCAAGCAAGTATTGTAATATATGCCTACGACCAAAGGCTCATTTAAAATTTTTCGGTTGTTCGGCATCACGGTATATGTGCATTGGATGTGGTTTCTAGCCGCGGTTTATTCCTTTCAATATCGGACTCATGTTTATTCTTCGCTGGTTTGGAATGTCGTGGAATATCTTTCCCTGTTCGCCATCGTGCTGACGCATGAATTCGGTCATCAGCTTGCCTGCCGTCAGGTCGGCGGCAAAACTCACGACATTGTTCTCTGGCTGCTCGGAGGTGTGGCCTACGTCTCACCACCGCAACGACCCGGTGCCCAACTCTGGAGCATCGCCGCCGGCCCGCTGGTCAACGTCGTTTTGATTCCCGTGTTTTCCGTGCTGGTGTCCGTGAGCTCTCATCTAGAATGGTATAACAGCCATCCTGACTTGTATGACTATCTGCATAATGTCTGGTGGATGAATATCGGCCTTTTGATTTTCAACCTGATGCCGATTTATCCACTAGATGGCGGACAAATCCTACGTTCGCTGCTGTGGTATCCGTTTGGTCGCGCAAATAGTTTGTTTGCGGCGAGCATCATCGGGTTCATTGGCCTGACGCTGTTGATCATTCTGGTGATTGTAGACCAATCCCTCTGGCTCGGGTTTATAGCAGTTTTCATCGCCATGAACTGCTGGAACGGTTTCAAGCAGGCGAGAGCGCTGGCGAAAATTGCCAAAATTCCACGCCGCGCCGACTGCGCGTGTCCGTCCTGCAAAACGGCACCGCCGCTTGGCGAACTCTGGCGCTGCGGCAAATGCGGTCAGGCGTTCGATACGTTTTTAACACAGGGAATTTGTCCGCATTGCACTGCTCAATTCAATCTCACGCAATGCCTCGACTGCGGCGAACGTTTTGCGATTAGCGAATGGGAGTCGCCGCAAAGCTGATTAATCTTCCGCCTTGAACGAACGCGAAATCAAATCGCGCACCGCCAACTTCGGATTTTTGTTCTCGTAAAGCATCGCGAAAACCTCGTCAATGATCGGCGTAGAAACATTTTTTTCTTTCGCCAATTTGTGTGCCGATTTTGCCGTCGGATAACCTTCGGCCAATTTCGGATGCGAGGCGACAATCGCCTCAATCGTTTCGCCGCGACCCAGCCGCTCGCCCAAATCGCGGTTGCGACTTTGTTTTGAAAAACACGTCAGCATCAAATCGCCGAGGCCGCTCAAGCCCGCAAACGTCTCCGGTTGCGCGCCGCACGCCACGCCGAGCCGCCGCATTTCGGACAACGCCCGCGTGACCAGACCGGCCTTCGTGTTGTCACCGTAACCAAGTCCGTCGCTCACGCCCGCGCCGACGGCGATGACATTTTTCAACGCGCCGCCGTATTCCACGCCAAGAATGTCCGTGCTGCGATAAATGCGAAATTCCGGCCGATGAAAAAGTCCCTGAACCGTTTTGGCCGTGCCGTCACTTTCGCACGCGCACACCACCGTCGTCGGAATTCCCAACGCCACTTCGCGCGCAAAGCTCGGCCCGGACAACGCCACGACGCGATCCGCCGGTGCCAGCTCGCGCAAAATCCGGCTCATCGTATCGCCGGTTTCATATTCAATTCCTTTCGTGACGCTGACAAAAATTCCCGGATGGCCTTTCAGTTTTTCCGAAACTTCGCGGAACGCCTGCGACGGAATCGCCAGCACCACGCACTCCGCACCGCCGATGGCCGACTTGAAATCCGTTTGCGTTTTCCAATCTTTCGGCAGCGCAATGCCGGGCAGATACTTTTCATTTTTCCCGCGCTGGACGTGTTGCAGCAACACGCCGTCTTTGTCCCACAAAGTCACGGCATTGCCGTTCTCCTGCAAAATTTTGGCGAGCGCCGTTCCCCACGCGCCCGCGCCGAGCACGGTGATTCTCATTTCGTTGTCTCCGTGGTTGAAGCTTTTTTGCCGAGGCGATTTTCCGTTCCGGCCATGAGCCGTTGGATGTTGGATTTGTGTTTGTAAATCGCCAGCGCACCGAGCGCCGTTGAGACGATGCCGAGAAATATATTTTGCGGCGTCATGATCCAAACTGTCACCGGCAGCGCAATGGCCGCTGCAATGGAACCGACCGAAACATATTTCGTGAACAGCACCGCCAAAATGAAAACGACCAAGCCCACCAACACCGCCCACGGCGCAAGCGCCAGATAAACGCCCGCCGTTGTCGCGATGCCTTTGCCGCCTTTGAATTTCAGCCAGCAGGTGTAATTATGTCCGAGCACGGCAAATATTCCGGCAAGAATTCGACTCGTTTCAATTTGGTTGTCAGTCGCGCCAAAAGCCTTTGAAATGAAATAGCCAAGCCCGACGCCAAAAAAACCTTTTGCGGCATCCATCAGCAGCACGAAAATCCCCGCCGGTTTGCCGAGGACGCGCATGGCGTTCGTCGCGCCAATGTTGCCGCTGCCGACGTTGCGGATGTCTATGCCTTTAGCTTTCGCGACGAGAAACCCCGTCGGAATCGAGCCGATCAAATACGCCGCGACTGCGACAAGAATGTAAGCGAGAACTGGCACGGCGACAATGTAACTGTTCAAAGTTAAAAGTTGAAAGTTGAAAGTTGCGCTGAACTTTGAACTTTGAACCGCGAACGCTGAACTTTAAGCTTCGCGCATGGCAAAAGTCAAAGTCGCCGTCCTCGGCACCGGTTCGCTGGGTCAGCATCACGCCCGCATTTATTCCGAACTCCACGCCGCTGGCGAAGTTGAACTCACCGGCATTTACGATGCGCACGCCGAAACCGCCCGCAAAATCGCGGAGAAACACAAGTTGCGCGTTTTCAATTCCGTCGCCGAGGCCGCCGCTACGAGCGATGCGCTGAACATCGCCACGCCCACCACGACGCACTTTGACATCGCGAAACAATTGTTGGAATTGGGCAAACACGTTCTCGTCGAGAAACCGATGACCAGCGAATCCGCACAGGCAGCCGAATTGTGCGAACTCGCGCTGAAGAAAAATCTCGTTCTCCAAGTCGGTCACGTCGAGCGGTTCAATCCCGTTTTCAAATTTCTCCAGACCGCCGCGACCGAACCCAAGTTCATCGAATGCCATCGCCTCTCGCCCTACCCGGCCCGCTCCATGGACATCGGCGTTGTGCTCGATTTGATGATTCACGACCTCGACATCGTGCTCGCGTTCGTCAAATCGCCCGTGACCAGCGTGGACGGCGTGGGCATTCCCGTGTTAAGCAAGAGCGAGGACATCGCCAACGCCCGCCTGCGCTTCGCCAACGGCTGCATCGCGAATCTCACCGTCAGCCGCATCAGCCCTGAACGCATGCGCAAGATCCGCGTGTTCAGCGGCCCGACGAATCCCTGCTACATCTCGCTCGATTACCGCGTGCAGGAAGGATTTCTGTATCGCGTCGCGCGCGATGGCGAAGAAGAAACTCCGTTCATCAAAAAAATTCTCGCGGCCAAGCTCGGCATCGGCAAAGACTCCGCCATCGTCAGCGAATTTGCCGGACGCAAGATCGTGCGCGAGCCGGTGCCTATCAACAAAGACGAACCGCTCAAGCTCGAACTGCAACACTTCGTCGAATGCGTCCGCGCGCAGCAAACCCCGATGGTCAGCGGCGAATCCGCCAAACGCGCGCTGGACTTGGCCTTTGAAATCACGCGGCAGATTCAGAATCAAAAGTCTTGAAGCCGAAAACCTTCATGCTCATCGCCGGTGAGGCGAGTGGTGATCTGCTCGCGGCGGAATTGGTGTCCGCCTTGCGCGGCCAGTTGCCAGACGCGCAATTCTTCGGCGCAGGTGGCACGAAGATGTCCGCCGCCGGCGTGGAACTGGCGTTCGACCTGACGCAGCACTCGGTCATCGGCATCACGGATGTGCTGAAAAATATTTTGAAGTTCCGGCGGCTGTTCCACCAGTTGCTCGCGCTCGCCATCGAGCGGAAACCGGACGTGGTGATCGGGATCGATTTCGGCGGGTTCAATCTGCGCTTCGGTCAGGCGATCAAAAAATACGTCCGCGAAAATCCGTTTTCCAAATGGGATCCGAAAATCGTGCAGTTCGTCTCGCCGCAAGTCTGGGCGTCGCGTCCGGGCCGCGCGGACAAGCTGGCGCGCGATTACGATCTGCTGTTGAGCATCTTTCCGTTTGAGAAGGCTTGGTATGCGCAGCGCGTGCCGCAATTGCGCGTGGAGTTCGTCGGCCACCCGATGGTCGAAAGAATGCAGAAGGAAGAATTGAGAATGCAGAAGCTGGAAAATTCTGCACCAACGGTTCTCTTACTTCCCGGCAGCCGGAGGAGTGAATTACTGAAACATCTTCCGGCAATGATTGAGGCGGCAAAACTGATGGTTTCAAAAGACCCGAAAATCCAATTCAAAATGGTTTTGCCCAACCAGCAACTTGTCAGTGCTGCGTGGTGGCAATTTGCCAAGAAGACTGGAATAATATATCGAATGGCCGGACCGCCGACCTTAAAAACTATTGAAGGGACAGCTTCAAAACTTGGGCTAAATTTAAAAATCCAGATTGGCGAATTGCCGTGGGCGCTGGCGGAAAGCGATGTCGCGCTGGCCTCGACCGGCACGGTGACGATGGAATGCGCGTTCTTCGGCGTGCCGACGGTGACGCTCTACAAAACCTCGTGGCTGACGTATCAAATCGCCAAACGCATCGTGACGGTGAAATCGCTGACGATGCCCAACCTGCTCGCGGGCGAGACGGTTTATCCTGAATTTGTGCAGCATGAGGCGACGCCGGAAAATTTGTCGCGCGCTGCGTTGGAATTGTTGCAGGACGAATCGCGCCGTGCAAAAATTAAATCACAGCTCGCCAAAATCATTTCCTCGCTTGGCGAACCCGGCGCAGCGGGACGCGCGGCGGCGGCGATTTTAAGTTTGTTCAAATCGTCTGACAAATGATTCTTGCCTTTGCATTATTATCTAATTGTTGGGATTTTGCTACACGGCATCCCGGACTTCTGCTTGTGCTATTGGGAGTAGCAGGCGAAGTCATTTTTGATTGGAAAGAAATGAAGGGAAAAATGGCTTGGGCAAAAAGAATTTCGGCGATTGTTCTTATTTCAGGATTGATTCTTGAATTTTATGAAGCTGCTAAATCTGACAAGGTTGTTGCCGCCTCAATTGAACGCGCCGGAAATGCCGAAAAAGCGGCGAAAGAAGCTGGCTTGCTTGTCGCTAAAATCGGAATGACCAACGTGCAACTTTCATTTCAGATTGAGGAACTTCATTCCAACAATTTTGCAACAGAAAAACAAGTTGAAGAACTGCGGAAAGAAAATCTGCAACTTGAAACCAGAATGATAACAGGACTATATGCACGTTCACATTTTGAAATTATTTCAATGAATGATGTGAAGCGAGTAACGATTCAACGCACAGCATGGAATACCCGTATATTCGTTTTGCTGCCAAACGCTCCAGTTCCTGTAAGCATCAATGCGATTCTAAATTGGCATGTAGGATTTATTCGAGGGTTTGCGGGATTGATTGTAGGCTCTCCATTCAATAGGTCTTTGCCAATGGTCTTTGGAAATAATAAAAATATATTATACAATGACATTGGCGTGCCCGAATGGGACACATTGGAATTTCCGAGCGATGCAAAAATCGTCATTAGATACACGGAACTAGAGCAAGAAACAAATCTATGGAAAAAAGTTGAAATAAAAGGCCATGATGTTTATTTCGACAACATTAAACAGACAGTTAAGTAATTCACTTAAATAATCGGGGCGTCCGCTGACTTCGTGTCCTTCGCGCGACAATTTCATTTCCTTTATTCGCCGCGCGTTTTAAGTTTTCCGCATGGACACACTCCACGCGCCGTGGCGCATCGAATATATTTTGTCGCCAAAGCCGGAACTCAAGGAAGGTTTGTTCGCGCGCATCGCGCAATCGTCCGACGACGTGGAAAATTTCATCGTCGTGCGCGAGCGGACGTGTTTTGCGCTGCTGAATCGCTATCCTTACAACGGCGGACATTTGATGGTCGTCCCTTACAAAGAAGTGCCGGATTTGAATGGACTCACGGACGATGAACTCACCGAATTGTGGAAACTTGTGCGCCGTTGCAGCAACGCGCTGACGGCGGTGATGAAGCCGGACGGATTCAACATCGGCATCAATCTCGGCAAGGTCGCGGGCGCGGGCATCGCGGAACACCTGCACATCCACATCGTGCCGCGCTGGAATGGCGACACGAACTTCATGCCAGTCATCGCGAACACCGGCGTCGTGCCCGATGCGCTGAAGGAGATCGCGGCGAAACTGCGGACGGAACTTGCCAAATAATTTTATCGTGGCCACTGAAACTCTTCATTACGAGAACGCGCGATTTGCGCAGCAACTGTTCAACCACGAACCGCGCAATCTGGCAGCGCTAGAAACGGAGCTCGGCGTCAAAGCGACGGCGCGCGAAGGTTGGATCAAACTTGACGGAACGGTTGCGAACATTGCGCGCGCGAAACATTTTTTTGCGTCGCTGGAAAATTTGCTCAAGGCTGGTTCGCCGGTGAAGAACCGCGAGTTCACACATGCGCTGGAAGTCGTGAAGCACGAAGGCGCAACGACGTTGAAAGACATGGTGAGTGACCGCGTGCAGACGCACGAGCGCAAGGCGGGCGTGACAGCGAAAACGGTCGGGCAGAAAAAATACATTGATGCGATCCGCAAGCACGACATCACGTTTGGCATCGGTCCGGCGGGCACGGGCAAAACGTATCTGGCGGTGGCGACGGCGTTGTCGGCGCTGCGCGAGGGAAAAGTTTCGCGGATTATTTTGACGCGGCCGGCGGTCGAGGCGGGCGAGGCGCTGGGGTTTTTGCCGGGTGATCTTTACGAAAAAATTACGCCGTATCTGCGTCCGCTGCACGATGCGTTGCAGGACATGATGCCGGCCGAGGAAATCGTGAAGCTCACGGAGCGTGGCACGATTGAAATCGCACCGCTCGCTTATATGCGCGGGCGCACGTTGAACAATGCATTCATCATTTTGGACGAGGCGCAAAACTCCACGGCCGAACAGATGCTGATGTTTCTCACACGGCTCGGTCACGGCTCGAAGGCAGTCATCACGGGCGACGAGACGCAGGTGGATTTGCCGACGCATAAACATTCCGGCCTGGTCGAGGCGCATCGCGCGCTCAAGCACACGGAGGGCATCGCCATCGTGGAATTTTCCAAGCGCGATGTGGTGCGGCACGCGCTGGTGCAACGCATCATCGCAGCTTACGAGACGCATCGCGGCACGGCCAAGACCATTGAGGCGGAATGAACATCGTCATCGCCAACCGGCAGCGGACGAAAAAAATCAACACGCAGTTGTTGAAAGAAATTATCAGCGCGTCGTTTGCTGAATTAAAAATTGCCGAAGCGGAACTCGGCATCAATCTGGTCGGCGCAAAGGCGATGGCGAAAGTGAATTGGGATTTTCTCCAGCACGAAGGTTCGACGGATGTGATCACGTTCGGCTACGCGAAGCCAGAAGCCAGAAGCCAGAAGTCAGAATTAAAATTGCATGGCGAACTGTTTGTCTGCGTGGACGAGGCGATTTTACAGGCGAAGAATTTTAAGACAAGCTGGCAGTCGGAAATCGTGCGTTACATTGTCCATGGTATTTTGCATCTGCTCGGCCATGACGATTCGAAACCGCATTTGCGGTGCAAGATGAAGCGCGAGGAAAACCGGCTGGTGCGGCGGCTGGCGCAAAGATTTACCCTCGCAGAACTTTCCCGGACGGCTAAAATGTCGGCATGAGGAAGTCTATTTTTTACCGCTGGCGCGCCAGTTTTTTCACCGGGCTGGCGGTGACGCTGCCGGCGATCGTCTCGATCGCGGCGGTGATGTGGCTGTTCAAGACGGTCTCCAACCTGACGGATCTGCTGCTATTTTTCGTCCCCAAAACCATCACGCACGCGGAAAATGGCAAGGGCGGAATGTTCTGGTATTGGAGCGCGCTGGCGCTGTTGCTCGCCGTGGCACTGATCACGGCGGTTGGACTGCTGGCGCGTTATTACATCGGCAAACGCCTCATCGAATGGCTGGACGCGGCGATGATGCACGTCCCGCTGTTCAACAAATTTTATGGCGCGATCAAGCAGGTGAACGAGGCGTTCGCGGGCAATAAACATTCGTTCAAAACCGTAGTGATGGTCGAGTTTCCGAGCGCAGGAATCTATTCCATCGGCTTCATCACGAACGAGCAGCAGGGCGAGGTGCAGCAAAAAACCAAGGAGAACGTCCTCTGCGTTTTTGTGCCGACGACGCCAAATCCGACCTCTGGTTTTCTCATCCTCGTGCCGGAAGAAAAAGTGACGAAACTCGACATGAGCGTGGCTGACGGCATCAAATACATCGTCAGCCTCGGTTCAATCTCGCCGGAACTCCCACCGAAAAAGTGAACGTCGAAAACGCCAGCGGCCTCATCCTGCGCACGCGTCCGCTGACGGAAACCAGCCTCATCGTTCATTGGCTCACGCCGGAACTGGGGCGCATCGCGACCGTGGCGAAAGGCGCGCGCCGACCAAAGTCGCCGTTCGCTGGCAAGCTCGATCTGTTTTACGCGGCGGATTTTTCTTTCAGCCGCAGCCGCCGTTCCGATCTGCACACGCTGCGCGAAGTGAAGTTGAATGAGACGCACGGCGCGATCCGCGCGGACATTTTGAAATTACAACAAGCGGCCTACGCAGCCAATTTTCTGGAGCAAACGACGGAAACGGAGACGCCGCTGCCGGATATTTTTGAACTCACGCGCGATTTTCTTGAGTTTTTGTGCGAACAGAAACCATCGGCGCAAACCATTTTTGCGCTCGAATTGAAATTGCTGCACGAACTTGGACTCGCGCCGGACTTGACACAAACACGTTTGACACCGGGTGCGAAGAAAATCGTCGGGGCGCTGGCTGAGGCCGACTGGAAAATGATTTCCCGCCTCCAGTTGAGTCCGACGCAGGGCGGCGAACTGCGCGAATGGCTTCATGGCCATTTGATTTTTCACTTGGGCCGACTGCCGCACGGACGATCGGTGGCATTGGCGGTTCAAGATTGAAATGTATTTTTTCCGCCGAGGATTTTGATTATAGTCAGCGTATTCAGAATGCTGCCTAAATTCATAAAAAAATTTTACAGCCTGCGCGTGCAACTGGTCGCGAGCGTTTTTCTTTGGATTTCCCCGGCGTTGGTGCTGACGTTCATCGTTAATCAAGACTGGTTCTGGGCTTACGCGCCGGAATGGCTGCGTTATTATGCGACGAGCGTGCCGTGGGACAGTTTCATCGTGGGCATGCTGGCGCTGATCGCGGCGTGGTATGGCGGTGAACATTTTATTTTGCGCCAAGTCCGAGCGTTGATGCGCGCGGTGCAACGGCTGGCGTCCGGTGATTTGCAGGCGCGGTCGGGCTTGAAGGAGGCCGAGGGCGAAATCGGCCAGCTCGCGCAAAAGTTTGACGCGATGGCGGCGGCTTTGCAGCAGCGCCAGAAGGAGCGCGATGAAATCGAGAAAAAATTCCTCAACCGCGCGATGCAGCAGACTTCCGTGGCAGCCGTGGGCCAGTGCGCGCTGACGAACCGCGATCTACAGGTCATCTACGAACAAGCGGTCTATCGCGTGGCGGAAATGTTCGCGGTGGAATACGCGATGTTGTTTCAACGGCTGCCGGATGGACAGTTATATCCGCTCGCCGTTTTTGGCCTCGCACCCAAGGTCACGGGCGAGACCACGTTGCTGCACCAAAAACCATCGCAGATGTCCTGGACGGCGGAGACCGGCGAGGTATCGGTGGTGAATGACTGGAGCCAAGAAAATAAATTCGCCAAATCGTCATTGCTGGCGGAGCTTGGCGTGACCAGCGGCGTGGCTGTGGCGATTCCGACGCGGAACAAACCTTTCGGTGTGCTCGCGGCGCACACGACGCATCAGCGGGATTTTTCGCCCGACGACGTCCAGTTTCTGCTCGCGATCGCCAACGTCGTCGGCATGGCCACCGAACGCATCAAGGCCGAGACCGAGACGGGCAAACTCGCGGCGTTCGTGAAGGAAAATCCCAACGCCGCGCTGGAAGTTGCCGCCGACGGCACGGTGACTTATTTCAACGACGCCGCCGAAAAACTCGCCGCCGCGCTCGGCCAGGAACATCCGCAGCAGACGCTGCCGGAGAATTTTTTGCAAATCGTCAAGGACTGCCTCACATCGAACCAAGGCCAGACCGGTTTGCTCACCAAGATTGGCAGTCACACGGTTTCATGGTCGTTCAATCCGCTGCCGGATAGCGGCGTGGTGCATTGCTACGGCGAAGAGATCACCACGCGTTTGAATCTCGAAACGCAGTTGCTTCAATCCGAAAAGATGAAGACCTTCGGCCAGTTCGCCGCCGGCATCGCGCATGATTTTAATAATATGCTGACGATCATCCAAGGTCACACCAGCCGGCTACTCGCCGACGAAACGCTTTCAACGGACGCGAAAGAGTCCCTCACGCAGGTTTATTCCGCCGGCGACCGCGCGGCGCGGCTGACGCGGCAATTGCTTTTGACCAGCCGCAAAAACGTCATGCAGCCGAAGCTGCTCGACCTCCGCGAAGTTGTCGGCAGCACCAGCAATATGCTTGAACGCCTCGTCGGCGAAACCATCAAGCTGCGTTTCAAAAGTCCGCTGATCCTGCCGCTCGTCCACGCCGACCAGAGCATGATTGAACAGATCGTCATGAACCTCGCCAGCAACGCCCGCGACGCCATGCCCAACGGCGGCACGTTGATCATCGAGATTTCTGAAACCTTTGTCGGTCCCGAGCACGCCGAAATCCATCCTGAATCCGCCTCCGGACATTTCGTCAAACTTGAAGTCACCGACACCGGCTGCGGCATGACCGAGGAAACGCGGGCCCATATTTTTGAACCATTTTTCACAACCAAGGATGTCGGCAAGGGCACCGGACTCGGCCTCGCGACCGTATTTAACATTGCGCGCCAGCACAACGGCTGGGTCGAAGTCCAGAGCCAGCCCGGCTGCGGCTCGACGTTCACAGTCTATCTTCCTGCCAACGCCGAAACTTTGATGGAAACCCACCCGTTCGAAACAGCTGACGCCCTGCCCGTCCTCGGCGGTGACGAATTCATTTTGATTGCCGAGGACGAGGAAATGTTGCGCGAGCTCGCACGCGAAATCCTCCAAGACGCCGGGTATCGCACTTTGGAAGCCGCGTCCGGTCCCGCCGCCATCGCGCTCTGGCAACAACACAAAGGCAAGATTGATTTGCTGCTCACCGACATGGTGATGCCCGAAGGCGTTTCCGGCGTGGAACTCGCCGAACGTCTGCTGACCGAAGCCCCGGAACTCAAGGTCGTCTTCATGAGCGGCTACACTTCCGATGACATCAGCCCCCAACTGCTCAACCGCACCAACGCCAGCTTCATCCAAAAACCTTACAGTCACGCCGAACTCATCAAGGTCGTCCGCGAGTGTCTGGATCGCAATCGAACTTAAACCGCTTTGGCCAATGCCAGAACGGCTTCCACCGCCACGTCAATCTTCACAAACTGAACGGCACCATTGCGCGGCTTGATTTCCACCTCGCCTTTCGCCAAAGATTTTTCACCGAGCGCGATGCGAATGGGAAAGCCGACTAAATCCGCGTCTTTAAATTTCACGCCCGGCCGTTCGTCGCGGTCATCGAGAATCACGTCAATGCTTTTGGCGGAAAGTTCGGCATAAAATTTCTCCGCCAGTTTCATCGCCTCACTTTCCGGCGCGACGGCGAGCGGCGTGATGCAAACTTGATAGGGCGCGACGCTCAGCGGCCAGACGACACCATCCTTGTCGTTGCCCTGCTCGATGATCGCCTGCAACGTGCGCGTCACGCCGATGCCATAACAACCCATCACACTCGGCTTGCGCGCGCCGGCCTCGTCGAGAAACGTGGCGTTCAACTTCTCGCTGTATTTCGTGCCAAGCTTGAACACATGGCCAACTTCAATCGCGCGGCGAATTTTCAACGGCTTGCCGCATTTCACGCACGGCTCGCCCGCGCTGACAGTGCGTAAATCGAACCACGCCGTCACCTTGATGTCGCGTTCGATGGAGACATTTTTCAAATGGAAACCATCTTCGTTCGCGCCGGTGGTCATGTCGTTCGCGCCCTGCAAACGCTCGTCGGCGTAAATTTTGAAACTATCAAAACCCAAATGTTTCCTTATTTCTAACATTTCATCACGGACTTTTCCCGTAAGATGTTCAAATTGTAAATTTATGGCACCAAGGCTTCCTGGCTTTGCTCCAAGTGTATCTGAACATTCCTGAGGAGTTGCTGCACGCACGGCAACTGCACCGGTCTTCGCCGCAAATTTGGTTTCGTTCAGTTGGTCGTCGCCGCGGATCAAAATCAAAACCGGTTTCGAGTCAGCAATATAAACCAATGTTTTTATCTGGCGGTTGGCGGGAATTTTGTAAGGTTCCTTGCTCAACGCCTCAATCGTCACGACGCCGGGCGTGGCAAATTTTTCAATCGCCGCGCCGATTTCGCGCGCGCCGGTTTTGGGAATTCCACTCGTCGCCTTCTCGATATTAGCCGCGTAGCCGCACGCTTCGCAAAAAGCGACTTCATTTTCGCCCGTCTCGGCGGGCACCATGAATTCGTGCGAATAATTGCCGCCGATCACGCCGGTGTCGGCCTCGACGGGAAACGCCTTCAGACCGCAGCGCGCAAAAATATTTGTGTAGGCGTCATACATTTTTTTATAGCTCGCCATCGCCCCTTCGTCCGTGGTGTCGAACGAATACGCGTCCTTCATGATAAATTCCTTTGCACGCATCAGCCCGAAACGCGGGCGGATCTCGTCGCGAAATTTCAAGCTGATCTGGTAAAAATTCTTCGGCAACTGGCGGTAGGAATTGATTTCGTTCGCCGCGAGCGTGGTGATGACCTCCTCGGCGGTCGGACTCAAAAACCATTGGCGGCCGGCGCTGTCCTTGACCTTGAACAAAACGTTGCTGGCGGTTTCGGCGCGACCACTGGCCTCCCAGATTTCCGGCGGCTGGAGCGCGGGCATGAGCACTTCCACCGCGCCGGCGCGATCCATTTCTTCGCGAATGATTTTTTCCACCTTGCGCAACGCGCGCAGTCCTAGCGGCAGAAATGTATAAACGCCACCCGCTAATTTGCGGATCAGGCCGGCGCGCAATAAAAGTTTGTGCGAAACAATTTCCGCGTCAGCCGGAGCTTCGCGCAATGTGGGAATCAAAGTTTGTGTCCACTTCATATGGTAAAAAGTTTAACAACAAACGAACGACGGAACGAAGAATTTTATTTCACCGGTTTCAACCCGTCCGCTGCAAATCCTGCCGCACGGAAATAAAACTGCTTGCCACTGTTTCCACACGGGAGCATTTTTAGACAAGTCCCGTCCAACCCTCTGACGCTATGTCATAACTTATGAAAAAACTGACTCTGACCATCCTGTCTGCCGCCGTGCTTTCGGCCACCGCCGAGCCCGCGCTCACCATCTACAACCAAAACTTCGCCGTTGTGCGCGACACCGTGCCGCTCGACTTGAAGGCCGGCGCGAATGCCGTGGTTTACCCCGGCGCGACGGCACAGGTCGAGCCGGATTCCGTGATTTTGCGCGACCCGTCCGGCAAACATTCACTGCAAATCCTTGAGCAAAATTATCGCAACGACCCCGTTTCGCAGGAATTGCTGCTCTCGCTCAACGAGGGCAAGACGATTGATTTCCAAAATCTGCGGATGAAGGACAGCACACAGACGCCCGAACTGATTCCCGGCAAAATCATCCGCAGCGGCTACGTTCCCGGCGGCGAGGCGCAGTCGCCGATCATCGAAGTGAACGGCAAACTTCAATTCTCCTTGCCCGGCCAGCCGTTGTTTCCCGACCTCGGCGATGACACGATTCTCAAGCCCGCGTTCAACTGGCTGCTGCAATCCGACAAGCCTGGCGCATTCGACGCCGAAGTCGGCTACGTCACCGAGGGCTTCGACTGGAGCGCCAGCTACAATCTCGTCTCGCCGGAAAAAGGCGACCTCGTGGATTTGGTCGGCTGGATCACGATGAACAACAACAGCGGCAAAACGTTTGTGGACGCAAAAATAAAATTAATGGCCGGCGATGTGAATAAAATTCAGCCGCCGCAGCCAATGGGGTTTTTCGGCGGAGCGCGAAAAGCGATGGTTATGGAAGCAATGGAGGATAATTCCGCAGCCGTCACTGAAAAAGCTTTCGACGAATTTCATCTTTATTCTATCGCACGCCTGACCACGCTGCACGACCACGAAACCAAGCAGGTTGAATTTGTCCACGCCGAAAAAATGTATGCGCCGACGATCTACGTTTACGACGGCGCGGCGGGTTATCAATTTTACGGTTTGAATTACGACCAGAATTACGGCACGGAAGGAAATAAAAAAATCACCGTCATGCGCGAGTTCAAGAACGCCGAGACGAACCAGCTCGGCATCGCGCTGCCCGCCGGCAAGCTGCGCTTTTATCGCCGCGACGACGACGGCCAGTTGCAGTTCGTCGGCGAGAACACGATTGACCACACGCCGCGCAACGAGACCGTGCGCGTGACCACCGGCAATTCATTTGATCTGGTCGGCGAGCGCAAGCAGACCAATTTCCGCGTGGACACCGGCGACAAGTGGATTGACGAATCGTTCGAGATCAAGCTGCGCAACCGCAAAAAGACTGACGCAGTAGAAATCCGCGTCGTCGAACATCTTTATCGCTGGAGCAACTGGGACATCACCGCCAAGTCCGACGACTTCGAGAAAAAAGATTCGCAGACCATAGAGTTCCGTATTCCCGTCAAACCCGACGAAGAAAAAACGGTGACTTACACCGTGCATTATTCGTGGTAAGACAACTTGCCGTTAAATAAAAAAGGCCGCGCTAACGCGCGGCCTTTTTTGTTTTCAAAAATAGAATTTACGCAGCGACCGGCTCGGGATTTTGCGGCAGCACCGACGTTTCGTCCGCCTTGTGGAATTTCACGCTGACGATTTTGCTCACGCCGTGTTCCTCCATCGTCACGCCATAAAGCACGTCCGCCATGCCG
The DNA here is from genome assembly GCA_003139955.1 of Limisphaerales bacterium. Taxonomy (GTDB): domain Bacteria; phylum Verrucomicrobiota; class Verrucomicrobiia; order Limisphaerales; family UBA11358; genus UBA11358. Next base: position 38,854 of record PLHK01000099.1, read on the forward strand.
ATGGTGCGCTTATTGTGCGTGATGATGACGAACTGCGAGTGCGCGAGGAACCGCTGCAATATTTTCACAAACCGGATCACGTTCGACTCGTCTAGCGGGGCGTCCAATTCGTCTAGCACGCAGAACGGACTCGGCTTCACCTGATAAATCGAGAACAGCAGCGACACCGCGACCATCGTCTGTTCGCCGCCGGACAACAGCGAAATGCTCTGCAATTGTTTTCCCGGCGGACGCGCGACGATTTCGATGCCGCTTTCCAAAACGTCGTTTTCATCCGACAAAATCAAATCGGCTTTGCCGCCGCCGAAAACGTCCACGAACATCGCGCGGAAATTGTCGCGGATTTTCTCGAACGTCTCCAAAAACATCGTCCGCGTCTGCGTGTTGATGCGGTTGATGACTTCGAGTAACTGCGTCTTGGCGTTGACCAAATCATCGTGCTGCGTCGTGAGAAATTGATGACGCTGCTCGGTCTCCTCGTATTCTTCAATCGCGACGAGATTCACCGGCCCGATTTCATCGAGCCGTTTTTGCAACGCCTCGATCTGCTGCGCGACCGCGTTCCAATCCGTCGCCGCCCCCGCCGCCGCCATTTCTTCGGGCGAAAGCGTCTGAACTTTTGCCGGCCCTTCGTCGGCATAGGTGATCGTGATGCACTCGCTGCGGATGTCGTCGAGGCTGATGTGGTATTTCTGCTGGATTTTTTCGCGCAGGTTTTGCACGGACATTTTTTTCTGCGCCAGTTCAACTTCAATCCCGCCGCGCTGATTTTGCAATTCCGTCAAACGGCTGCGCTGCGAGCGTAAACTTTCGTCGCGCGCCGCGATCTCCATTTCCTGCGAATTTTTTTGCGCGAGCAATTCCGCCGCTTGCGCGTTGACTTGCGCGCGCTCGTGCGAAATTTTTTCAATCTGCCCGCGCGATTCCTGAATCTCCGATTCCGCCAGTTCCTTGCGCGAAATGAACGACGAACACTCACCCTTGCGCTGCTCAATGACTTGCGCAAGTTCGCGGATGCGCTGCGCCAACGATTGCTGCTGCTGGCGGAACGACGCCGCAAGCTGCTCGTCCGATGCGAGCGCGATTTTGCTTTCGGTCAGCGCGGCGTTCGCGGTGTCACGCTGTTGGCGCAAATTTTCCAATTCGTTTGTCAATGCGGCGACATTTTCCTGCGCGGCGCGTTCGCGCGTTTCCAATTCGTTCAACTGCGCCGTCAGCGTGTTGCGTTTTTGCAAACCTTCCTGCTCCTGCGCCGCGAGGCTTTGGACTTCAAAAACGACGGTGTCAATTTTCTGGTGCAGCAGGCGATTTGAATTTTGCAGCGCGTTGAATTCGCCTTCGCGCGTGGCAATGGCGACTTCCTGCTCACGCAATTCCGTCTGCGCGGCCTGCAAGCTCGCCTGCAATTCCGTCTGCTCGCTCAACAGCGCACCGCGTTTGCGGCTCGCCTCGGCGACGCGATTCTGAATTTCCGCCAATTCATTTTGCAGTTCGGTGATCTGATTTTTACGGCCAAGAATCGAGCCGGGCGCTTTGGAACTTCCGAGGCCGTTCAAATAACCGCCCGTGTAAATTCCGTGACGGCTCAACAGATCTCCAGTCAACGTGACAAAATCGCAGCCCGCGTGGCCATTCTGGATTTGCGCCGTCGCCGTCGGCAAATCCGACGCGATGAATGTGCGGCCAAGCAGCGCGCGCAAAAGTTTGTCCACGGACGGATCGGTTTGAACCACGTCAAGCGCGCGGACGATCTGACCTTGCTTCAAACCGTTTGTCGCCGCAGTCTTATTTTCATCCGCCGACAATTCGCCGCCGAAAACAAGTTGCTTGTCGTCGGGAATTGAAATGGAAAGTGCGGCGACGCTCGCGCGACCGGATTTATTCGCGCTCAAGTCGGCGAGAATTTCCTGCGCGGATTCCGGTTGCTCGGTCAAAACGAGTTGCAGGTGATGGCCGAGCGCATTTTCAACGGCGACGACAAATTCATCTGGCACGCGGATGCGATCCGCGAGCGAGCCGATGACCGAGCGCGACTGGCGCAACGCCGCGACCGCGCCCGCGTCGAAACCTTCGCGCGAACCTTCGAGCTGTTCGAGCACGGTCAGGCGCGAACGCTTTTCGGCCTGCTGCTGCAAAAATTGATCCTGCTCGACGGANNGAATTTTGCAATTCCGTCTGCAATTCGCGCAAACGATTCTGCCGCTGCTCGACCGAGCCGCGCGTCGTCGCGACGTTCAGTTTTTCGACTTCGACGCTCGCAGTGAATTCGTGCAGGCGCGATTCGAGCCGCGTGCGTTCTTCTTCAAGCTGCACTTTTTCGGCGGAAAGTTTTTCGAGGCGGATCGTGTTGCCCTGCTTCTGCAAATCGAGCGCGGTGATTTCGTTGCGGATGTGCGTCAAATCCTGCGCGGCGGCAAACGCGGCGGCTTGCGCGTCGCGCAATGATTCCTGCCGTTCGCGCAGATCATTTTCTACTTTTTGCAAATCGTCGCGCTTCGATTGCAAACTTTCCTTGTGCTGCGCAAGCGCAATTTCCGAAGCGGACAATTTTTCGGTAACGACGGCCAATTCTTCCTCAGCAGCACGAAGACGTTCTTCGGACTGCGAAATCTCCGCGAGCGCCTTGGAATTTTGCGACGCGATTTCGTTGAGCCGTTCTTCGTTGAATTGAATCCGGCTTTCATGCCGGTCAACCTCGCCTTTCAATTCTAGCCCGTGCTGCTGTTGCGCGGCGACTTCGTGTTCCAAATCCGAAAGCCGTTCGCGCAATTGCGAAATTTCATTTTCAAAACGCAGAACATCGTTCGAGCCAGTTTCAATTTCGTTCCGCAAATTTTCGACGGCGGAATTTTTCTCAGAAATTTCCGCAAGCAAAACATCAAACTGATGCCGCGCGAGCTGCGTTTCGAGGTGTTGCAGTTCCAGCGAAATTTGTTTATAGCGTTTCGCCTTGCCGGCCTGGCGTTGCAGCGAACCGATCTGGCGTTTCACTTCCTTGATCGTGTCGGCGACGCGTAAAAGATTTTGCTCGGTGTATTCCAGTTTGCGGAGCGATTCTTTTTTCTGCGATTTGAATTTCGTGATNNAGTTGCTGGATGTCCTTGAGCCGGCACGGAGTTTTGTTCAGAAAATATTCGCTGCCACCGTCGCGAAAAATCCGGCGAGTGAGCGTGACTTCGTCGTAGGCGACTTCGACGCCCGCCGCGCGAAGATTTTCGCCGTCCACACCGCCGAGCGTCAGCGAGACTTCGCCCATGCCCATCGGTTTGCGGCCGTCCGTGCCGTTGAAGATCACGTCGGCCATTTCACCGCCGCGCAACGCCTTGGCCGACTGCTCGCCGAGCACCCAGCGGATGGCGTCGGACACATTGGATTTGCCGCAGCCGTTCGGGCCGACGATGGCCGTGACGCCGGGCTGAAAATTCAGCGCGGTTTTGTCCGCGAAGGATTTGAAGCCGAAAACCGTTAAATTTTTGAGATACATAATCTGTTTCGACTAGCCAACCAAAGCGAGCGGTTTGTGTAAAGAGAAAACCACAATATGTTGTGCACAGCGCAAGTTGTGGCGCAACTAATTGGTGAGAATCCCCAGTTTGAATTATTCCCATTTCCAATCGGATTGCATACGAGAGGTTGCCGTTGCACCGATTTCAGCTACATTGTCGGCATGAACTGGCTGACGAAGCAGGAACAATTCATCATCTGCCTCGTCATTACTCTCCTCGTAACGGGACTAGTGGTGAAGTATTACCGCACCGCGCATCCGGCCACGACGAGCAGCCAGCCGGCCAAACCCTGATATGCAAGAAGTCAATTTTGACGAAGCGCTGGATCAAATCCTCGCGGCGGACAACCGTTTTCATCGCGACGCGTATTTGTTCATGCGCGAGGCGCTCGACTTCACGCAGAAAATTGTCGGTCGCGAAAATCTGGGCAAGGTGCGGCACGTCACCGGTCAGGAACTGCTCGACGGTTTGCGGCAATACGCGCTGCAACAGTTCGGCCCGATGGCGGCAACCGTGTTCGAGGAATGGGGCATCCGCAACTGCCAGAACTTCGGCGAAATCGTTTTCAACATGGTCGAGATCGGTTTACTTGCGCGCACGGAAAAAGACACGCGCGACGATTTTCAGAACGGCTACGATTTCACCGACGCCTTTCGGAAACCGTTCTGGCCGCAGGAAAAATTGAAAACGGAAACGAAGCCGGTTGCAAGTTAAGACAACGTGCGCGGCTTGTTTATCGTGTGCAGCCAGAGAAAAAGTTGATTGAAGTCTCGCGTTTTTGGCATGGCGCGCGAGGGATACCTCATGTTTAATCTTACAATGTCGCTTGCAAAATCAACTGCTGAAATTCCGTCTATCCCGCCCGGCGTCCAACTCACGACGCTTGAAAACGGTTTGACCATCATCGTCCGCGAAGACCACAGCGCGCCCGTCGTCTCCGCGCAGGCGTGGGCGATGGCTGGCAGCATCCACGAAGGCGCATGGCTCGGCGCTGGCCTGTCGCACGTCCTCGAACACATGCTGTTCAAAGGCACGACGACGCGTGCGGGCAGCCGCATTGACCAAGAAGTGCAGGAAGCTGGCGGCTACATGAACGCCTATACGAGCTTTGATCGCACGGTCTATCACATTGATGTGCCGAACACCGGCGCGGTGAAGGCGATTGATATTTTGTGCGACATCATGCAGCACGCCACGCTGCCGCCGGACGAACTTGCGAAGGAAATGGATGTCATCCGCCGCGAAATGGACATGTGCCACGACGATCCGGGTCGTCGCGCGAGCCGCCGGCTGTTTGAAACGGCTTACACGAAAAGTCCGTATCGCTTCACCATCATCGGCTATCCGGACATTTTTAATGAAGTTAAGCCGGACGACATCCGCAATTACTACACGGAAAAGTACGCACCAAATAATGTTTTCTTTGTTATCGCTGGTGACGTGAAAAATGACGAGGTCATCGCGCAAATCAAAACGGCTTACGCTAACAGTAAATCCAAGGCGATGCCGCCCAATGTTCTGCCGCTGGAACCGAAGCAGACCGGCGCGCGCGAAATCATCGAGGAAGCTCCAGTGGAACTCGGCCACGTCCATTTTGCGTGGCACATTCCCGAACTGCGTCACGCGGATATTTCTGCGCTCGACGTGCTGGCTGTGTTGCTCGGCAGTGGTCGCAGTTCGCGACTGTTCCAGCAAGTGCGCGAGAAGCAAAGCGTCGCGCATCATGTTGATGCGTGGACTTATAATCCCGGCCTGCCGGGACTATTCGGCGTCAGCGCCGTCGTAGACGGCGACAAATTTGAAGCCGCGAACGCCGCGATTCTGGCCGAGATTGAAAAGGTGAAATCCCTTTCCGTCTCGGCCAATGAATTGCACAAGGCCATCAAGCAATTTATTTCTGCCACACTTGCTTCCCGCAAGACGATGGAAGGTCAGGCGCAGAATCTCGGCGGCAATTGGCTCGCCGCGAACGACCTGAATTTCTCCGAGCGCTATCTTGCCGCCGTTAAAAATGTCACGCTTGCCGATGTCCAGCGCGTCACCCGCCATTATCTCACGCAGGAAAACCGCACGCTTTACGCGCTGTTGCCCGAAGGTTCTGCACCGAAAGCCAAAGCCAACATCGAGACAAACAAAGACAACGCGATTCAGAAAATAATCTTACCACACGGCCTGACGCTGCTCGTGAAGGAAGACCACCGGTTGCCCTTCGTGGAATTTCGCGCCGTGTTCAAAGGCGGCGTGCTCGCGGAAAATGCCGCGAACAACGGCACGACGATGCTGCTGGCAAAAATGCTCATCAAGGGCACGAAGACGCGCAGCGCGGAAAAAATCGCGACGGAAATTGAATCCGTCGGCGGCCACATTGACAGCTACGGGGGCAACAACAGTTTCGGCATCAACGCGGAAGTGTTGAGCGAGGATTTTGCGACTGGGTTGGATTTGCTCGCCGACGTGATTTTGAATCCGATTTTTCCCGCCGACGAACTGGAACGCGAAAAGGAAATTCAGATTGCCGGCATCCGTTCGCGCAAGGATGAGTTGCTCAAGAGCGCGAGCCTCGCGATGCGCCGCGCGCTATTTGGTGAAACTGGTTACGGTCTGGATTCACTCGGCTCCGAGGAATCGGCGGGCAATGTTTCCGTGGCCGCGTTGAAAGAATTTCATCAGAAACTTACCGCGCCGAATAATTGCGTTCTCGCGCTTTTTGGTGATGTGAAAGTTGGCGAAGTTAACGCAGCCGTGGAAAAAGCCTTTTGTGGCTGGAAGAAGTCGGACGGTATTTCATTGAACTCGCAATCCCCTACCCTCACTTCGCCCAAGCGCGTGGAAGAAACGCGCGACAAGAAGCAAGCCGTTCTCGTCATCGGTTTTCCCGGCACGACGCTTTCCAGCGAGGACAAATACGCGCTCGATTTGCTGCAGGAATGTTGCAGCGACCTCGGTTCGCGATTATTTTTACGAATCCGTGAACAACTTGGACTCGCCTACTACGTCGGCGCGCAAAATTTCACCGGCCTTGTGCCGGGCTACTTCGCGTTTTATACCGGCACGGAACCAACGAAGGTTGCGCTCGTGGAAAAAGAATTGCTCGCGGAGGCCGAATTGCTTCGCACCGAGGGTTTGACCGCCGAGGAATTGAAGCGCGCCAAGGCGAAAATCATCGGCCAGAAAAAGATCGCCCGCGCCGACCTCGGCAACCTCGCTTCGACGAGCGCGCTCGACGAGCTTTACGGTCTTGGCTGGCAACGGGCGGATTTGGACGACGCGAAATACGAAGCTGTGACGCTGGAACAGATCAAAGTTGCCGCGCAAAAATATCTCCAGCAGGATGCGCTGGTAGTTTCAATTATGAAGCCGTGAGGCGGACACCACCGCCGGAATTACGGCGCGGTGATTTCTCAAAAAAACTGCAATGGTTTCTACTCCTTCATCGGAGCTGGCGTTGAGCCAACGTCACGCGGCCATCCGTCGCGCCGTCACGCCGCTGCCCGGCAGCCAGTCGCGCGACCACTTCAAGCCCATCAACATTCCCGGCAACTGCGACGCACTGCCGCTGTTGGCTGCACTGAGACAAATGGTTGGCAATGTCTCGGCGGCAGAATGGCTGGCTGAATTTGCGCTCAACCGCGTCGTCAACTTGGAACAGAAACCTGCGGTGGCCACACAAATTGTCCGCGCTGGAGAACGCTACCAGCATCTTTTCCCGAACGTGACCGAGCCGGCGGTCAACGGCGATGTGAAAATTTTGCACGAGGACGAAGCCCTGATTGTGGTGGACAAACCGGCACCGCTGCCGATGCACGCCGGCGGCCGGTTTTACCTCAACACGCTCCAACATATTTTGAACACGGCATATCAGCCGCAGACGCCATTTCCAGCGCACCGGCTGGACGCGAACACGACCGGCCTAATACTAGCGGCGCGCACGCGGTTTTTCGCCGCGAAGTTACAGGGGCAATTCGCACAGGGACGCGTGGAAAAAACTTATCGCGCGCGTGTGAACGGCCAATTGCCGGCCGATGAATTTTATTGCGCCGCACCCATCAGCGCCGACGCTGGCGAGCATTGTTCACGCACAATTGATTTGGCCAACGGTCTGGCGGCGCGAACGGATTTTTGCGTGCTGCATCGTTATCCCGACGGCACAAGTCTTCTGGAAGCGCGACCGCTCACAGGACGCACGAATCAGATTCGCGTGCATCTCTGGCATCTCGGCTTGCCGGTATGCGGCGACACGATTTATCTGCCGGACAAAAAAATAGGCCGCAACCAGACGCTCGGGGTCGGCGATCCGCCGCTATGCCTCCACGCGTCGCGGGTAAAATTTTTGCACCCGTTAAATTCGGAGCCGGTCGAGTTCACCGCGCCCTTGCCAATCTGGGCAACTAGCTAAATCAAAAAAACGGCGTCCAACTTTCGTCGGACGCCGCGTGTAATTTTATTTCAGCTTAAGCGAGCAGCGGATTTTCCGCTTCGGACGCTTCGGCTTCCACCGGTTCCGGTTCTTCCGGCAATTCGACCAGCGGGTTGAGCGTGATCTTGCGGTGCATATCAAAGCCGGTTCCCGCCGGAATGATGTGACCCATGATGACGTTTTCCTTGAAGCCGCGCAGTGAATCAATCTTGGAACGCGTCGCGGCTTCGGTGAGCACACGCGTCGTGTCTTGGAACGACGCAGCGCTCAAGAAGCTGTCGGTTTCGAGCGACGCCTTGGTGATGCCGAGCAGCACGGGCACGGCTTCCGCCGGCTTGCCACCCTTCTTCTCGACGGCTTCGTTCTCAGCCTCGAATTCCAATTTGTCCACCTGTTCGCCCCAAAGGAATTGCGTGTCGCCGGTTTCGGTGACGCGAATTTTACGGAGCATCTGGCGCACGATAATTTCGATATGCTTATCGTTGATCGTCACGCCTTGGAGACGATAAACTTCCTGCACTTCGCTGACCAAGTGTTCCTGCAATTCCTGCGGGCCGCAGACGTCCAGAATTTCGTGTGGATCCATCGGGCCTTCGGTGAGCTGCTGGCCTTTCTTGACCAAGTCGCCCTTGAAGACGATGACGTGCTTGCCGATCGGAATGAGATGCTCTTCCTGCAATTTCGTGACCGGGTCGGTGATGAGCACGCAACGTTTGCCGCGCACGCTCGGACCAAAGTCCGCGATACCGTCGATCTTGGAGATTTCCGACGCGTCTTTCGGACGGCGCGCTTCGAACAATTCCGCCACACGCGGCAGACCACCCGTGATGTCGCGGGTCTTGGCCTGTTTGCGCGGCGTCTTGGCGATGAGCGTGCCGGGAACAATCTTGTCGGACTCGTTGACAACGACGTGCGCACCCGACGGAATCGGGTAATTCGCGACGACTTCGCCCTTCTCGTCTGACATGATGATCTGCGGATGCAAATCTTCCTTATGGTCAATGATGACCATGGATTCTTCGCCGGTGGCTTCGTCAACTTCCTGTTTCATCGTCACACCTTCGATGATGTCATGGAATTTAACTTTACCAGCCTTCTCGGAGAGAATCGGCACGTTGTGCGGATCCCATTGGACGAACGTGTCGCCCTTCTTGACTTTCGCACCGTCCTTCACGGAGATGACCGCGCCGATGACGATGGTATGGTTTTCCAGTTCGCGGCCATCCGGCGCGAGAATCTGGATGGAACCGTTCTTGTTCAAAACAATGTTGTTGCCGTCTTCCAATTCAACAGAGCGCAACTCATTGTATTTGATGATACCATCGTTCTTCGACTTGATCTGCGGCTGCTTGAACACACCCGCCGCCACACCGCCGGTGTGGAACGTGCGCATCGTGAGCTGCGTGCCAGGTTCGCCGATGGACTGCGCGGCGATGATGCCGACGGCCTCACCGAGTTTGACCAGCGAGCCGGTCGCGAGATTGCGACCATAGCAATGACGGCAAATGCCGTGCTTACTTTCGCAGGTGAGCACCGAGCGGATGCGGACGCGGTCAACGCCGGCGACATCAATCGCCTTGGCCTTGGTCTCGTCAATTTCTTCGTTGGCGCGGATGAGGAATTCCTTCGGGCTGACCGGATTCACGATGTCGTCGCAGGCGAAACGACCAACCAGACGGTCGGAGATTTTCACCACTTCGTCTTCGCCTTCAAACACAGCGGAAACCCAGATGCCGTTCGTCGTGCCACAATCAGCCTCTTGGATGATCACGTCTTGAGAAACGTCCACGAGCTTGCGCGTCATGTAGCCGGAATCCGCAGTCTTGAGCGCGGTATCGGCCAAACCTTTGCGCGCGCCGTGAGTTGAAATGAAATATTCCAACACCGACAGACCTTCGCGGAAGTTCGCCAAAATCGGCTTCTCGATGATTTCGCCGCTGGGCTTGGCCATAAGTCCGCGCAAACCGGCGAGCTGACGCACCTGTTGCTTGTTACCACGCGCGCCGGAATCCACCATCAGATAAACTGGATTGTATTCCTTCTTGCCTTGGTTCGCTTTCAAGGTGTCGAACATCACGCCGGAAATCTGATCCGTGCAATGCGTCCACACGTCCACGATCTTGTTGTAACGTTCGCCAGAAGTGATGACACCCTTGCGATACTGCTTCTCAACTTCCTTGATCTGCCCGTGGGCGTTACGAATCTGTTCGTCGCGTTCCTTCGGGACAATCATGTCGTCAATGCCGATGGACACGCCGGACTTGGTCGCCTCACGGAAACCAATTTCCTTAAGTTTGTCCAACATGACGACGGTCTTGTCGTGGCCGGCAAACTTGTAACATTTCCAGATCAAATCACCGAGGTCGGATTTTTTGACCGGCTTGTTGTGGAAGCCGAGTTCGCTCGGCCAGATTTCGCTGAACAATACGCGGCCCACCGTTGTATCAATGATTTTCTTTTCGGCATTGCCGAAAGCGGTCTTCTTGCCGAGATCGGGATTTGCCAGGCGGATGCGATCATGCGTTTTGATCGCATCGTCGCTGTAAGCGTAAATGACTTCTTCCTTCGAGCCAAACAGCGGCAATTCGTTCGAGTTGGCCGGCGCGGCCTTGCGCGGTTCGGCCGTCACATAATAGCAACCCAGCGTGATGTCCTGCGTCGGCGTGATGATTGGCTTGCCGGAGGAGGGCGAGAAGATGTTGTTCGTCGCCATCATCAACAAACGCGCTTCCATCTGCGCTTCGACGGACAGCGGAACGTGAACGGCCATTTGATCGCCGTCGAAGTCAGCGTTATACGCTGTGCAAACCAGCGGATGAATGCGAATCGCTTCGCCTTCAATCAACTGCGGCTCGAATGCCTGAACAGACAAACGGTGAAGTGTCGGCGCGCGATTCAAAAGAACCGGATGACCTTTGGTCACTTCTTCCAGCACGTCCCAAACTTCCTTCGTCTGGCGCTCAATCATTTTCTTCGCGCTGCGAACAGTGTGAACGTAGCCCAGCTCTTTCAAGCGGCGGATGATGAACGGCTCGAACAAAACGAGCGCCATCTTCTTCGGCAGACCGCACTGGTTCAACTTCAGTTCCGGTCCGATCACGATGACCGAGCGGCCAGAATAATCCACGCGTTTGCCAAGCAAATTTTGACGGAAACGGCCGCCCTTGCCCTTGAGCAT
>PLHK01000170.1 GCA_003139955.1 Limisphaerales bacterium
TGGCCGTCGTGGACGTCGAGGCAGGGAATGACACGTTTTGCAATCACGCGGGTAATTAAAGGCGGAGTTGCGCCGGGGCGCAAATGATTAGTGACATTTTGCTTGAAAGCCGATGAACGCCGTCACCAGAATGTTGTCCTAAATAAAGTTGAAAGGTTCGCCATGAAAAAAATTTCCATCACCTTAGCTTGCGCAGGCCTGCTGGCCTTGATCGCAGCGACCGGCTGCCGCACGGACTACGGCGCGGGCAATCCGTATCAGCCGGGGCCGACGGCGGGCAAGGACGTGGGCGCGGTCGCGGGCACGGTGGCCGGCAACGTCGCGGATGTGGGCGTGGGCGCGGTGCAGGGCACCACGCATGGTTTCGCCAACTCGTTCGATCCGAGCTACCACATGGTGCGCTATTGGAAAACGGAGACAACTCCCGATGGCCGCACGATCCAAGTGCCCTATGACATTATGGTGGATCAATACGGCCGCCCGGCACAGATGCCTGCGCCGACGGGCGATCCGGCACCTTCCGCCGTCAAATAATTCAACGTCTGCTCCATGACTGTATTGAAATTAAAGGCGGCATTGACTGCCGGCGACGTCATAAAAACCAGCCCATCATCCGAGAGAAATGTGAAGGCCAGCGGAGGATTCATTTTCAAAAAAATCATCTGTTGCGTCGTGCCCGTCGTCTTGGCGGCAATGTTGGGCACCGGCTGCCGGACTTATGAACAGCAAAACAAGGTCATTGCCTATTGGCATCAGGGCGACCTGCCTGACGCCGTTGCGGAAGCGACAAAGAAGGCCGACGAAAATGCGGGCGGCAAGGACGCCATTGTCTGGCGGCTGGAACAGGGCGCAGTTTTGCGCGCGGCCGGCCGATACGACGACAGCAACAAGGCCTTTGATGAGGCGCAGGTGAAGATAGATGAGTATTCGCAGATGGCAAAAATCCGCGTCGGACAGGAAGCGGGCGCGCTGCTTTCCAACCAGGCCAATCTGGCTTACGAAGGGCGTTCCTACGACGGCATCATGTTGAACACCTACCGCGCATTGAATTATCTCGCGCTCGGCCAGCCGGACAATGCGCGTCCGGAAATCATCCGCGCCTACCAGCGCCAGCAGGACGCCGTCGCGGACAACGCACGGCGCATTCAAAAAACGCAGGATGAAGCCGCCAAGCAAAAGGACCATGAAGTGATGCGCCGGGCCGAGGAAAGTCTGGAATTTCAGGCGCAGTTGCAAGGCTCGATGACGAACATCAACGACCTTCAGGTTTATGCCGATTATGTGAACCCGTTCACCGTCTATCTTGATGGCATTTATTTTATGGCCAATGCGGCGGACTCCTCGGATTTGGAACGAGCCCACAAGTCGCTGGAACGCGCGGCCAGCTTTGTCCCCGGCAACAAATATGTGAGACAGGATTTGGCGGCGATCAATGATCTTATCAACGCCCGACCGCTGCCGCCGACGACTTATGTGATTTTTGAGACCGGCTGCGCGCCCATTCGCGATCAGGTGCGCATTGATATTCCCATCATCATTTCCAAAGTATCCTACATCGGCGCGGCGTTTCCGACGCTCCGGCCGCAGTGGAATTTTCAGCACCGGCTGACCGTCACCGCCAACGGCATCAATTACCACACGCAGACGATTTGCAAAATGGACAGCATTGTCGCACTGGATTTCAAGAACGAACTGCCCGTGGTCATCACCAAGACTGTCGCGGCCACCGTCACCAAGGCAGTGGCCGCCTACGCCGCCAACCAGGCCGCGCAGCAAGCCGCTGGCGATTGGGGCGGCTTGTTGATGCAACTCGGCACGGCGGCGTTCCAGATCGCCGTCAACATTGCCGACACGCGCACCTGGACGACGTTGCCGAAGGAATTTCAGATCTGCCGCTTCCCGACCCCGGCGGGCGGACGGATTGAATTGTCCACGCCCAACGGCATGAGCCTGTCCGTCGCCATTGACGGCATGGCAGACGGGACAAAAAATGGTTTGACCTCAACCGCCGGCGTGCAAGCATCTTTGAACACGGGCGGCCCGGTGAATGTCGTTTATGTGAAGTCCATCAACAGTGGCACGCCGCTGCTGGTCAGCCAGTTTAAATTAAAATGAAAATAAAAATTGCCGTATTGTTCGCCGCCGCCATCGCGGTGGCGGGTTGCCAAAGCACCGTCAACTCGGTGCAAAACGCGCAGACGGCCAATCCGCGCGCCCTGATCTCCGACGCGCGTGTCGTCAGCGACACGGGCTTAGACCGCAAGGTGGGTGTGGTCGGCGTCAACACCGCGATAACGCCCGGCGGTCTGCTCAAAGTGCAGGTGGAGCTGCTTAACCGCACCGGTTCGCCGCAGAATTTCAACTACCACTTCGAGTGGTTCGACCAGAACGGAATGCAGGTCAACAATTCCTCGACCGCCGTCATTGCCGACCAGATTGACGGCATGGAAGACAAATTCATCAGCGCCGTCGCCCCGACGGAAGCCTGCAAGGATTTCCGTTTGAAATTGATTTTGGGCCAATGACCATTTAATCCCGAACCTGAAAATAAAATGAAAAATAAAATACTCATTCCCCTGCTCGCCGTCAGCACTGCGCTCCTCACCGGCTGCGGCACCAATGCGCATTACGTCGAGACCGGCGGAACGCAAAACATCGTCAACGTCGGCCAGATCAACATTCAGGATTACATCCAGGCCGCCAACGCCGCCACGTCCGACCTGCTGGCGTCCGGTGTGCTCGACCGCGTTAAAAATCCGCCGGCCATCCTCGCCATTAGCCGCATCATTAACAACACCGGCCAGCAGATTGACACCGATTTGCTCATCAAAAAAATCCGGGTGGCGCTGCTGCAAAGCGGCAAGGCCGTCACCACGACCACGTACGGCCTCGGCGGCCAGGCCGAAGACCCGCTCGCCCAGAGTCAGCAGCAGAAAAATGATTTCACGACCGACCAGAAGACTGCGGGCGTGACCGACTTCACCCTTTCCGGCAAAATCATTCAATTAAATGCCCGCGCCGGCGACACCACCCAGGCTACCTATAGTTTCCAATTGTCGCTCACCGACAACCGTGGACTCGCGGTTTGGGAAGGTGAAAAGGAAATCACCAAGCAAGGCACCCGCAGCGGCATCGGTTTCTGATCCGCAAAAGGATTTCACGACGCCGGTGGAATTTTCCACCGGCGTTTTTTCTTTTCTTGAAGTCATGCGNNGGCAGACGCGCTAGACTCAAAATTCGATTTTCACCCCTTTCTTCACCAAGCTTTCAATCGCTTCAAACAGAGTTAAAGCATTAATTTTATTGCTCGAAACTGGTTTTTAGCCTTTTCATTCAATGTCTCCTTACCCGCCTCGAAAAAGGCGCAACTCTAGCACAAAAACTAGCACACGCAAAAAGAACAGCGTAAACCCCGCGCGCACCGGTGTTTGGAGGTCCGCTCCAAGCTCGTTTGTGGCTGATTTAGCATCACGTTTTTGTGCGATCTATCAACACCGTTGCATATTTTGGTCTGCCTCAACCGCGCCAGCCAGCCGCGCACGAATCCAGATTCAATTGTATGTCGCCGGTTGTCGCGTCAAGGTAGTGCCTCGGTATGCCCTCGACCTCCACCTAATACCCTTATCCAAGT
>PLHK01000139.1:0-30990 GCA_003139955.1 Limisphaerales bacterium
GCGCGGCTGGGCATCGGTTATCTGACGCAGGAACCGTCGGTTTTTCGCAAGCTGACGGTCGAGGAAAACATCCTGGCGATTTTGGAGACGTGCAAACTGTCGCGCGACGAGCGCGAAGTCAGGCTGAAATATTTATTGGAGGAGCTGGACTTGACGCCGATCCGCAAGAGCAAGGCGTATCAATTGAGCGGCGGCGAAAAGCGGCGGCTGGAAATCACGCGCGCGCTGGTGACGAGTCCGAAATTGTTGTTGCTCGACGAGCCGTTCAGCGGCATTGACCCGATTGCAGTTTATGAAGTGCAGAAAATTGTGAGGCGGTTGAAGGAGCGCGGGCTGGGCATTTTGATCACCGACCACAATGTGCGCGAGACCTTGAAATTGATTGACCGCGGTTACATCATTCACAAAGGTCAGGTGCTGGTCGCGGGTTCGGCGGAATTTTTGGCGAACGACCCGAAGGCGCGGGAAATTTATCTCGGCCCGGAATTTAATTTGTAAATTTTATGGAACGCCCGCAAGTCACCGTTGGAAAATTTCATGAGGAGCATGGCTCGGCGCTGGAGATGAAGCTCATCGCCGGCGAGTCCGGCCTTGACCGCACGATCCGCGAGCCAACGGTGAACCGCCCCGGCCTTGCGTTGAGCGGCTTCACGCGCTATTTCGCATACAAACGTATGCAGGTGATGGGTCACGCGGAGGTTTTTTACCTGCGCTCGCTGCGCGAGGAGGAGCGCGTGGCGCGCTACGCGTATCTGTTTGCCTACAAAATCCCGTGCATCGTATTTAGCCGTTCGCTCAAGCCGGATAAAGAATTCACCACCGCCGCCGCCGAGGCGGGTGTGCCAGTTTTTCAGACGCCGCTGGTGACGATGAAGTTCATCAACAAGGTGACGCTGGAACTGGAGATGATGTTCGCCCCGCGCGCCACGGAACTGGGCTGTATGGTGGACATCCTTGGCATCGGCGTCATCATCAAGGGCGAAAGCGGCATCGGCAAAAGCGAGGCCGTGCTCGCACTCATCGAACGCGGTTACAGCCTCGTGGCGGACGATGTCGTGAAGTGCATGCTCGTGGACGGGCGCGAAGTGCTCTGCACCAGCGCCGAACTCACGCGCGACCACATGGAAGTGCGCGGCATCGGTATCATCAATGTCGCGCAGATGTTCGGCGTCAAGGCCATCCGCAAGGACAAAAGCCTTGATCTCATCATCACGCTTAAGCCCTGGGACGAAGTCAAGGACGTGGACCGGCTGGGGATGGAACAGGAATACGTTCAGGTGCTCGACGTGGACATTCCGCACGTCACGATTCCTGTGCGCCCCGGACGCGACATCGCGCGGCTCATCGAAGTTGCGGCGTTCCAGATCAAATTGCGCAAGTCCGGCTACAACGCCGCCGAGGATTTGAACAACCGCCTGCTCGCGCAAATGGTGCCCAAGGCCGCCGCGCCACCCGTGTCCCCATGAAGTGCAGCAAGAAAATTTATGTTGGCGAAAACGCGGGTGCGGATTAACTTGCGAATGAAGCAACGCATGAGCGCCAAAAAAGCCAACGATGCCGAGTTCCTCACCAAGGAACTAACCATCGCCAACAAGTCGGGCATCCACGCCCGGCCAGCCGCCATGTTTGTCAAGACTGCCAGCCGTTTCGGCTGCGACATCTTTGTGGAAAAAGACGGCGAAAAAATCAACGGTAAAAGCATCATGGGCCTGATGATGCTCGCCGCCGGCCCCGGCAGCAAAGTGACGCTCCACGTCAAGGGCGCGGACGCGGACGCCGCCATCGCCGAACTTGCGGCACTCGTGCAGCGGAAGTTTGACGAGGAGTGATTCCATGAACGGTTCACCTTTTAGGCGTAACCTGTTTACATATTCACTAATTGTTACGTTTTGCGTTTGTTGTGCAAACGCAGTGATGTCGTCGGAATTGGAAGCACCAAGCTCAGCCATTATCGGAAAATGGCATCAACAAAACGGAAATCACATAATTGAATTTGGAACGAATGATGTTTTTCAAATTTTGAGTCCGGTTAATGGAAAAATGATAGTCTTATTGCCCTAGGGTGAGGGTGTATACACGGCAGTGGATAGCAATCGCTTTGAATTAAAAGTAAGGCATGAACCGGGTTTCACAGTTGAAACGAAGTTTGGTGAAGCGCGTATCAATAGCGACAGGATGGCTTTAAACTACCCATATATCGGAACGAATACGCATTTTGTCCGAATAAAATAATTTACTTCCCGCCCGCATTTTCAAAGTTGAACTTGAAACTTTCAGCGTTCAACTTAAAACTCATCGAATGGCTGCCGCAGAAATAAACATCAAATACGTCGCGCATCTCGCGCGCATTGAGCTGACGCCTGAAGAAGAAATCAAACTTGGCGCGCAACTCGGCAATATCCTCGGCTACATCGAAAAACTGCGCGAACTCGACGTCACCGGCGTCGAGCCGACCGCGCACGCCGTGCCGATGGTCAATATCACCCGCGCCGATGAAGTCCGCGAATCGCTGTCGCATGAAGATGCGCTTCGCAACGCGCCACGCTCGGCCAACGGACTTTTCATCGTCCCCAAAATCGTCGAGTGAATTATGCCCAGCATCGGCAATTATTTAGACGCGGTTCAAATCCTTCTGGTGGAGTTCGCGAAGTATTTCGCCGTGCTGCTGCTGGCCGTCCTCGCTTTCAGGATTTGCCGGAGCAGCCTGAAAACGTCGGCGGCCAGACGGTTGAAAGGTTTGTTATTGGCGGGTTTTATCGGTCTTTTGGCAATTGTAACCGGATTCTTTTCGATCCGTAACAGCATGGGAATTTTGTATTTTCACTACGGTGAGGCGGCGTTCAATTCTGGCCGGCTGGCGCAGGCTTATTTGCTGTATGATACGTCGGGTAAATTTTGGGATGG
Source organism: Limisphaerales bacterium (assembly GCA_003139955.1). Taxonomy (GTDB): domain Bacteria; phylum Verrucomicrobiota; class Verrucomicrobiia; order Limisphaerales; family UBA11358; genus UBA11358. The sequence continues at coordinate 2,905 of PLHK01000139.1, forward strand.
CGCGGATGTGACAGGTCGCCGAGGGGTCTGCCTGCTGTTGTTGGGCAATCCGGATTTGGGTGAAGCCTTGCTGGCCAGAGCGGGCTCCATGCGAGATGGAGTCAACTCGAGCTTTGAAAAATATTACGAAGGCCTGTATTACCTGATGCATGATCAGTTCAAAAAAGCGATTCCCTTTTTAACGGCGGTCTCGGCGGATCCGACGTATCACTGGATCGTGCTGAAATACTTTGTTGCCTTGGATCTGGACGTCGGCGAAGTTGAAAATGCCGAGGAATTGATGAAACCATATATACAGACGGACGTCACGGAAGGCGATCAGGCCTATCTGTTGGCCGCACTGAAGTTGAGGGACGGCCATCCGGATGAGGCCCAGGCGTTGCTTGACAAATTTCCGGCTTCGGATTTGACGCCATTTTGGCGGGTACGGTATGACAAACTTCAGGCGCAGCTTAAAAACCATTGAGCATGATCGGGAAATTCATCAACTTTGTTTTGCGTTGCCGGCTGGAAAACGTCATGGCCTTCGGCGCTTCCGTCGCGCTGGTGATTTTTTTTGGCGGCGCACAGTTTTTTCGCTCTTTTCACCTGGGGTTCCACGATTATATTTTCATCCTGCTGCCGGTCGGAATCCTGGGCGTGAAATACCTGTTGCAACTGCTTTTTTCCCGCGAGGCGGACGCTTCAGAAAACCTTGATCCGACCAGACAATTACTTTCGTTTGTCCAGCCGCTGGTCAAAATCGTCCATGACTGGTTTCCGTTCCTGCTGTTGAGCGCCTGTTATTATTCACTCTACGGCAACCTCGTCCTGCGGCTCGACCCGCACACCGCCGACGCGACGCTGGCAAAAATGGACGCCTTCCTGATCGGCAGCCAGCCGTCGCTGTTGCTCCAACCCTACATTACGCCCGGCACCACGGATTTTTTCAGCCTGATTTATTTTTCCTATGTTCTGTCGCTGCCGCTGGTCGCCCTGGGTTTCTATCTGGCGCGCAATGAAAGCGCTTTCCGCCGCGTGATGATGGGCTATCTCACCTTGTCGCTGATGGGTTTCACCACCTATTTGATCGTGCCGGCCACCGGGCCGGAGGCGCAATTCGCCGACCAATACACCCGCGATTTGATGGGGCGCACTTTTAGCCACAGCGTGAGCTACATCATCAGCATGGGTCGCGTGGGGAACGACTGTTTTCCGTCGCTGCATGTCGGCATTCCTTTTTTGCTGTCATTATATCTGCGCGATTATTACAAAAAACTTTTCCTGCCCTGCCTGGTTTATGTCGCCCTCATCGCCGCCGCCACGATTTATCTACGCTATCATTATCTGGTGGATGTGCTCGCCGCGTTTATCTACGCCCCGGTAGCCTATTGGCTGAATGATTTTCTGCTGGCAAAATGGCCCGGCGAAAAAATCCTCGCCAAGTCCAATCCGGTCAAAAAAAAGTTGTCGCCAGAACCATCATGCTGAACCTACTCACTATTTCCGGACTGGCCGTGAAGCTCGCCCGCCGCGAAGTTTCTGCGCGCGAAGCGACGCAAGCGTGTCTGGATCAAATCGCCCGCGTGGATGGAAAAATTCATGCCTTCCTGAGTTTCAACGCCGCCGATGCGCTTGCGCAGGCGGACGCGGCGGACAAAGAAATTTCGAGCGGCGTGCAAAAACCGCTTTTGGGAATTCCCATCGCGATCAAAGACGTTCTCGCCGTCAAAAATCAGCCGCTGAACTGCGCGTCAAAAATTCTCGGCAATTACATTTCGCCCTACGACGCAACGGCGATTGAAAAATTGAAAACGGCGGGCGCGATCATTTTTGGCCGCCTGAACATGGACGAATTTGCGATGGGCAGCTCGACGGAAAATTCCGCGTTCGGCCTCACGCGTAATCCGTGGGACGTGTCGAGAATTCCCGGCGGTTCATCCGGCGGTTCGGCCGCAGCGGTCGCGGCGGATGAATGTTTTGCCAGCCTCGGCACGGATACTGGCGGTTCGATTCGCCAGCCCGCCGCGCTCTGCGGCTGCGTTGGTTTGAAGCCAACTTACGGAAGAATTTCGCGCTACGGCCTCGTCGCATTTGCAAGTTCGCTGGATCAAATTGGACCATTCACCAAAGACGTGCGTGATTCCGCTACGTTGCTCGGCGTGATGAGCGGCGTGGACAAGCGCGATTCCACGAGCGTGCCGGAGCCAGTGCCGGATTACGTTGCCGCGCTCGACGGCAACATCAAAGGGCTGAAGCTTGGTCTGCCGAAGGAATACATGGTCGGCGGGCTTGATCCCGAAATCAAAGTGGCCGTTGATGCCGCCGTGAAACAATACGAAAAACTCGGCGCGGAAATCGTGGAAATTTCACTGCCGCACACCGATTACGCGGTGGCGGTTTATTACATTATCGCGACCGCCGAGGCGTCCGCAAATCTCGCGCGCTTTGACGGCATCCGCTACGGCGCGCGGATTGATGGCAACGATCCGATTGAATTGTATTCCAAAACGCGTGGCGCCGGTTTCGGTGCGGAAGTGAAACGGAGAATTATTTTAGGAACCTACGTTTTGAGCAGCGGCTATTACGACGCGTATTATTTGCGCGCGCAAAAAGTTCGCACACTCATCCGCAATGATTTTCTAAAGGCATTTGAGACCGTGGATGCGATTGTGACGCCGACCACGCCGACCGCCGCGTTCAAGGCCGGCGAAAAATCCGGCGACCCGCTGCAAATGTATTTGTCCGACATCTTCACGATCTCGTGCAATCTCGCCGGCATCTGTGGCGTGAGCATTCCGTGCGGCTTTACAAAAAGTCCAAAACTACCCATTGGATTGCAATTGTTGGGCAAACCGTTCGGCGAAGAAACACTTTTGAAACTCGCCCACGCCTACGAGCAGGCGACATCGTGGCACAAAGAAAAAAGCTGCGCTTTAAACGGACTTTGGTCTAAATTTCCCCAGAAATGATGCCGGCTCAAAAAACCAAAAAAATCCTTTTCTGGTTTGGTTTGTCGCTGCCCATGGTGGCGTTGCTGGCGATGACGTGGCTGGTGCACCAGACCGGCGGGCAGTTCAACAGTTCCTTCAACTTTGTCATGCAGACCTACAAGGTGCTGGATATGTTTGAGCAGACGCAGTCGCAGATCGTGGACGCCGAGGCCAACCAGCGCGGCTTTTTTTTGACGGGCCGCCCGGAATACCTTGAACCCTACCAGCACGCGATGCAGGCCATCCGCGACAACATCGCGGATCTGAAAATACTGACCAGCAATGACCCGGTGCAACAGGACAATCTGGCCGCGCTCGAAAAAATGGTGGATAACGAGCTGGTGTTTGACCCGTCCACGGTTTTTGCCGCCGGACAGGTGCCGACGAACGCCTCGGTGGTGACCCTAACCGAACAGGGAAAGGAAAAACTGGAGAATCTTCGCCATATTTTATTTCAGGCACACGAGGAGCAGCAGCAGGCCTTGAGCAAGCACCAGCAAGCCGCCGAGGAAGACGTGATTTCCAGCCAGATCATGTCGCTAGTTTTGATTGTTGCGGTGGCACTGTCGCTGGTCATGGTGGTGGTGATCCTGCTGCGCTTGGAAAAGCTGCAGGAATTTGTCACGGTCTGCGCGTGGACTGGGCAGGTGAAATTCCAGGGCCAATGGCTGCGGCTGGACGAATACCTCAAGAAACAATTCGGCATCGCCGTGTCCCACAGCCTCTCGCAGGACGCAGCGGAAAAGATGATGCGCGAGATCGAGGAGTTGAATCGCCCCGGCAGCCCGCCGCCGGCCACCTAAAAACGCGCTTGCCAGCAAGTAACCTTTTGGTTACTTAATCCCTGTGCGCCCGAAAACAAAAAAAAACACCGGGGTCGTTGCGCGCGATCCCGACCGCACTCGCCGCCGCATTCTGGCGGCGGCATTGCAGGAATTTTCCGCGCACGGTTTTGCGGGCGCGCGCGTCGGTGGCATCGCCCGCCGCGCCAAGGTCAACAAGCGGATGCTCTACCATTATTTTGGCGACAAGGAAGGGTTGTTCCGTGCCGTGCTGCTCGACAAAATCAGCGACCGGCGGAACCGGGTCGAGGCGCAAATGCCGGAAAACGATGTAGCTTCCAGTCTGCCGTTGTGGTTCAAGCAGAATTGCCTGGATACCGACTGGGTGCGTCTGCTGGCGTGGGAATCGCTCCAGATCACGGACGGGCCGGTGCTGGATGAAAAGGAACGGCGGCGCATTGCCCGGCAGGCGGCCGCCCGCATCAGAAAAAAGCAGGCGGCTGGATTGTTGCGGCAGGATTTATCCGCCGAGCATCTGCAACTGGCCAAAATTTCGCTGACGATGTTTCCGCTGGCGCTGCCGCAGCTCGTCCGGATCATCATCGGTCGTTCACCGCACGACCCGAAATTCCAGCGGGAATACGCGCGGTTTTTGGAAACCATTTCGGCGGCCTTCCGTCCAGAATACCGGGATGTAAAAATAAAATTTGTGCGACCAAAGCAGACGTGAAAAAAAAATCATTTCAAATGATGATCGGTTTTGCGCTGGCGGTGGCGGGCGGCTGCGCGCGCGCGCCGGTTCATGGGGCCGCGCCCGTGCCGGTGCTGGCGGTAACGGCCGTAGCTACGAATGTGCCGGTGCAGATTGACCCCCCGCCAGTCGGCCATGTGACGCCGATTTCGACAGTGACGGTGCATTCGCAGATCGGCGGCCTCATCAGTGCGGTGCATTTCAAGGAAGGCGACGAAGTGAAATCGAACGATCTGCTGTTTACGATTGATCCGCGCCCGTCACAGGCAGCGCTCGACCAGGCGCGTGCGAATCTGGAACGCGATGCCAGCCAGTTGGAATATCAAAAGGCGAATTACGCGCGCGATGAAAAATTATTCACCGCCAAAATTGTTTCGCAGGATCAAGTGGACACGGACAAGGCCAGTCTCGACGCGGCGTTCGGCACGACGGCGGCTGACCGGGCGGCGATCACCAACGCGCTGCTGAACCTGGAATTTTGCGAGATCCGTGCGCCGTTCGACGGCGTGACGGGCAGTCTGCTGTTTCATGAAGGCAACGTCATCAAGGCGCCGGACGATGCGCTGCTGACGATCAACCAAATTCATCCGATTTACGTCGAGTTCGCCGTGCCGGAACAGTATCTGCCGGAAATCAAAAAGCAAATGCGCGACGCAACGCTGAAGGTTTCGGTGACTTATGAAAACATGACCGTGCCGCCGCCACAGGGCGATTTGACGTTTGTGGACAATTCTGTGGATGAAACGACGGGGACGATTTTGCTCAAGGCAACTTTTCCGAATGAAGACGACGCGCTGTGGCCGGGACAGTTTGTGAACGTCACGTTGACGCTTTCGGAACTGACGGACGCGGTCGTCGTGCCGTCGCAGGCAGTCCAAGTGGGACAAAAAGGACAATTTATTTACGTCGTGAAAACGGATCTGACGAACGCGGCGGTTCAGACGGTGGAAATGCGGACGGTGAAAACCGGAATCACTTTCAACAACGAAACAGTGGTGGAAAATGGATTGCAGGCCGGCGAAACCGTCGTGACCGACGGGCAATTGCGGCTCGCGCCGAAAATGAAGGTCACGGTCAAAAGCTCCGGCAACCCGGCCACGAATTCACCGGCGAATTAGAATGAAGCAAGGGAATTTTTAATTTGCAGCCATGAGCGTTCCCGAACTTTTCATCCGCCGGCCCGTGATGACCACGCTGGTCATGGCGGGCATTTTGCTTTTCGGCCTCGTCGGTTTCCGCGAGTTGCCGGTGAGCGATCTGCCGAGCGTGGATTATCCGACCATTCAAGTCTCGGCCAGCCTGCCCGGCGCGAGTCCGGCAACGATGGCTTCCGCCGTCGCGACGCCGCTGGAAAAACAATTTTCCACCATCGCCGGAGTGGATTCGATGTCGTCGGTCAGTTCGGTCAGCTCGGCGTCCATCACGATTCAATTTTCGCTCGACCGCAACATTGACGCGGCGGCGGAGGACGTGAACGCGGCGATCGCGAAGGCGGCGAAACAATTGCCCGTCAACATGGCGACGCCGCCGACGTATCAAAAAGTCAACCCGGCGGATTCGCCGATCATTTTCCTCTCGATGTCGTCGCCGACGCTGCCGATGTCGGATGTGGACAATTACGCGGAAAATTTGCTCGCGGAACAGATTTCGCAGATCAACGGCGTCGCGCAAGTCGGCGTATTCGGCGCGCAGCCTTACGCCGTTCGCATTCAAGTTGACCCAAACAAACTCGCGGCTTACGGATTGGGAATTGATCAGGTCGAGCAGGCGGTTGAAGCCGGAAATGTGAACCAGCCGCTCGGCACGCTTTACGGCAAGCATCAGGCGTTTGTCGTGCAGGCGACCGGCCAGCTCAATGTGGCGGCGGATTTTCGCCCAATGATCGTCGCGTATCGCAATGGCAATCCGGTTCGGCTGCAACAATTGGGCAACGTGCTCGACAGCGTGCAAAACAACAAAGCCGAGGCGTGGGTGGACAGCACGCCCGCCGTCGTGCTCGCGGTGCAGCGCCAGCCGGGCGCGAACACGGTGGAAGTGGTGGACAACATCAAAAAATTGCTGCCGCAACTCCGCAAGCAGGTTCCGGCGTCGGTGAAACTCGCCGTGGTCATTGACCGTTCGCTCGTCATCCGCAAATCGGTGGCAGATGTCGAGCACACTTTGCTCCTCGCCGTGGCCCTCGTCATCCTGATGATTTTTATTTTCCTTCGGAATCTTTCCGCCACGCTCATTCCCAGCCTCGCGCTGCCGATGTCCATCATCGGTACCTTCGCGGCGATGGCGCTGCTCGGTTACAGCCTCGACAATCTTTCGCTCATGGCGCTCACGCTATGCGTCGGGTTCGTCGTGGACGACGCCATTGTCATGCTGGAAAACATCGTGCGCCACATGGAAATGGGCGAGCCGCCGATGGAGGCCGCGCTCAAAGGCTCGCAGGAAATCGGTTTCACCATCATTTCCATGACGCTGTCGCTCTCGGCGGTTTTCATCCCGATTTTGTTCATGAGCGGATTGCTCGGACGCCTGCTGCATGAATTTGCGGTGACGATTGTCGTGGCGGTTTTATTTTCCGGTTTCGTTTCGCTGACGCTGACGCCGATGATGTGCAGCCGGTTCGTGCATTCGGAAAAGGAAAACAAGCACGGAAAAATTTACAATTTCTTCGAGCGCTTCTTCGACGGGTTTCGGGACAAATACGACCGCACGCTGCAAATTGTCATGCGCCATCGCGGGCTGACGATGCTGGTTTCGCTGCTGATTTTTGTCGCCACGGTAATTTTGTTCGTCGTGATTCCCAAAGGATTTTTCCCGGACGAAGACACCAGCCGGATTCAGGTCACGACCGAAGCGGCGCAGGACATTTCCTATGACGCGATGCGCGCGCACCAGCTCGCCGCGATGAAAATCGTTGCCGCCGACTCGAACATTGACGGTTCCATCTCGACCATCGGTGCCGGCACCGGCTCGTCGGTCTTGAACAACGGCCGGATGTTTTTCCGCTTGAAAGACCCATCGCAACGGAAATTGAGCGCGAACCAAATCATCCAGGAATTGCGCCCAAAATTCGCGCAGATTCCCGGCTTGAACGTCTATATGCAAAACCCGCCGCTCATCCGCATCGGCGGCATGGCGAGCAAGGCGCTTTACCAATACAGCTTACAGGACACGGACACGAAGGAACTTTTCGACTGGACGCCGAAACTGATGGACCGGCTCGCGCACGAACCCGGCTTTCAGGACGTCACGACCGATCTGCAAATCGCTGCGCCGCAAGTCAACGTGGAGATTGACCGCGACAAAGCCGCCGCGCTCGGCGTCACAGCGCAGCAGATCGAAAACGGACTTTACGACGCCTACGGCGAACGGCAGGCGTCCACGATTTACGCCGACGTGGCCGAATACTGGGTCGTCTTTGAAGTGCTGCCGCAATTTCAGCTCGACCCCGAAGCGCTCGCGCTACTTTACATCACTAGTTCAACGACCAGCACAAACGGCACGCCGAAACTGATTCCGTTGAGCGCCGTCGCAAAATTGACGCGCACCGTCGGGCCGACCAGCATCTCGCACGTCGGACAACTTCCGTCCGTCACCATCTCCTTCAATCTCGCGCCAGGCGTCTCGCTCGGAACCGCCGTCGGACAAGTGCAAAAAATCGAAACCGACATGCACCTGCCCGCAACGATCACTGGAAGTTTTCAGGGCGCGGCGGCGGTTTTTCAATCGTCACAGGCCGGACTGCTGGCGTTGCTCGTCGTTTCCATTCTCGTGATTTATATCATCCTCGGAATTCTTTACGAAAGTTTCATCCATCCGATCACGATTTTGTCCGGCCTGCCATCGGCGGGATTCGGCGCGCTGATCACGCTGATGATTTTTGGAATTGACCTGAACATCTACGGCTTCGTCGGCCTCGTCATGCTCGTCGGCATCGTGAAGAAAAACGCGATCATGATGATTGACTTCGCCATCAACGCGCAACGTGAGCAGGGGAAATCGCCCGCCGATGCGATTCACGAAGGCTGCCTGCTGCGCTTCCGCCCGATCATGATGACCACGATGTGCGCGCTCATGGCCACGCTGCCCATCGCGCTCGGCCTCGGTGCCGGCGGCGAATCGCGTCGCGCGCTCGGCCTCACCGTCGTCGGCGGGTTGCTCGTGTCGCAATGCCTGACGCTCTACATCACGCCGGTGGTTTATCTTTACCTCGAATCATTCCAACAGCGTTTCAGCCGTAAACCCGTTGCGCCCGCCGCCGCTCCAGCCACCGCCTGAAAATCGGTGTTTCATCTGTGTTTATCTGTGGCTAAAATCTCGCCGCAATGGAATACGAAGCCGTCATCGGACTGGAAACCCACGTCCAGCTCAAAACAAAATCCAAGATGTGGTGCGGTTGCGCGAACCAATACGGTTCCGAGCCGAACACCAACGTCTGCCCCGTTTGCCTCGGCCTGCCCGGCGTGCTGCCAGTGCCGAACGAAGAAGCGTTGCGTAAAACCATTCTTACTGGTTTTTTATTGAACTGCGAAATTCCGCGTTACGCGAAGTTCGACCGGAAAAATTATTTTTATCCCGACGCGCCGAAAAATTACCAGCTCACACAATACGACAAACCTTCGACGCAAAACGGTTTTGTCGAATTTGAATTCAACGGTCTTGGTTCCGTCAACGGCCTGGGCAAAGTTCGCATTACGCGAGCGCATTTGGAAGAAGACGTTGGCAAGCTCACGCATTTCGACCGCACCAGCGGCGTGGATTTCAATCGCGCCGGCGTGCCGCTGATGGAAATTGTTTCCGAGCCGGACATCACGAGCGCGGACATGGCCTACGAATATCTCAATGCGCTTAAGGAAATTTTGCTGCAAGGCGGCGTGAGCGATGGCGATATGGAAAAAGGCATGGTTCGTTGTGACGTGAACATTTCTGTGCGTCCCTTCGGCTCAAAAGACCTCGGCGCGAAAATTGAGATTAAAAATATGAACAGTTTTTCCGGCGTGCGCCGCGCAGCGGAATATGAAATCGCGCGTCAGATCGAAATTTTGAAAAGCGGCGGCAAACTCGTCCAATCCACGCGGCGCTGGGACGATGTCGCGGGCATCACCGAAGAAATGCGGACGAAGGAAAACGCGCACGACTACCGCTATTTTCCCGAACCCGACATGATGCCGCTCGCGCCGACCGAGGCATGGCTGGCCGAGGTGAAATCGCGCGTGGTCGAGTTGCCGCTCGCACGCAAGCAGCGTTTCATGCGCGAATTTCAACTGCCCGCCGGCGATGCAGAAGTTTTCAAGAGCAACGTCGCGCTCGGAAATTATTTTGAAGGCATTGCGAAGAATTCCAAGAACCCGAAAGCAATTGCGAATTGGGTCATCAATAATTTGCAGGCGTTGATGACATTGGAAGGAATGCACAATAAATTCGAAGCTGGCGAACAATTCTCTCCTGATGGTTCAGTTCCGTTAATTGGAGTTAACCAACTTCGTTTTAAGCCAGAATTCATCAACGAACTTGTTGCGCTTATGGACAGCGGGAAAATCAGCAGCAGAATTGCACAAGAAGTTTTCAAAGAAATGTTCGAGACCGGAAAATCTCCCGCCGTCATCGTGCAGGAAAAAGGTCTCGCGCAAGTCAGCGACACCGGCGCGATTGAAGAATTCTGCGACGAAGCCATCGCCGCGAATCCCGCGCCCGTGGCGGATTACAAAGCAGGCAAAGTCGTCGCGCTCAATTCGCTCAAGGGCCAGGTGATGAAACTTTCCAAAGGCAAAGCCAACCCCGCGCTCGTCGGTGAGATTCTGGAAAGAAAATTGAAAAGCTGATTGAACTGCCGAGGCACCGAGACGCAGAACAGTAAAATTTATTTCTCTGCGCCTCGGCGTCTCTGCGGTAAAATTTTATATGTTTTCATCCGAGATTAAATCCGTCCACTTCACCGGCATCGGCGGCACCGCGATGGCGTCTGCCGCCGCCGCGATGCTGGACAAAGGTTTTGCCGTCACCGGCTCGGATCAAAATGTTTATGAGCCGATGGCGTCGTTCCTCGCCGCCAAAAAAATTTCCGTGCTGAATGGCTACGACGAACGCAATCTGGCGCACAAGCCCGACCTCGTCGTCATCGGCAACGCCATTTCGCGCGGCAATCCTGAAGCCGAGTATGTTCTCGATCATAAATTGCGTTATTGCTCGCTCGCGTCTCTGCTCGCGGAATTTTTTATTCGTGGCAAACGCGCGCTCGTCGTCGCCGGCACGCACGGCAAGACCACGACGACGAGTTTGCTGACGTGGGTTTTTGAACACAATGGTTTCAATCCGAGTTATCTCATCGGCGGGATTCCGAATAATTTTTCGCAGGGCGCGCGGTTCACGGACAGCGAATGGTTTATCATCGAGGGCGACGAATACGACACGGCGTTTTTTGACAAGCGCAGCAAGTTCATCCATTACCAGCCGGAAATCGCCATCATCAATAATCTGGAATTTGATCACGCCGATATTTTTGAAAATCTCGGCGCGGTCAAAAAAACGTTTTCACATTTCATCCGGCTGGTGCCGCGCAACGGACTTTTGCTCGGCAATGGCGATGACGAAAATCTTGCGGCGCTCTTGAACGTCACGCATTGCCCGGTGAAAAAATTCGGACTCGGTGAAAATAATTCCGTGCGCGCGTTCAACCTTAATTTTGGCCCGACGGCAACGGAGTTTGAAATTCCCAGCTTCAAGTTTCATCTGAATCTCGTCGGCGAATTGAATGTTCGCAACGCGCTGGCCGTCATCGCGGCGGCGAAGCATTGCGGTTTGTCGAACAAGCAAATCCAGGTGGCGTTCGACACGTTCAAGGGCATTAAGCGGCGCATGGAAGTCAACGGCATCGCCGGCGGCGTGACGGTGATTGACGATTTCGGCCATCACCCGACGGCCATCCGCGAGACGCTGCGCGCGCTGCGCCTGCGTTACGCGAAGGAAAAAATCTGGGCGGTGTTCGAGCCGCGTAGCAACACGACGCGCCGGAAGGTTTTTCAGGACGAACTCGCGGCGGCGTTCGCCGATGCCGATGCGGTGGTCGTTTCCGAAGTCGCGCGGCTGGAGCAACTCGCGGCGGAAGAAAGATTGAACCCGGAGAAATTGATGCAGGACTTGAAATCCGCCGGCAAGGAAGCCGCGTATCTGCCGGATGCGAACGCCATCGTCGTGCATCTGGCGAAAAATGCGCAGGGCGGCGACGTGATCTGCGTTTTCAGCAACGGCGGCTTCGACGGCATCCACGCCAAACTGCTCGCGCGACTCGGCAAAAAATGACGCAAAAATCTGGCACACGAGTTGCGACACTTTACTCGTGGCTAGAAAATTACAGCTTCGAGAAAGCTCCCCGGTGAATGCGGCGATTGCCGCATTCACTTTGCGGATGGCGACGATGTCACTGGCTGGCGCGCATGTTCCTGCGCGGGCGAGAAAAATTCCGACCATGCGTCGTCGCCTTCCGATAACGATTTTGAACGAGCCGCCGCAGCCGGTGATTATTAGACACGCGCTCCAGAATCTGGGCAGTGTGGTCAGCGGAACTCAACCGATTCAAAGCCCGCGCGCTTGAAGAAACTTTGCAGTTCCTCGCGGCCGCGCTTTTCCGCCTCGTCCAGAATCCCCGCGCGGCGCGCGGCGCGGGCGATGTCGTCCACGGCGTTCTGACGCGCGATCTGCTCTAAATCTTTATCGAACGCGCGCAGCAAACCCGTGGTGTGGTCAATCACCTGACTCGCTGAGTCGTCGAGATACGCGTCGGTGATCTGCGCGGGCGGCAGGTGCAGGGAAATTTTCTTGCCGGAGATCGAAATGTCTTCCGGCTGCAATTTTTTCAGGTCAATGCCGGCCTTGACCACGCCTTGCGCGAGGAGTAGCACGCGGTTTTCGCCATACCATTTCACGTCTTCCAGCACGACGACCTTGTTCATGACGTATTTGACTGTGACGAGATCCGAAAGCGACTGCACTTCGTGGACGACGGCGGTGGTGTTCCAAAAACGCAGGCCGCTGGCGTGGTTGAGCCAGCGCGCGGTGGCGAAGGTGAGATACGCCGCCAGCACCAGCACGATGACCGCCGTGAGCGTCCAAGCGAAACTGCGAATTCGTCGCATGGCGGAAATGTAATCCAACGCGGCGAATTGCAAAGCGAGAATAAATTTTCGGCCGTAAATTGAATCCGTATTGCTTCGTGAAATTCGCGTCAAACTTTGTCTAGACAAACAATTTTTACGGCGGCACAGTCAAGACCATGAAGCCCGTTTTGAACCGCTGCCAAATTTTCCTCGCGGTCACCTTGGCCATGCTCCTTGGTGTAATCGCGACAGCCAAATGCCGGACGGAAGCAGGCATTATACATATCAAATTCAGCGATGTTCCGATCACCACGGCCATTGATAATCTTGCCCGGATGGCGAACCTTAATTACTTCATTGACCCGAAGCTGTTCGCTCCTCCCGGTGGCTCAAATCCGAATGGGATTACAGAACCCAAGCTGACAATTGATTGGACGAATATGACCGCCCAAAACTCGCTCGCCGCGATACTAAAGGAACATGGCCTAGTGATGGTTCAGGATAAATTCACCACCGTCACGCTCATCACTGGCACCAATCACATCGCGAATGTCATGGATACAAGTCTGCTTGATGGCAATACAAACAACGCGGCGCAACTGAAGAACGGGCCAGTTCCGGTATTTCGATTTGAGATGGTTCCGCTGGATGTGGCCCTCAATAATCTCATCGCATACAATCACCTTAATGTTGTGCTCGACCCAAAGGTGTCGGACTATGTTGATTCCAGTGACTTTAAATTTCATAACGCGCCATACGTTTCTATCCGTTGGCAAAATCTTACGGCCAAGCAAGCCATCGTCGCGCTGTGCGAGAACTACGATCTGGTCATCTTCAAGGATGCCGCGACCGGCGTGGTCAGCATCAAACCGAGGGATTAGCTGATGCGTAGTGCTCCGGGCTGATTTCCGCTGTCGTTCCGCGACAACAAATCTGTCTTTCATCTCTGTTAGTCTGTGGCTGTAAAATTTTCCGCTTTTGCCCGCGCTCCGCAAAACCTAGACTGACGGCATGAATTTGCCCGGATTTCCCGTCGTTCGCCCGCGCCGGTTGCGGACTTCACCTGCACTGCGCCGGCTCGTCGCGGAAACGTCGCTGGAGGTTTCGCGGCTCGTCCTGCCGCTGTTCGCCCGCNNGGCGCTTATGCGAAAAATGGAATTGTCCAGCAAGTCACGCGGCTGCTGAAAAAGGAATTGCCGTCGCTGCTCGTCATCACGGACGTTTGTCTGTGCGAATACATGGAGCACGGTCATTGCGGCATCGTGTCGGGCGGAAAAATTTTGAACGATCCGACGCTGAAGCTGCTCGCGCGCACGGCGGCAAGCNNGGCGCGGACATCGTCGCGCCGAGCGACATGATGGATGGTCGCGTGCGCGCCATCCGCGCGGAACTGGACAACGAAGGATTTTTCGACACGCCGATCATGAGTTACGCGGCGAAGTTTGCGTCCGCATTTTATGGGCCGTTCCGCGAAGTGGCGGAATCCGCGCCGACGTTCGGGGACCGGCGCAGCTACCAGATGGACGCGGCGAACGCAAACGAGGCGATGCGTGAAGTGGCGTTGGACGTGCAAGAAGGCGCGGACATCGTGATGGTGAAGCCGGCACTGGCGTATCTGGACATCATTCAGCGCGTGAAAAAGGAATTTGCCCTGCCGACCGCCGCGTATGCCGTGAGCGGCGAACACGCGATGATCAAGGCCGCCGCCGTGAACGGCTGGATTGACGAGCGCGCGGTCACTTTGGAATCTCTGCTGGCGATGCGCCGTGCGGGTGCGGACATTTTGATCACTTACGCAGCGGCAGACGTGGCAAAGTGGTTGAAGGGATAACCTGCTTTTGCGTTTGCCATGTTCCCGCCGGCCAGCTAGGCTTCTCGTTCACTTTTTTTCACTATGATTGGGACAATTCGCAAACATTCAAGCTGGCTGTGGTGGTTCATCGCCGGTCTGACGATTATTTCTTTTGTATTTTTCATGGGTTCCGGCGCGGTGCGCAACAGCGGCAGTGTGCCTGCCGCTGATGATTTAGGTAAGATTTACGGCCAGCCAGTCACGGCGCAGGATTTGGCGAAGGCGGAGGGGGAATTTTACATTTATTACTGGATGCACTACGGCCAGTGGCCGAACAAGACTACGGACATCAGCCGCGAGGAACAGCAGCGCGAAATTTATATTCGCCTCCTGCTGGGGCGGAAGGCCAAGCAGTTGGGCATCCAGGTGGGCGAGGATGCGCTGGTCGCCGCTGCGAGTGATTTTCTCCGTTCCCTGAGCCGCAATGGCCAGCCGGTCGCAATGGAAAAATTTGTGGGGCAGTATCTGGCGCCGGAAGGTTTGAGCGTGTCCGACCTGCAAAATTTTCTCCGCAGTGAACTGGTGGTGCAGCAGATGATCCAAATGCTCGGACTGTCCGGTGCGCTGGTCACACCGCAGGAAGCTGGCCAGCTTTACGACCGAGAAAACCAGGAAATTGATGCGCAGGCGGTCTTCTTTGCGGCGTCGAATTATCTCGCGCAGGTCGCGGTCGCACCGGACGCCGTCGCGCAGTTTTACACGAACAATCTGGCCGTTTATCGTGAGCCGGATCGCGTGCAGGTCAGCTACGTTTTCTTCAACGTCACGAACTACCTCGCGTCGGCCCAGACGGAGCTGCAGAATACCAACACCTTTGAAGAATATGTGGACTCCGCCTATCGTCAATACGGCGCGACGGAGTTTGCTGACGCCAAGTCGCCGGACGAGGCCAAGGCCAAAATCCGCGCCGTGCTCTATCGCAACCGCGCCCTGCAGGACGCGCGTCAGGCGGCGAATGATTTTGCGACGGCGGTGTTCGCCGAGGAACCGGCCAAGGCCGAAAATCTCGTCGCCTACGCCAAACAAAAAAACCAGCCGTTCGGCATCACCGCGCCATTTTCGTCCAGCGTCGGCCCGGAAGAATTCACCGCGCCGGCGGCGTTCACCAAGGCGGCGTTTGAATTGAGCGCGGACGAGCCGTTTGCCGGGCCGATTCCGGCGGCGGACGGGATTTACGTCATCGCGCTGGCGAACCAGTTGCCCAGCTCCATTCCGTCGCTCGAACAAATCCGCAGCCGCGTGACCCAGGATTTTCAGGACGAAGCCGCCGTGGAACTCGCCCGCAGCGCCGGGACAAATTTTTATTACACGCTGGCCGTGCAGATGGCCCTCGGTAAATCCTTCGCGCAGGCCGCCGTGGGCGCCGGCCTTTCGCCGCAAGTGCTACCGCCGTTTTCTTTGAGCAGCGCCGACCTGCCCGATCTCGGCGCGGGTGCGCGCATCGGCCAGATCAAGCAGGCCGCCTTCACGACCGCACCGGGACACACCAGTAGCTTCGTGCCGACCGGCGAAGGTGGCTTCGTTCTATTCGTTCAGCAGTTGCTGCCAATTGACACGACGAAAAAAAGTTCGGAACTGCCGCAGTTCACCGAGCAAGTCCGCCGCGCGCGGCAGGGTGAGGCGTTCAACCTCTGGCTGCAAGGCGAGGCCAACCGCGAGCTGCGCGACACGCCGTTCTTCTCGAAGCAGGCGGCCGGCGCGGCGCAATAGCCTGTGAGCGCGGCCATCAAGCTTTCGTCGCCCGCCACGCGCGAGTTCTGGGAAATCCCCGTCCTCTTTGAAGACGAACACCTGCTCGCGCTCGACAAACCCGCCGGGTTGCTGACTTCGCCCGACCGTCACGACGAAAACCGTCCGAGCCTGATGAAGCTGCTGCTGGACGGCATTGCCGTCGGCAAACCGTGGGCACGCGAACGCAATCTTACTTATTTAAGTAATGCCCACCGGCTCGATTTTGAAACCAGCGGCGTCATTCTGCTCGCGAAAAATAAACCGGCGCTCATCGCATTGGCGGATTTTTTTGGCGCGGAAAAGCCGTTGCGAAAATATGTCGCGCTCGCGTGGGGCTGTCCGCCAGCGAAAATTTTTGAAGTGGATGCCAAGCTCGCGCCGCATCCGGTCAAGCTCGGCCAGATGTGCGTCAATCCGCTCGAAGGCAAAAAATCGAAGACGGAATTTGAAGTGCTCGAACAATTTTCCGACTGGACGCTGCTGCGCGCCGCGCCGCTGACCGACCGCACGCACCAAATCCGCGTTCATTTGAAACACGCCGGTTTTCCCGTGGTGGCCGATGAACTATACGGCGGTAAAAAACTCTGGCTCTCGCGGATGAAACGGGATTTTCGCCTGAAACCGGGCCGCGAAGAACGCCCGCTTATTTCCCGCGCCGCGCTGCACGCCGAGGAATTAAGTTTGTCGCATCCCGTCACTCACGAACCTGTGACCATCAAGAGCGAATGGCCGAAGGATTTAAAAGTCGCCGTTAAGTATCTGCGCCAATACGCGACCGGCCCCAGCCGACGCAGCCTGCAATATGACGAGTCGGAATTTGAGTCGGAATAATTTTCTCTGCGCCTCTGCGTCTCGGTGGCAAATCAAGAAACCGCCCAGTTCAAAATAGATTTCTGCACATGGAGCCGGTTTTCCGCCTGCGTGAAGATCGTGTCCGCATTCGCCTCAAACGTCTCCGCGTCAATTTCCTTGCCGCGATACGCCGGCAGGCAGTGCATCACCAGCGCGCCCGGTTTGGCGAGTTTCACCAGCGGCGCGTTGATCTGGTAGCCGTTAAAAATTTTAATGCGCTCCGCTGTTTCCGCTTCCTTGCCCATCGAAACCCAGACGTCGGTGTAAAGCAAATCCGCGCCGGACGCGGCGGCTTTCAAATCTTCCGTGACCACAATTTTTCCGCCCGCCCGTTTCAAAATTTCGGCCGCTGGCTGAAACTCTTTCGGCGTGGCGATGCGAAGTTCAAAACCCAATTTCGCCGCCGCAAAAATCCACGACAGCGGCATATTGCACGCGCCGTCACCGATGAACGTGACAACCTTGCCCGCGATAGAACCGTGCATTTCTTCAAATGTAAAAATGTCCGTTAGCACCTGACACGGATGCTCGTCATCGGTCAGCGCGTTGATCGTCGGGATTTTGGAAAATTCCGCGAACGTCTCCAAGTCGCTCTGTGCGAACGTGCGGATGACCGCGCCGTGCGTCATGCGCCCGATGACGCGCGCCGTGTCCTGAATCGGCTCGCCGCGACCAAGTTGGATGTCATTCGCGTTGAGAAACAGCGCATTGCCGCCGAGTTCGCGGATACCAACTTCAAACGAAACCCGTGTCCGCGTTGACGATTTCGAGAACATCATCGCCCACGTCTGGCCTTTGAGCGGCTGCGTTTTGTGCGCGCCGCGTTCCTTTTTGAAAACTTTCGCGTCGCGCAAAATTGTTTCAAAATCCGCGAGCGGCAATTTTTCCAATGACAGCAGATGTTTCATGTCTCGACAATTTTGGGGAATTTCCAACCAAAGAAAATTTTATACCCGAACTAAAACGCGCCGTCACTTCTTTTTCTTCGCATCCTTCGCCGCGTCCGCCGCGCGCCAGAGATACCACGCCGCCGTCGTGCGGTGCGGTTTCCACGATTCGCCGAACGCGAGCAACTCTTTCGGCATCGGCATTTCGCGTTTTTTGTAGGCAACGCGAAAACCGCTGCGCACGCCAAAATCATCGGCGGGCAAAACATCCTCGCGACCGAGTTGAAAAATTAAAAGCATCTCCACCGTCCAACGCCCGACGCCGCGCACTTTCGTCAGCCGCGCAATAATTTCATCATCGCTCAACTTCACAATCTGCCGCGCACTTGGCACGACGCCGGACAAGGTTTTTTCCGTGATGTCGCGGATAGCCTTGATTTTATTGAAGGAAAACCCACACGCGCGAAGCTGTTCGTCCGTCACCTTCGCCAAATCTTCCGGCTTCGGAAACTTTCTGCCCGGAAACAATTTTTTGAATCTCCCAAGAATATTCCCCGCCGCCGTGGCATGAAGCTGCTGGTGCGCCACGGCCAGCACGAGTGATTGAAACGGCGAACGCCGCGTTTCCGGCTCCAGTTCGCATGTGCCGATTTCGCGGATGAGTTTCCGCATCACCGGATCAACGGCGGCAAGATGTTTGAGTGCGGCGGGAGTCATTTAAGTTTTGACCAGTCAATCTTTGCCACCCAAATCTTTTCGTTTTCAGAATAAGTAACGATGCCTTCGGTTTCAAATTCATCATCATCCGTAAAAATTAGACGCAACCATTCTCGAAGTTGAATGTTATGTTTTTGCAAGTCGTTTTCCGTTCCTCGACAATTCAAACGCAAATGGCCGGAGGAATCGGCATTGTTAAAATCCGCGTAAATTTTCATTTTTCACGCGAGCGACTTCACAACTTCCTCAATTTTAGAAATCCCTTCGCCCGCTTCCTGCGGTTTTAAGTTGAGCGCGGGCAGTAGCCGGACGATTTGCGTTCCCGCCGGAATCGTCAGTACACCCGCCGCGTGCAGGCGATTGACAAATTGCAACGCCGCTGATTTGTCGCTCGCGGCGAACGCCGGGATTTTTTCCGTGAGTTCAATGCCGAGAATCAATCCCATTCCCCGCGCGGATTTGATCACGCCTGGATAAGTTTTTGCGAGCCGTTCGATTTCGGATTTCAGCCACGCGCCGAGTTTGTCAGCATTCCCGGTAAGATTTTCCTTTTCGATGACTTCGAGAATTTTCAGCGCGACCGCGCACGCGAGCGGCGTGCCACCGTAAGTCGTGCCGTGCGTGCCCGTGCCCAACAATTCCGCAAACGGCGCGCGCACCCAGAAGGCGCCGATGGGAAAACCGCCGCCGAGGGACTTAGCCATCGAAAGGCCGTCGGGCAGAAATTTTTCGCCGCCGGGAACGCCTTCGAGAATTTTTTGAAAGCTCTGAAATTTTCCTGTGCGATAGTGTCCGCATTGTACGCCGTCCATCAGAAGTAATAATTTTTTCTCGTCGCACAACGCGCGCAGACCGAGCAAAAATTCCGGCGTGGCGGGCGTGACGCCGCCTTCGCCTTGCACGCCTTCAATCATGATGGCGACCGTCGCTGGCGAAATCGCGTTGCGCGCCGCTTCTAAATCATTGAACGGAATGTGCCGGAAGCCCGACATCATTGGTTCGAAACCTTTTTTGACTTTGTCCTGTCCGGTCGCGGCGATGCCGGCGAGCGTGCGTCCGTGAAATGAATTGGTCGCGGTGAGAATTTCAAACCTGCCTTCGTCGTGGCCGAATTTCCGCGCGAGTTTGAACAGACCTTCGTTGGCTTCCGCGCCGCTGTTGCAGAAAAAAACTTTGCCGTCGCCAATTCGTTTGACGAGTTCAGCCGCGAGCCGGCCTTGCGGCTCGGTGAAATAGAGATTGGAAACGTGAATCAGTTTTTTGGACTGCTCCACGAGTGCCTCGGTGATGGCCGGATGCGCGTGGCCGAGGCAGCACACGGCAATGCCGCTGCCGAGGTCGAGGTAACGCTTGCCCGCGACATCAAAAACGTAGCTGCCCGCGCCGTGACTCAACACGAGCTCAAAACGTCCGTAGCTCGGCACGACGTTTTTTGCGAACAGCTCGCGGACGGACTCATAGTCGTTGCGGACGATGGCGGGCGGCGATGGGACAATTTCTTTCATCGGTGCGGATAAACTGCATCATATTGGTATTTTCAACAAGCACTCATCAAGCGAAGCAAGTATGCTTTCAAGACTTTCTTGAATCTCGCAATCCTCATCTGCGTAATCCGCCTGCCTTTCTAAATCGAAAGAAATTTTTTCCAATGCTTTTCGTTGAGTAAATGGAAACGCCTCAAATGCGGCGGCATGAATTGCCACTTGGCGTGCTAATTCCCGCAAAGGCAATGTTCCCTTTTTATAATCAGAACAAAGCCGTCGAAGATTTTCTTGCAGCGTGAAGTTTGACATTATTTTATCAATCGCAAATCACAAAACGATTTCCGTGCCGTTACCTTTATCTGTGAAAATTTCCAGCAGGACTGAATGCGGCAATCTTCCGTCCACGAAGGAGACTTTTTCCACTCCGGATTTGATGGCGGCGACGGCGCTATCCACTTTCGGAATCATGCCCTTGTCAATCACTCCGGTTTTTTTTAATTCAGGAACTTCGCTGGTTTGCAAATGCGCAATCAAAGTTGAAACATCCTTCGGGTCGAGCATCAAACCGGGCACGTCGCTCATGAACACGAGCCGTTTCGCGTTGAGCGCGATGGCGCACATCGCGGCGGCGACGTCGGCGTTGCAGTTGTAAATTTTTCCATCTTCGCCGCGCGCAGTTGGGCTGATGACCGGCGTGTGGCCGCACCAGATGGATTCTTTCAACGGCGCGACGTTCACCTCGATGACTTCGCCGACGTAGCCGATGTCAGTTTTTTGGCCGGGATTTTCCTTGTCGTCGAGCCAAAGTTTTTTGCATTTAAAAATGTCCGGCCCGGCGAAACCTACGGCCTGGCCGCCGAGCGCATTGATGGTTTTGACAACTTCGGGATTGATTTCGCGCGACAGCACGTCGTCCACAATTTTCGCCGTGGCCTCGTCCGTGACGCGTTGGCCTTGGATGAAATTCGCTTTCAATCCGGCTTTTTCCATCGCGCGCGTGATCGCTTTGCCACCGCCGTGGACGACGACCGGATTAATTTCCACGGCTTCGAGAAAAACCACGTCGCGCGCGACGCCGGTGCGGACGCTGTCGTCCGGCGAGTCCATGAAACTGCCGCCGTATTTGACGACAAACGTTTCGCCACTGAATTTCTGGATATACGGCAACGCTTCGAGGAGCGTCGCGGCTTTGGCGATCAAATCTTGCACACCGTATTCGTAAAATAAATTTGCCGCGAATGAAAGCGCGATTCGTCACGGCGATTTCACTTTCGCGGACGCGTCGGTTTCCCTACATTGCCGCCATGTCCGAAATCGCGAAATTCGTCAACAACGGCTCGGCGAGCATCACGCCGGCGCTGGCCGAGAAAATTCTGCATCATCTGCCGCAGTGGAAGCTGGAGTTCACGCAGATCAATGCGCCGAAATTTCCGCACCTGGTGGATCAACTCGAATTTCTCGCCGACGCAGTGGAAGATGTGGTCGAAGGCGCCTACAAGGATTTGCCGTATGCGGCGGTCGCGCAGGCGTTGTTCGCGCTGATCTACGCGCACAAGAAGATGGGCATCATTCCGGACAGCATTTTGGAACTCGGTGGCGCGGATAATTCCAGCGTTGTGCGCGCGGTGCTGATTCAGAACGAAAAAGCCTTTGCCATTTACGCCGGCAAACAAGGCGTGGACTGGCGCAAAATCACCAGCCAGGCGTAATTTTTTTCCAGCGACCATGCCCATTCCATTGGTCATCACGTTGGTCGGCGCGGATCGCACCGGCTTGGTGGAATCCGTCGCGCGNNATGTGCCGGCTCGGCGGCGAGTTCGCGGGCATTTTGCGCGTGGAAATTCCGGCGGAGAAAAAATCTGTGCTGCTCGTCGCGCTGCAAAAAATTTCCGGCCTGAATGTTGTCATTCAGCCAACTCAATCGGCGGTTGCGGTGACTTCCGGCCGACAGACAAAACTTGAAATTGTCGGCAGCGACCGGCCGGGCATCGTCCGCGAAATCGCCAGCGCGCTCGCGCGGGCGAGCGTGAACGTCGAGGAATTTTTCAGCGAACTCGTGAGTGCGCCGATGAGCGGTGAAACTTTGTTCAAGGCCAGCGCGCGATTGCAGTTGCCAGCCAATTGCGACCTCGCCGCGCTGAAACGTGATTTGGAAAAAATCGCCGCCGATTTGTTAGTGGATGTTTCCTTTGCGGAACTTTCAGGGAAATAACTTTCAGCCACAGAGACACAGAGGACGCAGAGAAATTTCCATTTCAATCTCTGTGCGCTCCGTGTCTCTGTGGCAATTTTCTAATTTTTAATCTACCATTCGCGCGATGTTTGAACTTCTCAAAACCGATACGACGACCAAAGCACGTCTCGGCAAATTGACCACCGCGCATGGCGTCGTGGACACGCCGGTTTATATGCCTGTCGGTACGCAGGCCAGCGTCAAGGCGATGGATCCGCGCGAACTNNTGCGGCACGCAAATCATTCTCGGCAACACTTACCACCTCAACATCCGCCCCGGCCTGGAAGTCATCACCGCTGCCGGCGGCTTGCACAAGTTTATGAATTGGCAGCTGCCGATTCTCACCGACAGCGGCGGCTTTCAAGTTTTCAGCCTCGCAAAAATTCGCAAAGTAAAAGAACACGGCGTGGAATTTCGTTCGCATCTGGACGGCTCGCTTTTATTTATCGGCCCGAAGGAATCCATGGAAATCCAGCGCGTGCTTGGTTCCGACATCGCGATGGTTTTCGACGAATGCCCGCCGCACGACGCGCCCGCGAAGGAGCAACGCCTCGCCGTCGAGCGCACCATCCGCTGGGCGCGCGAATGCCGTACGCAACCGCGCGCGGACGGACAAAAAGTTTTCGGCATCGTGCAAGGCGGCAACAATCCCGCGTTGCGCGAGCAATGCGCGAAGGCCTTGGTCGAAATGGATTTTGACGGTTACGCCATCGGTGGTGTGAGCGTTGGTGAACCGGAACCGGAAATGTTGCAGGCGATTGAATTTTCTGTGCCGCATTTGCCCGAACACAAGGCGCGTTACGCGATGGGCCTCGGCACGCCCGCGCAGATGCTCGAACTCATCGCGCGCGGCGTGGATATGTTTGACTGCGTGTTGCCCACGCGCGTCGCGCGCAACGGCACTGCCTACACGCGGCGCGGCGCGCTCGGCATCAAGGGCGGCAGCTACAAAATGGATTTTCGCCCCATCGAGGAAGATTGCGACTGCTTCGCGTGCAAACATTTTACGCGCGCCTATCTCCGGCATCTGCTGAAGGCGAATGAAATTCTCGGCCTGCGGATGTTGAGCGTCCACAACACACACATTTATTTGAAGGTGATGGCGGACGCCCGCGCGCATCTCGCCGCTGGGACGTTCGCGGAGTTTTACCGCGAATTTATCGCCAATTTCAAGCCGTCAGAAAAAATTCTGGCGCACCGGAAAAAACATTCGGCCAAGGAGTGAGCGCGGCAGCCGGCGGTTAAAGGATTTGCTCAAACGGCTTGGATGTGGCATTATGTTGTCATCGTAAAACAATTTTTACAAATTTATGAACAAACCAAAAATCATCGCCTATTTGAAACCGACCTGCGGCTGGAGCGGCGGCGTCCGCGCCATCCTCAAGAAATACGATTTGCCGTTTGAAGACCGCGACATCATTAACGAACCGGCGCAGCGCGCGGAAATGATGGAAAAGAGCGGCCAGCCATTGAGCCCGTGCGTCGAGATCAACGGCCAGATGCTCGCCGATGTCAGCGGCGACGAGGTCGAAGCCTGGATGCTCGCGAATAACATCGTGACGCCGAATGACATCGTGCCGGACGCGCCGACGAATGAAGCGTGCGCCAAGCACAAGCACCTCTTTGCGGTGGCCTGAAAATTTTGGGTGGGGAACAAACGCCGCGCTGGAAAAAATCCGGCGCGGCTTTTTCTTTGGTGAAATTGGGGCGCAATTCGGTTAAACCACTGCCATGCGAATCATCACCAGCGCCGCCGCCATGCAAAAACTTGCGCTGCAATGGAAGCGCACCGGCGTCAAAATTGGTTTTGTGCCGACGATGGGTTATTTGCACGCCGGCCATTTGAGTCTCGTGAAACGCGCGCGCCAAGCCGTCGGCAAAAATGGAAAAGTCGTCGTCAGCATTTACGTCAACCCGACGCAGTTCGCACCGACGGAAGATTTGTCCAAGTATCCGCGCGATTTAAAACGCGATTTGAAACTGTGCCGCGAGGCGGGCGCGGACGCCGTGTTCACGCCCGGCGACGCGGAAATGTATCCGGGCAAAACGGAGGGAAATTACAGCACTTATGTCATCGAGGAAAATTTGGGTTGTGTGATGGAAGGCGCGTCACGCCCCATGCATTTTCGCGGCGTGACGACGGTCGTCGCAAAACTTTTCAACCTCGTGCTGCCGGATGTTTCCGTGTTCGGCCAAAAAGATTTTCAGCAGGCGGCGATCATCCAGCGCATGGTGAAAGATTTGAATTTCCCGTTGAAAATCGTTGTTGCGCCGACACTGCGCGAACGCGACGGACTGGCGATGAGTTCGCGCAATAAATATCTCGCTGGCGATTTGCGGCGGCAGGCGACGGTGCTTTGGTGCGCGATTCAAATCGCAAAATCGATTGTTGAAAAATCAAAATCGGTTTCGGCGGCGGACTTGAAAGTGGATTTGAAAAAGCTGATTGAAATCGAGCCGGACGCAAAACTGGATTACGTTGAGTTTTTCAATCCTGAAACTTTGCAGCCCGTGGCGCAGGTCAAACGCGGCACGCAAATGGCGCTGGCGGTGTTCGTCGGCAAGACGCGATTGATTGACAATTCACAATTATAAATTTGCCACAGAGGCACAGAGAACACAGAGTTAAATTGTTTTTCTCTGCTGCCTCTATGTCTCTGTGGCAAACACTATGAAACAATTTGATTTTTTAGTCCTCGGCAGCGGCATCGCCGGCTTGACCTTTGCGTTGCAAGTCGCACCGCGCGGGCGCGTGGCCATCGTCACAAAAAAAAATCGCGCGGAGTCGAACACCAATTACGCGCAGGGCGGCATCGCGTCGGTGACGAGTCAGGAGGATTCCTTCGAGTCGCACGTCAGCGACACGCTCGTGGCGGGCGCGGGTTTGTGCAAAGAAACGGTCGTGCGCACGATTGTCGAGGAAGGGCCGGCGCGCATCGCGGAGTTGATTGAACTCGGTATGAAATTTTCCGAGCGCGAAATTCCGGCGTCGCGCGGCGCGCACGAACTCGATCTCGGCAAGGAAGGCGGCCATTCCAAGCGTAGAATTTTGCACGCGAAGGACGTGACCGGCCGCGAAATCGAAAAAGCTTTGCTCAACGCGGTTTCCAAACAGCCGAACATTCAGGTGTTTGAAAATCATCTGGCGATTGATTTGATCACCAGCCAGAAGCTCGGCTACGTCGGCGAAAACCATTGCCTTGGTGCGTATGTGTTCGACAAAAATCACAATCACGTCGCGATTTTTTCCGCGCCGGTGACGGTGCTCGCGACCGGCGGTTGCGGCAAAGTTTATCTCTACACGACGAATCCTGACATCGCGACCGGCGACGGCGTGGCGATGGCGTATCGCGCCGGCGCGAGCATCGCGAACATGGAGTTCGTGCAGTTTCATCCGACGTGTTTGTATCATCCGAAGGCGAAATCATTTTTGATTTCCGAAGCCGTGCGCGGCGAGGGCGGCGTTTTGAAATCGCTCGCCGGCAAAGAATTCATGGACAGCGTGCATCCGCTGAAATCGCTCGCGCCGCGCGACATCGTGGCGCGCGCGATTGACAGCGAGATGAAAAAATCTGGCGCGGATTGCGTGTTGCTCGACATCACGCACAAGCCCGCGAAATTCATCATCGAACGGTTTCCCAACATTTACGAAACGTGCTTGCGCTACGGCATTGACATCACGAAAGAGCCGATTCCCGTCGTGCCGGCGGCGCATTATCAATGCGGCGGCGTGGTGACGAACGTGGACGGCGAGACGGACATCGCGGGACTTTTTGCCGTCGGCGAGGCGGCCTGCACGGGTTTGCATGGCGCGAACCGGCTGGCTAGCAATTCACTTTTGGAAGCACTGGTTTGCGCGCATCGTGCGGCGCAAAAAATTCTTGCCGCTCGTCACGCGTCACTCGTTACTCCGCCCATTCCCGCGTGGCAGTCCGGCCACGCGACGGACGCGGACGAAATGGTCGTCGTGTCGCACAACTGGGATGAAATCCGGCGGCTGATGTGGGATTACGTCGGCATCGTGCGCACGAACAAGCGGCTACAGCGCGCGCAAAAACGCATCGCGAATCTGCAGGAGGAAATCCACGATTACTACTGGAATTTCAATCTCACCGCCGATTTGCTGGAGCTGCGAAACATCGCGACGGTGGCGGAATTGATCGTGCAATGCGCTTTGCTGCGGCCCGAAAGCCGCGGGTTGAATTACAATCTGGATTATCCCGACGCGAATCTCGAATGGGCGCAGCGCGACAGTGTGGTGCGGCGGGGAAATTGAGGGAGACTTCGCGACTCACTTGCGGCCTATCATTATATTCGGCAGCACGTCTATCATATGCGTGGAGCTATCAGGACAAAGGCGAGAATGGCAGCTTTTAGCGCAGAGGATAATTTTGCCCATCCCGTTAAAACCTGTGTTAGTTTATGACAAGCGTTCACAAACGGCCTGTGAGTCTATTTTGAAACGGCTTGATATTTAAAGCAGGAACATTGAATATGTAGTGGGTTCGTGTCCCGCCATTCCCGCCGTTTTTCCGGCCCGTTGGTGCGCAAGGGTTCCACTTGACGCATTTCTGCTGGGCTGGCAGAGTCTTTTGTGTGCAGGCCAGTTTAGCTCAGTGGTAGAGCAGCTCATTCGTAATGAGCAGGTCGTCGGTTCAAGCCCGACAACTGGCTCCACTTTCTCGCCGATCAAACATTCGCCCGCCGCACCCAGCGCAGTTTTGCCGGGGCGGAGCGCGGATTGGAATTTCGCTCTTCCGCCGTCGGCCGGATGACCTCGTCGGCGATTTCTGAGTAAATTCCAGCGCGGTGTCCGTCGGCAAACGCTTGTTTCACGCGCCGGTCTTCGCCGGAATGAAATGTCAAAATCGCTACGCGCCCGCCTGGTTTCAAACACGCGGGCAGATTTCTCAAAAATGTTTCGAGCGCGGAAAACTCGTCGTTCACCGCGATGCGNNCGGCGCGGATGGCGTCAGCAAGTTGTCTGGTGGTGGCAAAAGATTTTTCCGCAAGGGCAGTCGCAAGTTGTGTCGCGTGCGGTTCGTCAGAATTTCCGGCGAGCAATCCGGCGAGCGCGTCGGCCTTGATTTTTTGAAAAAACGCGGATGTCGGCTGGCCGCGCTGTGGATTTATGCGCATATCCAGCGGGCCGTCGAGCTTCACGGAAAAGCCGCGCGCCGGATTGTCGATCTGCATCGAAGAAACGCCGAGGTCGGCGAGAATGATATCCGCGCCGGCAATTTCCTGCGCCGCCAAAACCTGCGGCAGCCCGGCGAAATTACTGCGGTGCGCGGTGAAAGCTTTTTCGTCGAAACCGAGCGTGTGCAAACGCGCTTCCGTTTTTGGCAGTTCAATCGGGTCGGCGTCGAGGCCGAGCAATTTTCCGCCCGGCAAAATTTTTGCGAGAATTTCCTGCGCGTGGCCGCCGTAGCCGAGCGTGCAGTCCGCCGCGATTTCGCCGGGCTGCGGCGCAAGCGCTTCGAGAATTTCCGCGATCATGATTGGCCGGTGCGTGCCCGCCGGAGTTTTGCCGGACGCGATGACTTTCGCCACCGTGTCCGCGTAGAGCGCGGGATTGCGTTCCTTGTATTTGTCCTCGAACCGGCGCGGATTTTTTCCACGGTAACGCACGCGGCGTTTGTGTGGCACTGGCAAATTTTCTTCGGACATCGCCGGGATTTTGCGATTCTCTTGCCGTGAATTCGAGGCAAATCATCGTGGTCGGCGGCGGCGCAGC
>PLHK01000139.1:31016-46939 GCA_003139955.1 Limisphaerales bacterium
GCGCTGCTCTCGCCGTTTCAAAAATTTTCCGCGCGTGACACCGTGGACTGGTTCGCCGCGCGTGGCGTGAAGTTGAAAACGGAAAGCGATGGCCGGATGTTTCCCGTCACCGATTCATCGCAGACGATTGTGGATTGCCTTATGAACGCGGCGCAAACAGCGGGCGTCCATTTTCATCTGAACAGTGCGGTGGAATCCGTGCTTAAAAATGCGGATGGAAAATTTGAACTGGCGCTGGCCGGCGGCGAAATAATTTTCGGCGACAAATTGCTTCTGGCGACCGGCGGTTGTCGCGCGGCGGCGGCGGGAAAAGTCGCGGTGTCGCTCGGCCATCAAATCGCAGCGCCCGTGCCGTCGCTATTCACGTTTCAGATCGAATCGCCATGGCTGCGCTCGCTCGCGGGCGTTTCGCTGGAGCTGGCGGAAGTTTCCGTTCCGCCCGCAAAATTGCGCGAGCACGGGCCGCTGCTCGTGACGCACTGGGGTTTGAGCGGCCCGGCAATTTTGAAAATGTCTGCGTGGGGCGCGCGCGCATTGCATGGTCTGGATTACAACTTTCCGCTGCTCGTGAACTGGTTGCCGGAGGCGAGCGCGGAAAAAATTCTCCGCGAATTTCAGACGCGTCGCGAATTGGCGGGCGCAAAATTGGTCGTGAACGTGCCGCTCGCACCGCTTACTTCGCGTTTGTGGGAGCAGCTCGTGCTCGCGGCGGGCATCGCGCGTGACACGCGCTGGTCGTCGATCACACGGGCGCAATCGCAGGCGCTCGCGCAGCAAATTGTGCGCACGGAATTTTTAGTCAGCGGCAAAAGTTTGAACAAAGACGAGTTTGTCACCTGCGGCGGCGTCAAGCTGGACGAGGTGAATTTCAAGACGATGGAAAGCAAGATTTGTCCCGGACTTTTTTTCGCGGGCGAACTGCTGGACATTGACGGCATCACGGGCGGGTTTAATTTTCAGGCCGCGTGGACGACCGGCTTTGTCGCCGGCAATTCAATGGCGAAATAAAAACGCCGCCGGATTTTATCCCAGCGGCGATGGTTTCATTTTTGGTTTTGGTGGAGTCGGGCAAAATTATTTCTTCAATTTCACCGCGTATTCCGCGACACGTTTGCCGAGAATTTCGCCCGTCTGTTTGTCCGCCGCGTTGGGTGCTATATCAGTTGGTTCCTGTCCAGCCTGGCCCATCACGCCGCTGTAGCTGCTCAAGCGGTTGATGCCGGTCGCGGGATTCGGCAGTTCGGTCAGGCCGATCCAGACCATGCCGAGCTGCATCGCGAGCGTGAAAAAATAATGCAGCGTGCTCAATTTGTCGCCGCTCGCGCCCTGCGATACGGTGAAGCCCGCTGAAATTTTATCTGTCCACGCGCTCGTATACCATTTGCCGCCGCATGCGTCGGCGAACGCCTTGAACTGCGCCGCCGGCCCGCCCATGTAAGTGGCGCTGCCGAAAATGATCGCGTCGCTCGCGTCGAGCTGCGCGAACACGGTGTCGTTGACGTAACGGCCTTTGGTGATGTCGTCGCCGCTGATGGAAATGAGATTGGTTTTCACACCCGCGACAGACGCCGCGCCTTTTTGCACGGCCTGCGCGAGCTTGGCCGTGTGGCCGTTGCCGGAGAAATAAATGACGGATACGGTTGGCATAATTTTATTTTGGTTTTTTTAGTTTGATTCAGGCAACAGCAGAAGCAATGGCTCCGCTGCGCAATTTCTAACACAAATTCTTCACCCTTGCCAATCGTGCGTTGTGAAATTTTCGTGTCATCGGGCGAGAACCGTTTCCGCGCGCAGCACCGGCGCGACGCGTGTGCCGAGCAGTTCGATGGCGTGCATCAGCTGCGCGTGCGGCAGCGCGGCCACGTCCATCTGAAAACTGATCCGCGAAATGCCGCCGAGCGACTCGCTGTGCGCGAGAATTTTCTCCGCCACTTCTTCGGGACTGCCCACGAGCAGCGCGCCGCGCGGACTGCGCGCCGCCTCGAAATGGGCGCGCGTCACCGGCGGCCAGCCGCGTTCTTTGCCGATGTCCGTGAAGCTGCGCGCGTAGCCAGGAAAAAATTCATCGCTGGCAGTCTTCGTGGTTTCAGCAACGTAACCGAGCGCGTGAACGCCGACTTTTAATTGTTCGGGCGAATGGCCGGCGCGCTTGCCCATCTCGCGATACAAATCCACGAGCGGACGAAAGCGATGCGTCTCGCCGCCAATGATGGCGACCATCAACGGCAAGCCGAGCGTACCCGACCGCGCAAACGATTCCGGCGTCCCGCCAACGCCGAGCCAGATCGGAATGGGATTTTGCAGCGGTCGCGGATACACGCCCTGCCCCGTGAGCGCGGCGCGATGTTTGCCGGTCCATTGGACGAATTCGTTTTCGCGAATGTTCAATAACAAGTCGAGTTTCTCGGCAAATAACGAGTCGTAATCTTTCAGCGCGAGTCCGAACAGCGGAAACGATTCCGTGAACGAGCCGCGCCCGACAACCATTTCTGCGCGGCCTTGCGAGAGCAAATCCAGCGTCGCGAAATTTTGGAACACACGCACCGGATCCGCCGCGCTCAAAACGGTGACGGCGCTCGTGAGGCGAATCTTTTTTGTCCGCGCCGCCGCTGCCGCGAGAATGACCGCCGGCGCGGAATCGAGAAATTCCCGGCGATGATGTTCGCCCACGCCGAACACATCCAGCCCCGCGTGCTCGGCATGTTCGATGCGCTCGATTAACTGCCGCAGACTTTCCGCACCGGTGATGTTGCGGTCCGTGCCCGCAAAGTTCGCCGCGAAGCTGTCTATGCCGAGCTGCATGATTGTTTATTTCCGCACGAGGCCCGCAAACGCACTTTTATTCCGCCACAACAAAAACAGCGCCAACGCCGAAACAATGATCGCCAATGGCAGCCCAGCTGGATTCATCAAGGTGTGGAAGCACAGAATGTTTACAATCACCGGACCGAGCAACGTCAGGCCGAGCGGTGTGAAACGCCCGGTCAACAGGATCAGTCCGCCGACCACTTCAAAGGCCGCTACGACATCCAAATAGTGGCTGGCGAACATGACCTTGAAGAAATCCCCCGCCATGCCTTCGGGTGGCGGCATGGGGATGAAATGCAGGAACTTGTTTGACCCGAACACGACGAAGATGAGTCCGAGTAAGGTGCGTGCGATGATGGTGGCGATTTTCATTTTTGTATTTTGGGTGATGGTTTGTTTTTTATTTCAGACCGCGATGAAAACTTGTTCTTTTGGAAAACGCACTTTGGGCGCGCTCGCATATTTGTCTGTCGGCAGGCGATAACCGACCGTGGCGATTACCGCCGAAGCGAGACCTTTCGCTTTCAGGCCGAGAATCTCGTCGTATTGCGCGCGGTCAAAACCTTCCATCGGGCAGGCGTCAATGCCCAGCAGCGCCGCGCACGTCAAAAAATTTCCCAGTGCGATGTAAGCCTGGTTGCGCGCCCAGGCGTTGCGCGCGGCTTCGTCCAGTCGTTGCACGATGCCGCCAACTAGCATTCCGCGCAATGGTGCCAGCGCTTCAATGGGCGCGCCCTGAATTTTCGCCAAGTTTTGCAGATGCGCGTCCACGTCCGCCTCGCTAAAATTATTTTTGGACGCGAACACCATGAGATGCGACGCGGCGGTGATTTGCGGCTGGCCATAAGACGCCGGCAACAATTTTGCGCGCACCGCCGGATCGGTCACGACGATGAATTTCCACGGTTGCAATCCGCCGCTGGATGCCGTCAGCAACAGCGCTTCTTCGAGCGCGGCCCAATCCGGGTCGCTGATTTTTCGGTTGGGATCAAATTGTTTCGTCGCGTAACGCCAGTTCAGTTGCGCGAGCAGGTGGGTGGAGGTGATGGCACTCATAGTTTTTATTTTATCAGTTTTGGTTTCNNTTTTTCAGTTCAGATCGAACAGCAAAACCTGCGACGGTTTGGCCGCCGAAATTTTCAGCACGTTTTCGTCGCTCACACCGATGGCATCGCCGCCGGTGAGCTTCGTGCCGTTGACGGACACTTCGCCCTCGGCGACGTGAACCCACGCGTGGCGTTTCGCCGCGAGCGGATATTCCACCGCCTGCCCGTCGTCCAGTTTCGCGAACGACAACTCCGCGTCCTGATGGATCGCGATAGAACCGTCGCGTCCGCTTTTGCTGGCGACGAGGTTCAATTTCCCGGTCGGCGCGGCCGCGAAATTTTTTCCCGCATAACGCGGCTTCATGCCTTTCGCGTCCGGCTGAATCCAGATTTGCAGCAGGCGCAGCGGCTCGGTTTTCGACGGATTGAATTCGCTGTGCTGCACGCCCGTGCCGGCGGCCATGTATTGAAATTCGCCCGCGCGGATGACGCGGCCATTGCCCATCGAATCCTTGTGCTCGATCGCACCGCTCAAAACGTAGCTGATGATTTCCATGTCGCGATGCGGATGCGTGCCGAAGCCCATGCCGGGCATCACGAGGTCGTCGTTGATGACGCGCAGGCTGCGATAGCCCATCCATTGCGGATCATAATAATCCGCGAAGCTGAAGGTGTGATAGCTGTCCAGCCAGCCGTGATTGGCGTGGCCCCGTTCATTTGATTTGCGAATCATTTTCATGTGACCACTATGCGCGCGGTTTTGGGTTTGCGGAAATACCATGTTTCTTGCCTGAGCATAGTTTTTGGTTATGCTTGAAAAATGGAACTTCGCCACCTGCGTTATTTCGTCGCCGTCGCCGAGGCGGAAAATGTCTCTCTCGCCGCGTTGAAGTTGCACGTCTCGCAGCCGGGCTTGAGCCGGCAAATCCGTGATCTTGAAGACGAAATCGGTTTTCAACTGTTTGAACGCAGCGCGAAATCGCTCAAGCTGACGGCGGCGGGAAAAGTTTTTTTGACGGAATCCAAAGCTGTTTTGCAGCGTGCCGATGACGCGGTGAAAAAAGCCCGCGCCGTCGCGCGCGATGGCAGCGGCGAAATCCACGTCGGCTACGCGCCGTCGCTCACGGTGCAGATTCTGCCGCCGATGCTGCGCGCGTTTCAGGGCGAGTTTCCGCAGGTGCGCGTGACGCTGCATGACCTGTCCTCGGAAGAAATGCTCGCGCAACTGGGCGGGAAAAAATTGCACGTCGCGCTCACGGCGCGTCCGCCGGAGAAAATTTTGCGCAATTTTTCCTTCGTCGAATTCGCGCGCTACGCGATTTGCGTGGCGGTGTCGCCGTTGCATCCGCTGGCCAGGTCGCGCGCGTTGACGTTGCCGCAGGTCGCGCGCGAACCGCTCATCGGCTTGACGCGCAAGAATTATCCCGAAGCCTACAGCCAAGTGGTCAAGCTGTTCGCCGCCGCCGGTCACAAACCGCATTTTGCCGAGGAGCATGAAGACGGTAGCAGCATAATCGCCGCCGTCGAGGCCGGACGCGGCCTCGCGCTCGTGCCAAGCAGCCTAGCGTGCATCGTCGGGGCGCGGGTGAAATTGATTCCGTTGAAGCCCGCACTGCCGCCCATTCCAGTGGGCGCGTTGTGGCTCAAGGAAAATAAATCGGAGCAGGTGAAGAAATTTATCGCGGCGGGAAAAACGCCTTGAGCTGCGTTTCGTCGGCAACGCACCCGTTTTTTCGCCGGCTTGATTCCGGGCGCGGGCGCGATTATTTGATTTTATGGGCAAGACGTATGTGTTCGAGTGCGGACTGTGCCATTACCGCGTGAAAATTTCCGGTGGCGCGGACAGCGGCCTGGACTGCGCCGTGCAGACCATCGTGTGCCGCGACTGCCGCGAATTGTTTGATGTCTTCACGCGCGTGCGCCGGCAGGCGGCTCCGCCGGGCAAATTCAAATCCGAGCGTCTGGAAATTCCGCCGGTGGCGTTGCCCGGTTCGCCCGCCCGCCAGACCGGCTGGCAGAAATCAAATTTATCCTGCCCGGTGAACCCGAAGCATTGCGTCGAGCCGTGGAAAAATCCGGGGCGGTGTCCGCGCTGCGGAAATTATCTGGAGCCGAACGGACTCGCGTTCCGGCTGTGGGATTGAGGCGCAGATCTTTTAACGCCGTTGCATTTTTAGACAGACCAATTTTCAGAATTCAATTTGTGCTGCCAATTCAATTATTGGTCTTTGAGCCGGATTGTTCAGAAAGTAATTTTTGTTCTTCTTGAAGAGAATAACCAAATCGCTTGGCCTTTTCCAGAAACCAAGGTTCGGTTGGGTCATTTCGGAACTGCACTTTCTCAACATGGTAAGTGAATTGCCGGTTGTTATCTTGAAAAACAATTTTTCGAGGAATTAAATATGTTCCAAATTTTTCCAATTCTGAAAATTCTTCGGTTCTTGGAAAACTATTTGAGCCATTTACAAATTCAAGCGCATCATTTGATGCGCCCACAAAATTTGTTCCTTTCCAGAGGTCGCGGCCTGCGAGCAGTTCGTTATTTGCGTTGCCATAACCGCCTTGCCCAGTTCCGCCAGAACCCATGCCACGCCAGCCAACCCTCATGTTTTGGTAAAAATTTGCCATCGCCATTTCCACATTCCATCGCCACCCGCCAAAAAAAGTTTTCCATTCGCGCTTGAGATACAAATCGTGTCCGCAAGTGACAATTTCAAACTTGCCGGAATCGCCATCGGCTGTTTCATATGTGCCGCTCAAAACCACTGTCGAAAAAATCACATTCGTTGAATCAACCGTGTTTGTGTCGCAAAGGCTTGGCCGCAAAAATTGTTCCCGTTTTGCGGCAGACGAAGCGACAAGCGGGTCTAATAATCTTGGGAAAAGTGCAACGAGCAAAACGATTCCAAGAATAACGCCGCCAAGCTTCAGCAAAAAGCGGCGGCCTTTCAAAGAAGCATTTTCTTTATCATTCATTTCACCAAAGCTGTTCCCGCCAGCGCGCCAGTTGCTTCGCGACTTCCTTTGTTCCCGGTGCGCCGGTCAGGTTTCGTTTCGCCATCGCCGTTTTAAGGTTGAACACTCCCAGAGCGTCGCGGCCAAAGGTTTTTTCTATGCTTTGCAATTCCGCGAGCGTGAGTTGGTTCAGCGGCAAGCCCGTTTTTTCTGCCGTCGCCACCACCGCGCCGACGACGTGATGCGCCTGGCGAAACGGCATCCCTTTTTTCACCAGATAATCTGCGAGGTCGGTCGCCAGCAACGCCGGGTCGCTCGCGGCGGCGGCGCAGGCGGCGCGATTGATTTTTACATGGCGCAACATCGCGGAAAAAATCCGCGTCGAGGCGCGCACGGTGTCGGCGGTGTCGAAGAGGCGTTCCTTGTCCTCCTGCAAATCGCGGTTGTAGGTCATCGGCAATCCTTTCAGCAACGTGAGCAGCGACATCAGGTTGCCGAAGACGCGGCCGGTCTTGCCGCGCGTGAGTTCGGCGATGTCGGGATTTTTTTTCTGCGGCATGAGCGACGAGCCGGTGGTATAGGCGTCGGCGATCTTGATGAAATTAAATTCCGCGCCCGCCCAGAGAATCACGTCCTCCGCGAGCCGCGACAGATGCACGGCGAGCAGCGCGCCGGCGGCGCAAAGTTCGACGGCGAAATCGCGGTCGCTCACGGCGTCCATGGAATTTTGCGTGAGCTGAACTTTGCCGTTTGCGTCAACGAAATTGAGCAGCTTGGCGACAAGTTCGCGTTTCAACGGCAAGGTCGAACCGGCGATCGCGCCGCTGCCGAGCGGGCAGACGTTCACGCGCGAATGGCAGTCCCAGAGGCGTTCGCAATCGCGTTCGAGCATCTCGACGTAGGCGAGCAGATGGTGCGCGAGATAAACGGGCTGGGCGCGTTGTAGATGCGTGTAGCCGGGAATCAGCACGTCGGCGTTTTTTTCGCCGAGCGAAACGAGCGCGCGTTGCAAACCGGCGATTTCGCCGAGCAGCAAGGTGATTTCGTCGCGCAACCACAAACGAATGTCGAGCGCGACTTGATCGTTGCGCGAACGGGCGGTGTGCAGCTTCGCGCCGGCGGGAACGCGCTTGGTGAGTTCGGCCTCGATGTTCATGTGAACGTCCTCGAGTTCAGGCTTCCACGAAAATTTCCCGGCGGCGATTTCCTTGCCGATTTGATTCAAGCCTTTGGTGATGGCGCTCAATTCATTTTGTTTCAGCACGCCGATTTTTTGGAGCATCGTCGCGTGGGCGATGGAGCCGAGGATGTCGTGCTTCCACAAACGCCAGTCGAAGGAAATGGATTCGGTGAATTGCGCTACGTCGGCGGCGGGGCCGCCAGTGAAACGTCCGCTGCGGGAAACGGGAGATTTATTTTTCATGTGCCAGCTTGTTTTTATCGCAAAGACGCAAAGACGCAAAGGCATTTCCGGCGAACCGGCACCGGGCTGGCAGATGGTTCACGCTCAAAGCGCAGTTGAACTTGCCGCGCGCATCGGCTACTTTCTTCAGACTATGACGTTGACAGAAAAGATTCTCGCGCGCGCCGCCGGAAAAAAATCCGTGCAGGCCGGCGACAACATTTGGGTGAATGCGGACGTGCTCATGACACATGATGTTTGCGGGCCGGGCACCATCGGCGTGTTTAAGCGCGAATTCGGCAAGGACGCGAAGGTCTGGGACAAAAATAAAATTGTCATCATCCCTGACCATTACATCTTCACCGCCGACTCGAAGTCCAACCGCAACGTGGACATCCTCCGTGATTTTTCGCGCGAGCAGGGCATTGAATATTTTTATGACGTGATTGACGACGCGAACGGCCACTGGGTCTTCGACGCCGCCAAGGGCAACATGAAAAAGCAATACGGTTCGCGCTACGCGGGCGTTTGCCACACGGCATTGCCGCAAAAAGGTCACACGCGGCCCGGCGAAATTCTTTTTGGCACCGATTCGCACACCTGCATGGCGGGCGCGTTCAATCAATTTGCAACCGGAATCGGCAATACGGACGCTGGTTTTGTGATGGGCACGGGCAAGTTGCTCATCAAAGTTCCCGAGACGATGCACTTCCGGCTCGAAGGAAAATTGCAGCCGGGCGTGATGGCGAAGGATATTATTTTGCATTGCATCGGCGAGATTGGTTTTGACGGCGCGACGTATCGCGCGTTGCAGTTCGACGGCGAAGGCGCGAGCAATCTCTCGATTGATGATCGCATGACCATCGCGAATATGGCAATCGAAGCTGGTGGGAAAAATGCGATTTTTGAATTTGATTCGCGCACGGCGGAATATGTGGACTCGCGTGTGAAATTGAACGGCACGAAATCCACTTACGAACCCGTCGCGCGCGACCGCGATGAAAAATTTGTTTACGAACACACGGTGGATTTGAGCAAGCTTGAACCGACCGTCGCGTGTCATCCCGATCCGGGTCAGCGCAAAAAAGCGAAGGACATGGACATGAAATTGGATCGCGCCTACGTCGGCTCCTGCACCGGCGGCAAGACGAGCGACTTCGTGGAGTTCGCCCGCGTGTTGCGCGGCAAGCACGTCGTGATTGATACCTTTGGAGTGCCTGCGACGCCGGAGATTGTGCGCGATTTGCAGTCCACGTATTGGGGTAATACGACGATTTGGGACGTGCTCGTGAACGCCGGCGTGCAGATGACGGAGAACGCCGGTTGCGCCGCGTGCCTTGGCGGGCCGGTGGACACGTTTGGCCGCATCAACAAATCCGGCATCAAATGCATCAGCGCGACGAACCGCAATTTCCCCGGCCGCATGGGCGACAAGGAATCGCAGGTGTTCCTCGCGTCGCCGATGACGGTGGCGGCGAGCGCGTTGACCGGCAAGGTGACGGATCCGCGCGAGTATTTGGGGAATTAAAATTACAGAAATAATTTTACCGCTTGCGTTGTCGCGGCTGCGATGCGCAAGCGGTAAATCTTTTAATGGTGGGCGAACATCTCCAGTTCTTTGATGAAGGCGTCCGGCCCGCCATCGAGATAGCCGACTTGCCGGCCCAATTCGTTGCCGGCGGAGTTCAGCAAAATATAGCTTGGAAAGCGATCCACATGAAAAGTTTTTTGCACCGCGGCGTTGGCGCGTTGCAGGTTTTCGTCCTGCGGCGTGTGGCGCGGGAAATCCGCCTTCAAAAGCACGAGATTTTTCCGGGCATAATCAGTAAACCGGTCGGTGATCAAGACTTCCTGGTCGAATTTGATAGACCACGGATCCCAGTCGGAGCCGGTGAAATCAATCAGCACCGGCTTGTTCTCCGCCTGCGCCTGTTTCAACGCGGTGGGAAAATCATTGAGCCACGCACCGTCTGAGTCGCTGGCGACCGCACTGGTCGGTTCGCGCGTCATATCAGGTGCCTGAACCGCTGGCTGTTCCAGAAGTTGCGCGTGATATTTCACCTTGTCTGCCGACTGTTTGAGTTCCACCGCTTGCGCCTGTTGCGGATCGAAGTTGAAATGTTTCTGCCACTCGGGCGAAAGATACTTGATCTTCACGTTAGCCATGCCGCCGGCGTGGATGAAATAAATATCCGTCGCGCTGACGGTGGTGACTATGACGTTGGTGTAAGTATCGCCGCCGACCTGAAGCAGGGGAATTTTTTCGTCCGCGCGGAGGTTGCCAGCCAGCGCAATCAAAATCATGGTGAGAATAATTTTGATGCGCATGGGTGCTGGTTTATTTCAGCAGACTCGCTCCTGGCAGATAAATTGTGAACGTCGTGCCTTCGCCGACTATGGTGTGGACGTGTAGCGCGCCGTTGGCCGCCTTGATGAGGCGTTGCACGATGTTCAGGCCGAGACCGGTGCCTTGGCGCGGGCCTTTGGTAGTGAAATAGGGATCAAAAATCTTCGGCAACACCACCGCCGGAATACCGGGACCGGTGTCGCGCACCCAAAGCTTCACGAGCGGCGCGGTGTTCTCCATGCTCTCAACATTGAGCAGGCGGTCATTTGGGCCGTCCTTGAACTGCGCGAGTTCCAGCGGCGCGGCCAGCACTTCGCCGCCGATCTCCACGCGATGCGGCACCGAGGTGCATTGAAACGCATTGACCGCGAGGTTGAGCAAAATCTGGATCAAATCCGTGCCGTTGACCTTCACGCCGATTTCGCCTGTCAACGGCGTAAGGCGGAATTCATTTTCTTGCAGGCTCGGATGCACGCGCACCAACTGGTCGAGGTCGTGGAGCAATTGGTTCACACCGGCGGACGTAGAATCGCCGCTTTGCCGGCGGAGAAAACCCAGATAACGGCGCTGGATCTCGATGCAGTTGCTCATCTGCCGCTCGACGGAACGCAGTCGCTCCTTGATGAATTCCAAGTCCTCCATCTCCAGCTTCAAGTTCTGGTTCAGCTTGTGGTTCAGCAACTGCACAAAACCGAAACTGACCGTCAGCGGGCCATTGATGTCGTGGATGATGCTGGCGTAGATGTCGCCGCGCGTCTGCGCAATTTGTTCCTCGACGCGCTGGTTTTGCAGTTCCGTGAGCAGTTCGCGGACTTTCTCGGCGCTGTTGTGGATTTCGCTTTCGAGCACACGCCGCTGCATCGCCTGACTAACCGCGCTGCGGATGCTCGCAAGGTCGAATGGCTTGTTGATGTAATCGCAGGCACGCAAACGCAGCGCCTGACGCATCGTATCCGTCGTCTCGAACGCCGTGATCATGATCGCCTCGATGTTTGGGCGGACGAACCGCAGCCGTTCTAAAACTTCAATGCCCGACATCCCCGCCATGCGGATGTCGAGGATGGCCACGTCAATGTCATTTTGCTGCGCCAGTTCGATGGCCGTCGGCCCGTCCTCTGCCATCAGTAAATCATAAGTGTCCTTGAAAATCAGCTTCAACGACATCCGCGGCCCTTCCTCGTCGTCCACGACGAGCAGCGTGCCGCGCCGTTTCGGCACCGGCGTGGCGGCGATCAGTTCGGAAAGGACGGCATTGGCTTCAACAAAAGAATCGGCGGTTGCAGACATAACTGCTTCGACACTAGCGAAAAATCGTGCCGCCTCAAGCAGAAAGCGTCTGTCGCAGCCATTCCAAGGCCTGCGTCGCCGTCACCGGCCGAAACGTTGCCCGTTCCCAGACGTTCAAAATTTTTTTCACTTCCACGCCGTGCGCCGAGGCCAGCGCGATGAAAACCGTTCCCACCGGTTTGTCCGCCGCGCCGCCGCCTGGCCCGGCAATGCCTGTCACTGCCAGCGCAAAATCTGAACCAAATTTTTCCCGCGCGCCGGCGGCCATTTCCCGCGCCACCACTTCGCTCACCGCGCCATGCGCCGCGAGTGATTCCGCGCGCACGCCGAGAAATTTTTCCTTGGCCGAATTCGCATAGCTCACCACGCCGCCGATAAAGACTTCCGACGCGCCGGGCACGTCGGTGATCCGGTTCGCCATCAGGCCGCCGGTGCAAGATTCTGCCAGCGCCAGCGTTTTTTTATTTTGCGCCAAAAGTTTTACAACCACGTTTTCGATCTCGTCATCGTCAAAACCAAAAATATTTTCGCCGAGAATTTTTTGCACCACGGCCTCGCCTGCGCGCACGAGTTTTTCCGCCGCCGTGCCGCTGGCGGTCAAACGCACGTCCACCGCGCCGGGCCGTGCGCAATAGCCGATCTCGAGTCCACGTTTGACGAACGGCTGCAAGTCGGATTCCACCAGTTCCTGCACGCGCGACTCGCCGATGCCGGTCGTGCGCAGCGTGCGACAGATGAAAATCTCAGCGGCAAACGCGCGCTTCAATAACGGCGCAACGGCATCGTCAAACATCGGCCGCAGTTCGCGTGGCGGGCCGGGCAACATTACGAGCCACGAAGATTTTTTATCTGCGCGAAACAGATTTGGCTCAAGCTTCATCGCCAGACCCGGCGCGGTACCGTTTTGATTCAGAAAAACCAGTGCGCCTTCGGGCACGAAGTTTTCCACGCTGGTTTTCGCCGGGCGCGCGCGATTGCGTTTGGCAAAAAAGTTTTCGATATGCGCGCGCACGTTCGTGTTCTCGATCAGTTTTTTGCCAAGCAGTTCCGCGATGAGTTCGCGCGTGAGGTCGTCCGAAGTCGGACCGAGTCCGCCGGTGGTGATGACCAGATCTGCGCGCGCCAACGCCTCGGCGACCGCGCCTTGGATTTTCCTGCCATCGTCCGCGATCGCGACCTGTCGCGTGACGACGTGGCCGAGGTCGGCGAGGCGGCGGCAAAGCCATTGTTGATGTGTGTTCAGCACGCGACCGAGCATCAGTTCGCTGCCCGTGTTGACGATTTCAATATTCATTTTGAATTAAATACGGAAAGCGGAATCCATAAAAAAATTCCAGCCTTCCGCTTCACCGGTTAAAAGTCATTGCCCTGGTGGCTGGGGCCGGACGATGTCGGCGCTAAACTTTCCCATCAGATAACTTTTCTCTGCGTCCGGCGTGCAGAGATAAATTTGACCCGGCAACTGGTTGTCCGCCAGCGCGCCGAATTCCAGCCGCAGCGCATAGTTGCTATTAAAATGCCCGCTATTCAACGCTCCATTCTCGTCTTTCCAGCGCAGTGTGACGCGCGCCGAAGCGTTGGTGTCGGCCAGAATATTTATGGTCTTGCCAGCCAGCGCATCCGCCGATGCTCCGTTAAAATCAATCAACGCGCCAGACTCCACCGGCCCGTGCGCGCCATGGCGCAAGATCAGGATGCCGTTGAAATTGAGATACGCGGCGCGTTCAAGGATAAAATCCTGTCCGTGAATCCGTCCGACCACTGGAGAATCCGGAATCGCCGCATGAACCAGCGTCAGCGTCCAATTCGTGTCGCTCGCAGTTGGTGCGGCATTGAAGCGGACGGCACTGACCGGCGGCGCGTTGTCAAAAATCTGTTTGCGAAACACAAACATAGCCGCGCCCACCAGCAACGCCACGACCAGAGCGCTGGTCAGCAGGGCGGTCGGAAAGTTATTTTCCGTCCCGCCATCGCCGCGCGCCGGAATTTTTTTCTCCGAAACCTTGATGCCGGTCAGAATGAGCTTGGCGTTTGCCAACGATGCCTGCGGTGCCAAGATTTTCTGGAAACAAGTGGGGCATTCCATCACCGAACCGCCGCGCGACGCATCGCAAATCATGTGCTGGCCGCACACGGGACAGGCAAATTTGAATTCGCTCATGATGCGCCGCTAACATTTCACATCCGCGCGGGGCTGGCAACGCGGTTTTTGCCGCCGCGCATTCGGGCGGCGCGCGGTTGCGCTTGAAGAAAAGATAATCCAGACTGGCGGCGCAACTTGAAACCGAAAATTTCCCTGTCTAAAAATGCCAGCGGCGTTAAATAATCTACTTCAGGCGACGTCACGCTCGTTTTATCTGACGTTGCGCGTGCTGCCCGCGCGCGTGCGCCCGCAAATCGGCCTCGCCTACCTGCTCGCGCGCACGACGGATACGATCGCGGACACGGAAATTTTGCCGGTGGCGCAACGGCTTGAAGCACTGCAAAAATTGCGCGAACGGATTTTGGGCCAAAATTCGACCCCGCTGAATTTTGGCGAACTCGCCCGGCAGCAAGGTTCGGCCGCCGAAAAAAAATTGCTGGAAAAAATCGAGGACAGCTTGGCGGTGCTGCAACATTTTTCCGCCGCCGAAAAAAAATTGATCCGCAGCGTTTTGACGACGATCACGAGCGGCCAAGAACTTGACTTGCGGCGGTTCGCCAACACGTCCGCCGAAAAAATCATCGCGCTCGAAACGGCGGCGGAGCTGGATGATTACACCTATCGCGTCGCGGGCTGCGTGGGCGAATTTTGGACGAATATTTGCCGCGCGCATCTTTTTCCGCACGCGCGGCTGGACGAAAAACAATTCATCGCCGACGGCATCCGGTTCGGCAAAGGCTTGCAGCTCGTGAACATTTTACGCGACCTGCCGGCGGATTTGAAAAGCGGTCGCTGCTATCTGCCGACGCAACGATTGGACGAGGCAAAGTTATTGCCGGAAACGTTGCTCTCGCCCGCGAACGAGCAAAAGTTTTTGCCGCTCTTTCACGAATATCTCGACAAGGCGGAGTCGCATCTGGCGGCCGGCTGGCGTTACACGAATACTTTGCCTTTCGGACAATTCCGCGTGCGGCTCGCGTGCGCGTGGCCGGTTTTGCTCGGGGTTAAGACGATTGAAAAATTGCGCGCAACGGGCGTGGTTGAACTGCAGCAACACGTGAAAGTGTCGCGCAGCGAGGTGCGGAGCATCATTTTTTACTCGCTGGTGCGCATTCCGTTCGCGTCGGCGTGGCGGCGGCTGTATGTGCCGTCTCTAAAAGCAGTTGATTCCGGCGGCAAATTGGCGTAACAAGGCGTCATGCAGATTTCCAAATTCCCCGTCTGGATTTGCGCGCTCGCCTCGGCCGGTGCCATGACGCTCCATGCCCAGGATAATGCCGCGCAGGCCGCTGCGCGCGCGGCGTTGCTGCAAAAGTTGAATGAACTGGACGCGCCTGCTACCGATACCAGTGCTCCCGCCGTTGCGAACGAACCCGCTCCGGCTGCTGCGGCTCCGACGATGCCCGATACGCCCGCACCGGCGGCCACGCTCCCAGCGGCCGGTGAACCCGCTCCGGTGGTGAGCGACGCGCCGCCTGCGGTCACGTTCAAGGAAGCGCCAGAAAACGGCGCGGTCATTTCAAGCGCCGATGCCGCCGCCTTAAAACTTGCCGCCGAGGCGGCGCAGGCCAAGGATGCCGCAGCGGCGGCGCTGGCGGCGGCCACCAGTGCTGAAGCCGATGCCTTCGCGAAGTCGCAAGCTGCCGCGCAGGCGGCGGCGGACGTGCAAAAGCAGGCGGATCTCGCCGCCCAAAGCAAGGCCGCCGCCCAGAAACTGAAAGACGCGGCCGCAAGCGCAGACGCGGACGCGCAAGCGAAAGCGCAAGCTGCCGCCGATTTGCAAAAACAGGCCGATGCCGCCGCGCAGGCCAAGGATGCTGCGCAAAAGGCCGACGCGGATGCGGCCGCTGCGGATGCCGATGCGCAGGCGAAATCCCAAGCCGCCGCGCAAGCCGCTGCCGAGGCGCAGAAGCAGGCGGATCTTGCCGCGCAAGT
>PLHK01000139.1:46996-107471 GCA_003139955.1 Limisphaerales bacterium
CCGCCGCCGCCGCCGCCGATGCCCAAGCGAAAGCCCAAGCCGCAGATGCGGCCAAAGCCGGCGCGCAGAAACAAGCCGATCTCGCCGCCCAAAGCAATGACGCGGCGC
The DNA here is from genome assembly GCA_003139955.1 of Limisphaerales bacterium. Taxonomy (GTDB): domain Bacteria; phylum Verrucomicrobiota; class Verrucomicrobiia; order Limisphaerales; family UBA11358; genus UBA11358. The sequence goes on from PLHK01000139.1 coordinate 47,105, forward strand.
AAAAATTGACCGCCGCCGCCGCGCAAGCTCATGCAGACGCGCAGGCCAAGGCGCAAGCCGCCGCGCAAGCCAAGGACATTGCGCAAAATGAAGCCGCCCAACAAAACGCGGCGATCATGACCGAACGCAAGCGCGCCGCTGCCGCTGCTGCTGCTGCCGCCGCGGCGCAAGCCCAGGCCGACGCGAAAAAACAGGCGGCTATTGACGCGCAGAAACGCGCGGACGCGGAAAAAGCCGCGCTGCTGGCTGCCCAAGCCGATTATCCCGGCAAGGAGCTCGGCTTCAAAAGAATTGATCCGCCGCCGCTGCCGATTAACGCGGCCAAACAGGCGCATTTGGACGCGCTGCTGGAAAGTTACAAGGCTGATAAAATCTCGTCGGAGGAATATCACACCCAGCGCGCCGCCATCCTGGCCGCGCCGTAGAAATTTATTTTTCCTCCGCCCGCCGGAAATTTTCCGGCGGGTTTTTTATTTTCAAATCTTTATTTCCCGACCTTGAACTTTGCGCGGCGGCCACTAAACTCTCGCGCGATGCATGATTTTCGTTTTGTGGGAGACAAGCTGTTCTGCGAAGGCGTGAGTATTGACGCGCTCGCCAAAAAATTTGGCACGCCGCTCTACGTTTATTCGCAGCACACGCTCGAAGACCATTTTCAAAAACTGGATGCTGCACTCGCGCCGCTCGACCATTTGATTTGTTTCGCGATGAAGGCGAACTCAAATCTCTCCGTGATGCGCGTGCTGGCGAATCGCGGCAGCGGTTTCGACGTGGTCAGCGCGGGCGAATTGCAGCGCGTCATCGCGGCGGGCGGCGATCCGAAGAAATGCGTTTTCGCCGGCGTCGCGAAGTCAGAAAGCGAAATTGAATTTGCGCTGCAGAAGGGAATTTATTGCTTCAATTGCGAAAGCGAGCCGGAAATTTTGCGTATCAACAAAGTTGCCGCGCGGCTGAAAAAACGCGCGCCTATCGCCGTGCGCATCAATCCGAATGTCGCGGCCAAGACGCATTCCAAGATTACGACCGGCACTTATGAAGACAAGTTCGGCATTCAGTTTGAGCACGTCGAGGCGATTTACGCGCGCGCCAGCAAATTGAAAAACATCTGGCTGCGCGGCGTGCAAATGCACATCGGCTCACAGATGACGCAGGTCACACCAATTGAAATGGCGGTGAAAAAAGTTTTGCCATTGGTCCAAAAATTGGCGGCGAAATATAAGTTGGAATTTTTTAGTCCGGGCGGCGGCTTGGGAATTATTTACAATCCGGCGCTCGCGAGCGGTTCGGCAAGTTGGTGGAAATCTTCCGCTGCGAAAGGCATTTTGACGCCGGCGAGTTACGCGGAAAAATTGCTGCCGCTGTTGAAACCGCTGGGCTTGAAAATTCTGATCGAGCCGGGCCGATTCATCGTTGGCAATGCCGGCGCTCTCGTCACAAAAGTTGAATATGTGAAACGCACGGGTAAAAAGAATTTTGTTATCGTGGACGCGGCGATGAACGATTTGATCCGTCCGGCGTTTTACGATTCGTATCACGAAATTGTTCCGCTCGTGAAAAAATCCGGCGCGACGGTTTCGTCGGATGTTGTCGGCGGCATCTGCGAGTCGGGCGATTATTTTTGCAAGGATCGTCCGCTCGCGAAAGTCGGCGAAGGTGATTTTCTGGCGTTGTTGAGCGCGGGCGCGTATGGTTTTGTGATGGCGAGCAATTACAACACGCGCCCGCTGGCGGCGGAAATTCTGGTGAGCGGCAAAAAATCCGCCGCCGCGCGCGCGCGCCAGCCCGTAAAAGAAATTTGGGCGGGCGAAAAAATTGTGGCATGGTTGAAGTGATTTTGTGAGCGAAGAAAATTCCATAGCGGCCTATTGGTCGGACGGCATGGACGAAAACGGCCTGGCCGACTGGGCGCGGCGGCTGCGTGCGCGGCTGCCGGCGAAGGAGGTTTCGCTCGGCCTCGTGTTCATGTCGCCGAAATTTTTCCCGCACGCGGCGCAAGTCTTGGAGATTCTCCGCGTCCACGCGCGCATCCCGCTGCTGGCCGGATGTTCCGGCGGCGGACTCGTCGCGAACGCCGAGGAACTTGAAAGCGCGGGCGGCCTCGTGCTGGCGCTTTACTCGCTGCCGGGCGCGAATCTCAAGGCTGTACGTTTTTCGCAGGAACAGGTCGAGGCGGCGGACGGGAAAAATTTCTGGCCGGCGGAAACCGGCATGACGAAAGACGGAGTGAACGGATGGCTTGCGTTCATTGACCCGTTTCATCTCAACGCGGAATTGTGGCTGCAATCGTGGAATCAAAATTATTTTCAAATTCCGGTTTATGGCGGGCTGGCCAGCGGCAATTTTCCGGAGCCGCTCACGCAAGTTTATCTTGATGGCGAAGTTTTCGAGGACGGCGGCGTGGCCGTCGCGGTTGGCGGCGACGTGACGCTGGCCGGCGTGATTTCGCAAGGCTGCACGCCCATCGGCGAGGCGTGGACGCTCACGCGCGTCGAGCAGAATCTCATCCGCCACATCGGCAACCGTCCCGCCTACGCGGTGCTGTCCGAGACGGTGCAGCAGCTTTCGGCGGAGGAACAGCGCAAGGTGCAGGGCAACCTGCACATCGGCCTCGTCGTGAATGAATACTTGGAAACTTTCCAGCGCGGCGATTTTCTCGTGCGCAATCTGCTCGGCGGCGATCCGAATTCCGGCGTGCTGCAGGTCGGCGCACTGCCGCGCACGGGACAGACGATTCAGTTCCAGCGCCGCGATGCCGCCGCCGCGTCCGAGGATCTGAACGAGCTGCTGGCGCGGGCAAAAAAAAATCTGGCGGACACGGAAATTTACGGTGGCTGTTTGTTTTGCTGCAACGGGCGCGGGAAAAATCTTTTTGGCCGCACGAGCCACGATGCCAAGCTGGTGCAGGCGCATTTCGGCCCGACGGGGCTGGCCGGATTTTTCTGCAACGGCGAAATCGGACCCGTCGGCGAGAAAAATTTCCTGCACGGTTTCACGGCTTCCATCGCGCTGTTTGTGAAAAAGTAGGCGCACTTCGCGATTGCATTTGCGCGGCCAGCGGCCATCCTCACGTCAAAATTTGTGCCTGACGAAAACTCCAATTTGAAATCGCCCACGCCTCGTCCCGGCGGCAGTCGTCGTCGCGGTCGTCGCGGCGGTCGTGGTCGCGGTCCGCGCCCGGTAATTGCCAAGTCCGGCGCGCCCGGTCCCGAAGAAATTTCTCCTGCGCCGGAAGCAACCGAACCAATCGCTCCGCCTGCCGAACACGTCGAACCCGAGGCCGATTCGTCCGGCGATTTTCGCGAGCCGCACGCTGAAGCGCCCGCAGATTTTGCCGCGCACGAAGCGGATCCTACCGTAACGCCGGTCGCGCAAACTCCCACTGAAAATTTTCCAACACCGCAAAGCGAACTGCCGCGTGAGCGTCACCCCGAGCGTCGTCCCGAACCATTGCGCCCAAAACCGTGGGTCAAGCCCGCCGATTTTCGTCCGGCTGAAACCTCCGCCATAAGTCAGGCCGTCGCGCACGCCACCGAAATCGCCGAGTCGCTCAAACAGATGATTGACCAGCTCGACGAAGTGCTCGAACTCGTCGAAGTCGCCGAGCGCCAGAAGCTCGCCGACGAACGCGAGATTGACGAACTTCGGCGCGCACTCCGCCGCATCCAGCCGCCGCGCCGCGAGCCGCCGCCGTTTCGCCAGCCGCCCCGCCGCGATGAACCGCGCGCCCAGCGCGAGCCGATTCAACGGCCCGAAGAATCGCGTCCGCCGCAAGAGACGGAAGAACCCCCAAGCCAAGCTGATTAAAAATAATTCCGCGCCATGAACCTCGCGGAAAAGCAGGCTGAAATCACCGCGCAGTTAGCTCCGTTAAAAAACGGACAAGATCGGCTTGCGTTTCTCGTTGAAAAAGTCAAAGCACGTCCCCCGCTCGCGCCGGAATTGCGCGTTGAAGAAAATCTGATTCCCGGTTGCCTCGCTAAACTTTGGTTCGTCGCGCACGTCCGCGCTGAAAAATGTTTTTTTGACTGCGATTCGGATTCGCTCGTCGTCAAAGCCATCGCCGGCCTGCTCTGCGAATTTTACAGCGGCCAAGCGCCCGCCGAAATTCTTGCGCACGACCCAAAATTTCTCGCGCCCCTTGGCATCACACAGCATCTCACGCCGAACCGGCGCAACGCGCTTTCAAAAATCTGGGAACATATCCGGCAATTCGCCGAGACCAATGCGCCATGAAATTTTACGACGCACACAATCATTTGCAGGACGAACGCTTCGCCGGTCGCCAGAGCGAACTACTTGCCGCGTGCGAAAAAGTTGGCGTGGCAAAAATGGTCGTCAACGGTGCTTGCGAATCAGACTGGCCGCAGATGCTCGCGCTCGCGCGGGAAAATAAAATCGTGCTGCCGAGCTTTGGTTATCATCCGTGGCATCTCGCTGAACGCACGCCGGATTGGCAAAAAAATCTGGAAAAATTTCTCGATGCCGCTCCCAGTGCCGTCGGCGAAATCGGCCTCGACCGCTGGAAATCGGATTTGAGCTACGCTGGCCAAGAAGAAGTTTTTCTCGCGCAACTGCAAATCGCCACCGAAAGAAATTTGCCCGTTAGCATTCACTGTTTGCACGCATGGGGACGCTTGCTCGAACTGCTTCAAAATAATTCCCGTCCCGCGCGTGGTATTGTGCTGCACAGTTTCGGTGGCCCGGCGGAAATGGTTCCCGCATTCGCGAAGCTCGGCGCGTATTTCAGTTTTCCCGGCTATTTTTTGCACGAACGAAAACTACGCCAGCGCAAAACATTTCGCCAAGTTCCCGCCGACCGTTTGCTCATCGAAACCGACGCGCCCGACCAACTTCTGCCCGCCGACAAAAATCAATTTCGGCTCGCCGATGCGGAAGGTAAACCATTGAACCATCCGGCCAATCTCGCCGCCGTTTATTCCGGCCTCGCGGAATTACTTGGTGAAAAAGTTGAACCGCTCGCCGCACACGTCGAAGAAAATTTTCAGCGCGTGTTTGGCGGTCTGTAGTCAGCCTTCAGCAATTTTCTGCACCACAAATCCCGCCGCCGCAAAACCAAATGCGCCCGTCACAAACGTCGCCGAGCCGAGGCCGCCATCGCAATTCAGTTTTGTCCCGTCCTCAATTTTCGCGCGCGTTCCGCTGACCGAGCCGTCCGGCTGCGGATAAAAAGTTTTTTCCACCGAATAGACGCACGGCACATTCATCGCCGAATGTTCGGCGGGAAATTGATGTTCCTTACGCAACCGCCGCCGCACTTCAGACAATAATTTATCGTGGCTGGCTTGCGACAAATCACCCACGCGGACGGAAGTCAGTTCGCGGCGTCCGCCCGCGCCGCCGCAGGCGATGACGGGTAAATGTTTTTCGTGGCAGCGCACGAGCAGCAGAACTTTGTTCGGCACGTTGTCAATCGCGTCGAGGACAAAATCAAATTTTGGCGCGAGCAGTTCTTCGGCAGATGCTTCGTTGAAAAATTTCTGTTCCTCCGTCACGCGGCAGGCAGGATTTATGGCGCGGATGCGTTCGGCCATCGCCTCGACCTTCGCGTGACCAACGGTTTCCGTGAGCGCGTGGAGCTGGCGGTTGATGTTCGACACGCAGACTTCGTCCAGATCCACCAGCGTGAGCGCGCCCACGCCGGAGCGCGCGAGCGCCTCCGCCGCCCACGCGCCGACGCCGCCGATGCCGATGACGCAGACGTGCGCCGCGCGCAATTTTTGCAATCCGCTTTGGCCGTAAAGCCGCGCGATGCCGCCAAAACGCGTTTCAAAATCACTCATGCCTCTTTAATACAAATGCTCTCGCAAAATTTTCGTATCGTTCGTCGGCGGCTGGCAGGTATTGCCGGTGCAGACAAACACGGTCGTTGGGTTTTTCGCAGTTAAAGTTTTGGCGAACGGCTCGACTGCGCCGGAATTTCCCAAAACAATTTTGTTCGGCTGATAAACGGAATGCGCGGCGCGAAGCAGTTTTTGAAATTCTGCCGAACCATTTTCGCCAGCCATGACGACGCGGCGCGGTTCGTCCAGCCAGAAATCCAGTGCGTGCAGCATGAAGGCGAGCGCGGCGGGCTGCGTTTGCAGGCGATGCGCGCAGAGTTGCAGCGTGGCTTCGGCGGCGAGCTTGAAATCCTCGCGGCCCGTGATGGCGGCAAGTTTAAGCAGCGCGAGCGTGGTGACGGAATTGCCGCTCGGCTCCGCGCCGTCGTAATCGTCCTTCACGCGCAGAATCAAATCGTTCGTGCCAGCGGGGCTTTGCCAGAAGCCGCCATTCGCCGCGTCGTAAAATTTGGCGAGCATCGCGTCGGCCAGTTCAATCGCAAAATCCAGATGCGCCGGTTCCAGTGTGGCTTCATAAAGTTCGATAATTCCGGAAAGCTGGAACGCGTAGCCTTCGAGCAACTGGACGTGGTCGCGCTCGCCGTCGCGCCAGCGGTGGAACAGCGATTTCGATTTTTTGTCCCAAAGATTTTTGCGGATGAACGCCAAGTTTTTCTCTGCCGCCGCGCGGTATTCTTTTTCGCCCAAAACCACGGACGCGCGGGCGAACGCGCCGAGCATTAGGCCGTTCCAGGACGCGAGAATTTTATCGTCGAGGTGCGGGCGGATGCGTTTCGCGCGCACGACAGACATTTTATTTTTTACAGCGGCAAGCAACATCTCGTCGCCAGCGGAAATTTCTGGTCCAACAATGCTCAAAACATTTTGCCCGGCCAGCGGCGTCGGATGGCTGTGGTCAACAAAATTTCCTTCGGTCGTGATGCCGAAATATTTTGCCGCGACGTTGAATTCTTCAACGGTGAGCAATTTAGAAAGTTCATCCTGCGTCCAGCAGTAAAATTTCCCCTCGTGGCCTTCGCTGTCGGCGTCTTCGGCGGAAAAAAATCCGCCGCCGGGATGGGTCATGTCGTGCAGAACGTAATCTAAAATGTCGCGCACGGTGTCCGCGTGACGTGCGTCCCCGCTGACGAGAAACGTGTCGAGATACAACTGCGCGAGTTGCGCGTTGTCGTAGAGCATTTTCTCGAAATGCGGCACGAGCCACTCGGCGTCCACGGCGTAGCGCGCAAAACCGCCGCCGAGTTGATCGTGAATTCCGCCAGCATTCATGCGGTCGCAAGTGTGTAAAACCATTTTCACTGCGTCCGCATCGCCAAAGCGTTTTGCCGCGCCCAAAGCAAACGATGGGATGCTCGGCTGCGGAAATTTTGGCGCGCTGCCGAAGCCGCCATTGGTCGAATCATAAGCTTCTTTGAATGTTTCCAGCGCGCGTTTAAGAATTTCCGGCGTGAGCGGAGAATTTTCCTTGGCGTCGCGCGACGTGATGAGTTCGAGGCGCGCGTGCAGCTCGTCGGCGGACGCGACAATTTCTGTTTTCCGCTCGCGCCAGAGTCCTGCAATTTGTTCGAGTAGTTGCAAAAAACTTGGCCGACCGTAACGCGTGTCCGGTGGAAAATAGGTGCCGCCAAAAAACGGCTTCAAATCCGGCGTGAGAAAAACGCTCATCGGCCAGCCGCCGCTGCCGGTCGTGGATTGCACGAACGTCATGTAAATTTTGTCCACGTCCGGGCGTTCCTCGCGGTCCACTTTGATGCTGATAAAATGTTCGTTGAGAAATTTGCCGACGTTTTCTTTTTCAAACGATTCGCGTTCCATGACGTGACACCAATGGCAGGTCGAATAGCCGATGCTCAAAAAAACCGGCTTGTTCTCTGCGCGCGCTTTCGCAAACGCCTCGTCATTCCACGCAAACCAGTCCACGGGATTGTGCGCGTGTTGCAAAAGGTAGGGCGATTTTTCCTGCGCGAGGTGGTTCGTATGTTTGACAGACATCGCCGGAAATTTGCCGTAAAACGCGCGGGGCGGCGAACAATTTTACGTCGTCACCCGCGCGCGGCTGCGCTAGGCTGAAATCATGTTGTCGCAAAAGCCGTGGCGCGCGGAAGCCGTGATCCAGTTGATCGCGGGCGTGTTCGCCTGCCTGTGCGTGGGCGTGGTGACAGCGGGATTATTGCGGTCGGCCGGCCTGGCCGCGTTCCAGTCGCCGGACAGCTTTGCGAACATCCTGCTGGCAACCTTGAGTTTTCAGGGTGTGGCATGGTTGCTGATTTTCCATTTTTTGAAACAGCATGGCGTCAGTTGGCGCGATGCGCTGGGACTTCGCCAGACAAACTTGAAAAAATTCCTGCGCCTCGCCGTCGGTGTGCTGTTATTGATTTTGCCAGTGGTTTTGCTGGCCTTATGCCTGCAACAAGTCTCGGTGCTGCTGCTGCAAAAAATCGGCTGGCCGCTGGCTGACCAGCGCGCCGTTGAATTGATCGTCAACGCGAAGTCTGCGTGGCTGCGCGGTTATCTCGCCTTTTTTGCCATCGTGCTCGCGCCGGTCTCGGAAGAATTCATGTTTCGCGGCGTGCTGTTTCCGTTCGTCAAGCAACTGGGTTATCCCAAGCTCGCGTGGCTGGGCGTGAGTTTTCTGTTCGCGCTCATCCACGTCAACGCGCCGACGCTCCTACCGCTGTTTGTCTTTGCGCTGGTGCTGACGTGGCTCTACGAAGTCACCGACTGCCTGCTCGTGCCCATCGCGACGCACAGTTTGTTCAACACGACCAACCTGCTCCTGCTGCATTTTCAAGACCCGTTAAGCCGGTGGCTGGAAAAGCTGAATCAATTTTTCCACCTGACATGAACGAATTTGAACTCATCACGCACCTGACGAAATCGCTGCCGACCAATGAAAACGTGGTCGTCGGTGCGGGCGATGACTGCGCCGTGCTGGATTTGGGCGTGCCGGAAAAATTGATTTTGTTCAAGACCGACGCGGTCGTGGAAGGCATCCATTTCACCAAAGCAACGCCGCCGGAAAAAATCGGGCGCAAGGCGCTGGCGCGTTGTTTGAGTGACATCGGGGCGATGGCCGGAACGCCGACCACCGCGCTCGTCACCATCGCGCTGCCAAAAGATTTTGATGCGGCGTTTGTCACCAAAATTTATGACGGCCTGAATGCGCTCGCGGAAAAAACTGGCGTCGCCATCGTCGGCGGCGAGACGACGACGAATCCTGAACGCATCTTGATTTCCATCGCGCTGATTGGAACCGTGCCGCGCGGAAAACAAATTCTGCGGCGCGGCGCAAAAATTGGCGACGCCATTTTTGTGACCGGCGAATTGGGCGGTTCGCTCGCGGAAAAGCATTTAGATTTCGAGCCGCGTCTGGCGGAAGCGCGCTGGCTGACGGAGCATTTTACAATTCACTCGATGATGGATTTGAGCGACGGGCTTGGCGGCGATTTGCGCCACCTCTTGAACGCGAGCAAAGTCGGCGCGGAAATTTTGAAACCAGCAGTTCCCATTTCCCGCGCCGCAAAATTGCGGGCGAAGGCAAGTTCTGGTGCCAAACCGGCCTTCGTGGCGGCGCTCACGGACGGCGAGGATTTTGAACTGCTGTTCACCATCGCCAGCAAAGACGCGGTGAAACTGCTGGACGCGTGGAAAGCCAAATTTCCAAAGCTGAAATTGAGCTGCGTCGGAAAAATTGTTGCCGGCGACGGCATTTTGATCCGCGATAAAACCGGCTCGCACAAACTGAATGCTAATGGCTACGTTCATTTCGCATAGTCCGGCGGACACGGAATCGCTCGGTGAAAAATTTGGCCGCGCGGCGCGGCGCGGCTGGGTCGTCGCGTTGAGCGGCGATCTCGGCGCAGGCAAGACGCAGTTCGTGCGCGGCGTGGCGCGCGGGCTGGAAATTCCGGTGCGCACGCATTCGCCAACTTTCACTTTGGTGAACGAATACGGCGGCGGACGGCTGAAGTTGTTTCATCTAGATTTATACCGGCTGGAAACGGCGGAACAAGTTTTGTCGGCGGGCTTGGAAGAATTTTTGTCGCCGGACGGCGTGGCGGTGATTGAATGGGCCGAAAGAATTTACGATTTACGATTTACGATTTACGATTTGAAGAAGGTGAAAATTGGAATTTCAGGGGAATCCGAACGCAAAATTATTTATGACGATTTTGGCGTTTGAATTTTCGTCGGCGCGGCGCAGCGTGGCGCTGGCGCGCGATGGCATTGTTTTGTCCGAAGCTTCGGAAACGGGCGGCTATCGCGTGACGAATGCGTTCGGCCTGACGGAAAGAATTTTGTCGGACGCAGAAATTTTGCGCGAGCAAATCGAAGTCATCGCCGTCGGAATCGGGCCGGGTAGTTATACCGGAATTCGCGCCGCGATTGCGATCGCGCAGGGCTGGCAACTGGCGCGCGGAATAAAACTGCTCGGTATCAGCAGCGCGGAAGTTTTGGTGGCACAGGCGCAGGCGGAGAAAATATTTGAGCGCGTGAATGTGGTGATTAATGCGCAGCGCGGGGAATTTTATTTGGGCAGCTGGGAAATTTCGGAGTTGGAGCGCAAAGAAATATCGCCGCTGAAAATCGTTTCAGCGGCGGAAATCGAAACGCTAAAATTGAAGGGGAAAATTTGCGTCGGCCTGGATGCCGGAGAGATTTTATTTCCCAGCGCGGCGATGCTGGCGCGACTGGCGGCGGGACGCACGCATTTTCTGGCGGGAGAAAAATTGGAGCCGATTTATTTGCGGGAAACTACTTTTGTGAAGGCACCGCCAGCGGTGCGAGCGGATTAATTTTTCAGACGCAGTGGAATTTTTTATTTCCGGCGTTTGCGGGCGATCATCCAGAAAGCGGCGAGACTACCGCCGAGCAAGGTGTTGGTTTGCGGTTCGGGCACAGTGACGATTGTCAGTCCCCAACTCACCAAGGTGGATTGTCCGCCGCCGGAAAGGTCGGCGATGAAGAGCGTCCAGTCGCCATTGGGACTGGCTCCGTCCAAGTTGGCCATGGTGTTGCCGGTCGGAGCCGTATCAAATGCGCTGGGCGCGGCGAGCGGGTCAATCGTCCGGCTGTTGGGTGCCCAAGTGCCGGTGAGTTGTCCGCCGCCATTCAGGCTGTAACTGCCGGACTGATAGGTATGGATATTATTTCCCGCCGCGCTGTCCAGTGTGACGTTGAAGCCGGTGTTTCCGTGGCCAAATGAATTGCTGGAGCTGATGCCTACGCGATTAAACAAAACCACCAGCGAACCCTGTGGTGAAAGTAGATAGGCATATAAGTCGCCATTAAAACCGCGGGTGATGTTGAGCATCACGGTGAGGCTGGCGGTGACGCCGCTCATGCCGCTGACGTTTAGCGTGGATGCCAAGCCAGCCAGGTTCGCCTCGGGAACCGCCGCGTTGGGTGTGTTCGTGACCGACAAATTGGTCAAGTCAGCGCGGCTGGCCAGCTTGACCAGCCGCGACATCAGGATGCCAAGCGTTTTTTCATTTTCGCTTTTTGGTGCAGCTTGCGACAAGCGCGCGAAGCCAAATCGTCAATTGGTCAACGATTCATTTGATGGCTGGTTGCTGAACAAATTAAAGTCGGCTGACGGGCAAGGCAATCTCGCTCTTTCAGAAAATAGCGGCGCTAAATCCAGTGGATTAGCCCTTATTTCTCCAGGCCAGCAACAGCCAGCCGGTTAGCAGGCTCAAGCCGCCCACCGGCGTCACCGTACAGAGCCAGTGCGCACCGGTCACCGCCAGCAAATATAACGAGCCGGAGAAAATGACGATGCCAACAAAAAAACTCCACCACGCGGCGGCGGGAAAAACTTTTCGTTCCGCGAGAATGAACAGCATCACCGCATGGATGAAATGGTAGAATACCGCCTTTTCCCAAATCGCCGTCGTGCCTTCGTGCGCGAGCCAATGATTCAGCTGCCCGTGCGCGCCGAACGCGCCGAGCGCCACCGCGAGCTAACCCGTCGCTGCCGCGATGCGTGTGGCCGTGGCGGAATTCATTTTGGTTTCAGCGCCGCGTATTGAAAACCAATGCGCCCGACGCGCCGACCAAGGTGAACAGTTTTAATCTCATAAATACTTGCCTGATGCGTTTCAGCTTAAAGCGGCACAGTGCGATTGCAAAATGGAATCCGCGCCGCTCGCGCAATGAAATCCGTGTCCAACCGCGTCCGTCCGTGGTTTAATTCCGGCGTGAAAATCATCATCGACGAACGCTGCACCGGTTATGCCCGCGCCGGCCACCCGGAAAATCCCCGGCGCGTCGCCGCCACCGTCGCGCGCCTGCAAAGCCAGACGGAATTGCCTCTCGTGTGGGTTACGCCCGGCGAAAATGTTTCTGACGAAATCATCCTGCGCGCCCACGCGCCGGAAGTGCTCGCCCGCTTGAAAATTCCTGAAGACTTCGACGCCGACACGCCGTTCTTTGAAAATATTTCCGATTTCGCCCGCGCTTCGGCTGCCGCTGCCATTGACGCAATGAAAGTTGCGCGCTCCGGCGAAAATATTTTCAGCCTCATGCGCCCGCCCGGCCATCACGCCACGCGCGAAAAATCCATGGGCTTTTGCTATTTGAACAACATCGCCATCGCCGCGCTCGAAGCGCTCGCGACCGGAACCAAACGCGTCGCCGTTTTTGATTTTGACGTGCATCACGGCAACGGCACGGAGGATATTTTACTCAATCGCGATGACCTTGCGTTTTTTTCCGTCCACCAATTTCCCGCGTATCCTGGCAGCGGCGAAAAAAATCTTGGCGAAAATTGTTTCAATTATCCCGTCGCGCCGTCCGCGCCGCGTGAAACTTACCGCGCCACGCTCGCCCGCGCGCTCGGTGATTTAAAAAAATTCTCGCCCGAACTCATCGCCATTTCCGCCGGCTTCGACGCCTACGCACGCGATCCGCTCGCCGCCGGCACCTTGCTCGCAGAAGATTTTCAATGGCTCGGCTCGGAATTGGGCGCGCTAAAAATCCCATTCTTCAGCCTGCTCGAAGGCGGTTACAGCAAAGATTTGCCGGAACTCATTTTTGCGTATCTCAAAGGTGCGGCCGGAAAATAATTTTGTTGCCCGAAGCAAGCTGGTTTCCCCTCGACAATAAAAACTGAAAATCTAACCTCCGCCCATGCCGTCAGCGCATTTCTTATCCATCCTGATGGTTTGCCTTTTCCTCTGGGGCGGTTACCGCCGCGTACGCCGCAACATCGGCCAGCAGCCATTGCATCCGCGTCGCGCCATCACTTCCATCAGCATTTTGTCCGTCATCAGCGCGGTGATCATAGTTTTGTCTTTGTCTCATCCCCGCTTGCTGCTGGGTTTTGGCGGTGGCTTGCTGCCCGGCGCGCTACTGGGATTTTTGGGCCTGCGGCTCACGCGTTTTGAAACCAACGCTGCCGGCCATTCCTACACACCCAACACGCACATTGGCATCGCGCTTTCGGCTTTGTTCGTCGGGCGCATGGCTTATCGGCTCATTGTGCTCAATGGAGCGACGACTGGACAAAACCACGCGCCGCCGTTCCAAAGTCCTCTGACGCTTTTCATTTTGGGGCTGACGGTCGGCTATTATCTTGTCTATCAAACCGGCCTGCTGATCCACAGCCGCGACAAAAAATGAACTGCGCAAAAAAGTTTTGGCCACCGCCGGATAAAATTTAAACTGTTGCCCATGACCGTCCTCGAAGCGATTCAGAAAAGCACCGAGTTTCTTGTTAAAAAAAGCGTTGAATCACCGCGCCTGCAAACGGAACTGCTCCTCGCGCACTTGTTGAAAATGCCGCGAATGAAATTGTATCTGAATTTCGACCGCGCACTTTCGCCGGCGGAAATTGATTCTCTGCGTGAACTCGTCAAGCGTCGCGGTCAGCGCGAGCCGCTCCAGCACATTGTCGGTTCAACTTCGTTTTGTAGTTACGAAATCGCCGTCAGCCGACACGCGCTCATTCCGCGCCCGGAAACGGAACTGCTCGCGGAACTCGGCTGGAAATTTCTCTCAACCATCAACCATCAACCATCAACTGCTTTAGACTTTGGCACCGGCACCGGTTGTATTGCCATCGCGCTGGCAGCGAAATGTCCGAATGCCAACATCACCGCGCTCGACGTTTCCGCCGACGCCCTCGCTTTGGCGAAACAAAACGCCTTGCAAAATCAAGTCGCGGAGCGGATTGAATTTTTACAGGGCGATGGTTTTGCCGCGCTCTCGACAAAAACGCAATTTGATTTGCTCATCGGCAATCCGCCTTACATCGCGTCCGCCGAAATTGAAACACTCGATCCGGAAGTGAAAGGTTTTGATCCACTCGGCGCACTGGACGGCGGCGCGGATGGCTTGGATTTTTACCGGCGGCTCGCAACGGAAGCAAAACCGTTCCTGAAGCCTGACGGAAAAATCATGCTGGAATTCGGCGACGGTCAGGCAGACGAAATAAAAAAGATTTTTGAAAATGAAAAGTGGATTGTCGAAGCCGTGCAGGAAGATTACAGTCAGCGCGCCCGAATTTTAACCGCTCACAAATAATTTCATGGAAAGTTTTTTAATCAAAGGCGGCGTGCCGTTGCACGGCGAAGTCGAAATCAGCGGCAGCAAAAATGCCGCGCTCCCAATCTTGGCGGCCACGTTGCTTACGGATGAGCCATGCATCATTCACCGCGTGCCGGATTTGAGCGACACGCGCTTCATGGTGCAGATTTTGCAATCGCTCGGCGCGACGGTGAGGTTTGAAAGCGGCACTGTCACCGTCCACGCCAAAAAAATCAAAGGCTACGCCGACTACGATCTCGTCCGCAAAATGCGCGGCTCGATTTGCATCGCCGGGCCGCTGCTCGCGCGGTTGCACAAGGCGCGGATTTCTTTGCCCGGCGGCTGCATCATCGGCGCGCGGCCGATCAATCTGCATCTGAAAGGTTTTGAGGCACTCGGGGCAAACATAAAAATCGAGGGCGGCTACATTGACGCGACGGCGAAGAGATTGACCGGCAATTCCATGTTTCTCGGTGGCCGCGCCGGCCCGACGGTTTTGGGCACGGCGAACATCATGATGGCCGCAACTTTGGCCGACGGCGTGACGGTCATCGAAAGCGCGGCGTGCGAACCGGAAGTCGTGGACGTGGCGAATTTTCTGAACGCGATGGGCGCGGACATTTCCGGCGCGGGCGGCCCGACCATCACGATCAACGGCGTGAAAAAATTGCACGGCGCGGAACACGAAGTGATTCCCGACCGCATCGAGGCGGCGACTTTTTTGATCGCCGCCGGCGCGACGAATGGCGAAGTGACTTTGCGCGGCGCGCGCGCCGACCATTTGCGCGCGGTGATTGACAAGTTGAACGAGGCGGGCGTTTCCGTCGAACGCAGCGGAACAAATTTAATCGCGCGCCGAAATAAAAAATTAAAGCCGGTGGACGTGACGACGCTGCCGTATTCCGGTTTTCCGACGGACGTGCAGGCGCAGATGATGTCGCTGCTCGCGCTCGCGCCGGGCATCAGCATCATCACGGAGCGGATTTTTGAATCGCGCTTCATGCACGTCAGCGAACTGGCGCGGCTCGGCGCGGAAATTGAAATTGAAGGGCCGAGCGCGATCGTGAAGGGCGGCAAACCGTTGAGCGGCGCGCCGGTGATGGCGAGCGATCTGCGCGCGAGCGCGGCGCTGGTGATCGCGGGGCTGGCGGCGAAGGGCGCGACGCAGGTGAACCGCATTTATCATCTGGATCGCGGCTACGAAAAGATGGACGCGAAATTACGGAAGCTCGGCGCGCGGATTCAGCGCGTTGAGGAAAAATAAATTTTACGACTAAAAAATAATTGGGATGACCGTTTTATGAATGAACAATCCCATACGAATAAAAATAGACTCCTGCTTTCAGGGGCGATTTTCGCTCTATTACTTATCTTACTCGCGTATGCCAATATCGTGAGTCGTTGGGGGTTCATTTGACGGGTTATTAATTTTCCCAATTGTCTTCATTGTCTGGATGGTTTGGATTATCCACCTCGGCTGGATGCTTTCGAAATGGATTTCTATTTCCAAAAAGAGAAAATATTTCTAGGCTATATTATTTAGTTGTGCCTTTGTATCGGTCATAACTGCTAAAGCTGTATGTCAGCTTGGTGTGATTCTGCGCGTGCATGAAATCCAAACTTCTGTTGACGCCGGTCTTCGAGAAGATTGCGTAAAACTTCTACTTAACTGGCCAGTCAAAGACGACAGAATTTACAATTTAGACCCAGAGTTCTCTAGACTGCCATCCAGTATCAAAATATTTGCACCAGTTTATGTGATAAACGAAAATATTGATGATACAAATATTCCGCCAAATATAGGTCTTTGTAAAAATGGATTTGGAGGTTTTGCTCTTGGAATTCGAGTTTTTCGAAGTGATAAGGATGCAGACAAGTTCATAACCTACATGAAAACCACCGCGCAAATTAACAGGGATTTCGGATGTCAACGTGTAGCTCTAGGAGTTTACTGTTGGTGGCGAGATACATAATTTTTTAACGGCCCAGGAACGCGGACAGTGTCGCCTCAAGCGGACGCTTGAAACTCCACGGCGAGGAACTGTCCGCGCTCCGAAGATTTCCGCAAGCAGTGATGAGTGACAGGTGACGAGTGACGTGCGAATACACGCTCGTCACTTTTCACTCATCACCCGTCACTTGAATCATCCGCGTTTTCATGCGGCGATGATTTCGGCGCTGTTGGCGTAGATGCGCGCCTGCCGCGCGGTCTGGCGGACGGCGGCGCGGCTCTTTTCATCGAACAACGCGGGGAACACGAGCAGCGGGTAGAACGTCACCCACGCGAGCGCGGCGGCGTCGTTGGCGGCGCGGCGGAGCGGGGCGTTGAGTTCGGGCTGCTCGGCTTCGTCGAGCGTCTCGGCGAGCAAACGGTTTTTGAGCCGCTCGAACTCGCTTTCCAAGTTGGCGCGGAACGGCGCGGTCGTCGCCGTCGGCAACGTGAACCGCGTTTCCGGCGCGAACTGGGCGGTCACTTTATTTTTATTGTTTTCGTTCATATTTTTTCTTTCGGTTGATGGTTAAAAGCACAAAACCCGCGACTGCCTGGGCAATCGCGGGTTTTGAAAAATTGTTGGATTAGTGAATCAAGATTTCATTCCCACGACGCCCAAAGGACGGGAGCAGCGCAGCCAAATGGCAATACAGCCATTGACCGGCGCGTGCGTTTTCATCAGTTTGGTGAACGTGGTGTTCATTTCAATTCGCGCTTAAGATAGCAGATTTGGGCGGTTTGTCAAAATTTTTCCCCGCTTGTCGAATTTGACGGGCGTGGTAGGTTGGTTTCATTAAACATGAGCGACCGACCGTTAAAAATGGTGACCTGTCCGGGCTGCGATGCAAAGACGTTCATCCCTGGCGATTTGCCGCCGCTGGCGTCACAGCCGTGCAGTAAGTGCGGCCACGCCATCATGATGCCGATGCGGCTGCGGCAATTTGAATTGCGCAGCAAAATCGCCTCAGGCGGCATGGGTTCGGTTTATCGCGCGTGGGACATGACGCTCGAACGGCTCGTGGCCGTGAAGTTGATGAAGAAGGAACTGCTCGACGAGCCGAAGATGCTCGAAAGTTTTTACCTCGAAGCGCGCGCGTGCGCAAAACTGAACCACACAAACATCATACACATTTACACGTTCGATGAATGGGAGGGTGAACGTTACCTCGTGATGGAACTTGCAGACCAAGGCAGTTTGGACGCGCGTATTGACAAACTGCGCCTGTTGCCGGAACTGCAAGTGCTCGATGTCGGCATCAAAATCGCCTCCGCGCTGGACATGGCTTTGAAATACGATTTGCTGCACTGCGATATCAAACCGGGAAACATTTTGTTCAACGCCGACCACGAGCCGAAGCTGGTGGACTTCGGCCTCGCGCGCAAGACGGACGCCGAGCAGGAGTCCGGTGAATTCACGCGCGGCACGCCGTATTACGTCGCGCCCGAAAAAATCAAGCGCGAGCCGGAAACATTTTTGTCGGATATGTATAGTCTCGGCGCGACATTGTATCACGCCATCACCGGCCATGTGCCATTTGACGCGCCGACGCCGGAGGAGGTTGTCCTCGCGCAGGTGCAGACACCGTTGACACCGCCGAACCAAGTTGAAGGCGCGCAACATATCTCGCAGGCCACGAGCGATGCGCTGTCGCGGGCGCTGGCCAAAAATCCGGCAGATCGTTTTTTGAGCTACGATGAATTACGCATGGCACTCGAAGGCGCGCGCAGCGAGCTGCTGGTGCGGCAATATTCCTCGCCGGAGTCCTCGCAGCAGCCCAAGCGTATGACCGGCTGGTGGCGTAAAAAATAAAAAAGGCGGACGTTGCCGTCCGCCTTCGTGGAGATTTTTCCGCCGGTTTTATTCGGTCTTCTTTTTCACACCATCGCGGATGTAGGTGGCGTTGAGCTTGCCAGCACTATCCTTTTTATAGGCGATTCGCACGGCGTCATCCACCTTGATGTCGTCGAGCGTGGCGGGACTTCCGTCCTTAACAATCTTGGTGGTGGAGGTGACGTTGAGGGTCAGGTCTTTGACGGTGATGGTCTGGGCCGTGGCGTCAACGGCTGTCACTTTGCCATGCACGGACAGCCCGTGTTTCTTGGCCGGAGTGGGCGTGGTGACGGACGGGGAATTGGTGGTCGCCGCGTCCTGGGCGTTGATAGCGAGCGGCGCGGCAATCAGGGCCGTCGCGACGATAGCAGATAATGTAATAATTTTTTTCATGGTTGTTTGGTTGTTTGTTTTGCAGTTCAGTTGTCCAGACTGGCGAAGCCGCCGGAAGGTTTCAGAAAAATTACCAAAAAATCACCACGCGCCCTCGGTCAAAAGTTCGGTGATGTTTTGCGCCAGATTTGCGGCGAGCAGTGGCGCAGCCTGTCGTTCGGAACTCGCGAAGTCCAGGCCGACATTGACCAGCGTGTGGCCTTTCACATCGCGATCCAGCCGCAATTTTCCAGAAACGCGGTCGAGCACCGTGACGTGAACCGTTACGGTCACAAGATAATTTTGTATCGTCGAAGAATCCTGGTTCAAATAGCCCAGACCCTCGCGGTCGTAGTTGCGAATGACGCCGCTGACAATAAGGTCGCCCGACTCGCTGGTCGCCAGCCGGTAAGTGCCGTCGGATTGCAACCGTTCGCGCAAGGCCTGCGTGATATCATCGTTGAGGCGCGGCTGAAGGGTGTTGTTGACGAACGGCATGATCTGCACGCTTTTTTCCCCGGCCACATCGCCGTTGACTGAACCAAGATGGTAGCCAGCGCAACCGACAAGCAGTAGCGCAAAAAAAATGGGGAAAACTTTCCAGACGCGCATGGCGGCTTATCCTTGCGGCGCAGCCTGCAGCCGGGGTTTCAGGATTTCGATGCGCTGGCGGGCTTGGGCGGCGAGCGGCGAGTTGGCGTCCAGCTGCAGCACGTCGTTGTAATAGATGATCGCGCCGGCCCACTTGTGGTTGCTCTCGTAAAATTTGGCGATCTCAAAACTGCCGCGCACCTGTTCGGCCTTGAGTTTGACAATGGCGTCTTGGGCGGTGGCTACGCGTGGGTCGTCAGGGAAGACGACTTGGAAATCCGTGTAGGCGGCGATGGCCTGCGCCGCTGCGCTCTGATCATATTCGGCGGTATCGGCCTGCTTTTGCCAGGCCACGCCGGCGCGATACATAGCATCCGCAGCAATCAATGGCTCGCCGTTGTAGCGGTCGGCGGCGGTGTCGTAGGCGGCGACGGCGCTCGCAAAATCCCTCTGTTTCTCGCGAGCAGCGCCGATGTTCAATTGCGCGTGCGGGGCGACTTCGCTGTAGGGGCCGTTGGCGACGATTTTGTCGTAAAGTTTCGCGGTCTCGTCCATCGAGGAATAAATCGGAATTGTGTTCCATAGCCGGAACCATTCGCCGTTGAGGAAGCGGTCGGCGATGGCGAACTGCCGCCAAAGAACTTCATTGTATTCCGCGCTTTTGGGATATTTTTCGATGATGTGCTGGTAGGCATTGAACGCCGCCTCATCTTTGCCTTTGACTTCCATGCAGCGGCCGACCAGATACTCGGCGCGCGGGGCGTAATCGGAAAACGGCCACACGCGCAAAACGCGGCGCGCGGCGCGGAGCGCGACGGAATAATTCTTGGCCGTAAAGGCATCCTCCGCCGCCTGCAACTGATCCTTGGCGCGGGTGCGCTGCCATTGGGCGGATTCGCCGTAGGGTTCGTAATACCAGCCCTCGCCCGGCACATAGATCAGGGGCGCGGGCGAACGCAGCGGCAGCAACACCANNCATTTTTCATCAAGTCAAAACCAATCAGCCCCGATAAACAATCAGCACGCCGTAGTCCGTCATGATTTTCTGCACGCCGACATCAAACATTTCGTAACTGATCGTGTGGATGCCGACGAGGTTCGGCTCGCCGATCTCGTGCAGCGCCGCCGAAACTTTCTCATCAAACCGGTCGTGACCGGACTCGATGCATGCGGCGCGGCGGATGGTCAGGATGCGCAGTCGTTTGCCCGCGCCTTTCTGGACGACCTCCAGCGGCGGCTTGGGTTTGTCAATCAGCGATTCGCTCGGCTTGTCGCGCACCGGCACTTTCAAATGCAGCGGCACCTTGGCGGCGGCAGAAGCGGCGATGGGGCTGACGAATGCCGCCGATGCTGGAGGCGTAACTACCGGCAAAGAACCCGTGGTCACTTTGCCGCTTGCCGGGATGGTGATGGGTTCGCCGCAGGACGGGCAGTCAATCTGTGAACCGGCACCGGATTCATCCACGGCCATTTCCTGGTCGCAGTTCGGGCAGTTGAAGACGATGTCCATAATTTTTGATTTTTTTTAAAGATTTTTGCCAGCCTACGTCCGCGTCGGCGGTCAAACCAGAAAAAAATCACCGACTCTGCCGCCGCCAATTCATACACGAAGCAAACATTTTACTTTTATTGAAGGAGAATAATCGCTAGAAAATCTCCGCCGGTTAAATTAAGCGGTCTAAATCATCGGGAAAGCAAAACTTAAACACATGGCATCTGTCTTCCAGCATCAGCGATTGATAAATTTTTTGGCCGCCGAAAGTTCCGGTCGGCAGTCCGCGCCGGTTTCCCGGCAAATTATTGGCGTGCTTGAAGGGACGGGCGTTGGCCCGGCGGTCATTGCCTCGGCGTTGCAGGTATTGAAATCCGTGGAACAAGTCTTGAATCTGAAATTCGAGGTGCGGTTTGGCGGGCTGATCGGCGAAGATGCCATCAAGGAACACGGCCAGTGGCTGCCGGAGGATACGATGGAATTTTGCGCGGATGTTTTCCAGCTCGGCGGTGCGATCCTCAACGGCCCCGGCGGCGGGCGCTACGTGTACGATCTGCGGCGGCGTTTTGATCTGTTCTGCAAATTCGTTCCCGTCGTGCCGTCACCGGAACTCGCGCGCGCCGGAAAAATTTCCCCGCAGTTTTTGAAGGACGTGGACATGCTCATCGTGCGCGACAACACCGGCGGCGTTTATCAAGGTCAGTGGGGCGATCGCGCCACGGACAAAGGCCGCGTCGCTGAACACTCGTTCAGCTACAGCGAAGGCGAAGTGCATCGCCTCATCGAAGTCGCGGCGCGCGCGGCGGCCAGTCGGCGCGGCAATCTTTATGTCATCGTCAAGGACGGCGGCGTCCCGACCGTGACGGCACTGTGGCGCGACATGAGCATGGCCGTCGCCCGCAAGCACGGCCTCGAGGCAAAGTTCATGAATATTGACCTCGCCGCCTACGAACTGATCCAGAATCCCACGCGCTTTGATGTCATCGTAGCGCCCAACCTCTTTGGCGACATCATCGCGGATATCTGCGGTGTTTTGGTGTCGTCGCGCGGCGTGACTTTCTCCGGCAATTTTACTCCGCGCGGACATGGTGTTTATCAGACCAATCATGGTTGCGCCCACGATCTTGCGGGGGCGGACATCGCCAATCCTGCCGGTCAAATCCTCTCGCTGGCCATGCTGCTGCGCGAAAGTTTCGCGTTGGATGAAGCCGCCACGCTCATCGAAAAAGCCCTCGCCGAAACTTGGCACGCGGGCTGGCGCACCGCCGACCTCGCCGAAGATGGCTGCAAAATTCTCGGCACGAAAGCCATGGCCGACAAGGTCGCGGAACAAATCCTCCGCTCGGCAGAAAATAAATCGCTGCATGAAACCCGCGTTGCTGTTGATTGATCTTCAGAACGATTATCTTACGGTGGCCGGGATGCAACCTGCGGCGGACAGTTTGATTTCCCGCGCGGCGGCATTGCTCAACGGCGGCCGCACGCGGCAAATTCCCATCATTCACATCTGGACGACGGTTCATCGCGACGACGACCGGCGGCTGCCGCATTGGAAAAAATTAAATCGCTGGCAATGCGTCGCTGGAACCGACGGACACAAAACGCCCGAGCCGCTGCAAACGCGCGCAAACGAAACTATCATCCACAAAGGCGGCTTCAACGGATTTGCTGGCGGCGAATTGGACGCGGCGCTAAAAAAAATAAAGTGCGACGCCGTCATTCTCGCCGGGGTTCATCTGCACACTTGCGTTCGCACGATCGCCGCCGAAAGTTTGGAACGCGGCCTGCAAGTTTTGATCACCGAAGATGCCGTCGCCAGCAACGACCCAATTTACGCTGCCGCCACGCGCCGCTGGCTGGCCGAACGTGGCGTCGAATTTATTTCCGTGAATGATATCCTGTCGCGGCTGGAAGGAAACGCGCCAGCAAAATTAATTCACCGCTCGCCGCGCGAAACGGGGAAAATCCTGTTTGAGATTTCTGTCGCTGGCGCGGATGAAATTGCCGCCGCAACGTTGTCCGCGCAAAGCGCGTGGAAAATCTGGCGGCGGACAGATTTAAGTCCGCGTTGTGAAATCCTAGAAAAGTTCGTCGCGCGATTGGAGGCCGCCGGGCCGGATTTGGCGCGGCAAATGGCGGTCGAAATCGGCAAGCCCGTTTCGCATGGTATCGAAGAAGTCCGGCGCGCCGCTGCAAACGTCCGCGACGTAATCCGACGCGCCGACGCGTTTGAATTTCAAAAACTCGAGCTGGCTGGACTTGTCCGCCATGAGCCGCTTGGCGTTGTCGCGCTCATTTCACCGTGGAACAATCCGGTCGCGATTCCCGTCGGCAAAATTGCGCCCGCACTGATTTACGGAAACACCGTCGTCTGGAAACCCGCGCCCGCGGCTGCAAAAATTTCAGAGGTGCTTTTGAAATTATTGCGCGAATCCGGCGTGCCGGCGGGCACAGTTCAAATTTTGAGCGGCGATCACACGACGGCGCAAAAATTGGTGGCGGACGAAAATGTCAGCGCCGTTACCATTACGAGTTCGGCGCATGCGGGTTTTGCAATTCAGGAAATTTGCGCGCGACAATTTTTGCCGTTGCAGGCTGAATTGAGCGGTAACAACGCCGCAATTGTCTGGGATGACGCGGATTTGAAAATCGCAGCGACACAAGTCGCGTGGGGCGCGTTTGGTTTTGCCGGACAGCGTTGCACGGCAAATCGCCGCGTGATTGTGAGCGTGACGGAGTTTGAAAATTTCTGGCGCGAGTTGAAAATCGCCGCCGAAAAATTAAACTGGGGCGATCCGTTGGAAAATTCCACGGACATCGGCCCGGTGATTCACGCCGACAAACGTGACGAGCAACTGAAGTTAATTTTGTCCGCGCAAAAATCTGGCGCGGCGCGGCGCGTGGAATTTCTTTTCGCGGATCGTGCCAAAGAAACGTGGGTTAAAAGCGGCGCTTACGTGCAGCCGGTCATCGTCAACTGCGATGAGTCCAACCATCCGCTCGTGCAGGAAGAGACGATGAGTCCGCTGCTGGTGGTGCAGCGCGCAGAAAATTTTGAGCACGCGCTGGAATTGTGCAACGGTGTCCGGCACGGTCTGGTGGCCGCGCTGTTCAGCGATTCAATTGAGCAACAGGAAAAGTTTCTGGCCGAAGCGCAGGCGGGTATGTTGAAAATCAATTCCGCGACGGCGGGCGTCGATGTGTCGCTGCCGTTCGGCGGCTGGAAAATGTCGGGGCTGGGCCTGCCGGAACACGGCGAGGGCGACCGGCTTTTTTACACGCGGATGCAGGCGGTCTATGGCGCGCGTTGAGCGGCCTCAAAGCTTGGCGTCGGCGAGCGTTTTGATTTCCGGAAAAAAGCGGCGCATCAACGGGCGGCAGTGCTGTTTGATTTTTTGCTCCAAAAAATCCGGGTCAATTTCCGTTATGATCTGTCGCTGCACTGGATTCCGGTATTCATGGGTGCGATCCAGCCGGACAGTGTGGCGCGGCAGGCCGGCGAACTCCGCGACCTCAAACGCGCGTGGCCGGATCTGGTCGGTGCGGACGACGAGCAGACGCTCTGACGGAATGGTGGCGAGCACTTTTTCATTGTGCGCCGTCCACCGGGCGAGATAGCCGGCGAGCGGGTAAAGCCCGGTTTCTTTCAAAACCTGTTCTTCCGGTGAATGCGGAGCGCTGGTGCGTGCATATAAAAATTCCCGCAGCTTCACCCGTATCGACTCTTGGCTGGGGCGGTGAAGGACGCGCCGAAATTCCGAGTTCGCCCATGAGTAACAATCGCGGATTGTCAGCAAAAAGCGGGCGCGCGGAAATTCACTGGCTAGAAAATCGAGGATCAACCCATTGAACCATGAGGAATCCACTTCCAAGGCCAGTTCGCGGTCGCGCGTGCGAATCCAGTTGCGCAACTCGGCGTCGTGGATGCGACGTTCGTGCCAGTCAAAAAACATTTCAATCACTTTTGTGGCTTGCGGTTCATGGCGGGCGGCGACATTCGGCGAAAACATCGAGCAGATGGAATGGGTTCCACTCTTGGCGAGGCTCACACAGTAAAGCTGCGTCCGGCGAACGGCGGGCCGGCCGAGAATCAGGCGCTGGAATCGGAAGCCGTAGTCGGCGGTCAGACTCATATGCACCAGACTCTAACCATCCCGCCAACGCGCCGTCAACGCCGCTCGACTTTTTCTGCGGGTTGCGTAAAAATCGCGCGCATGACTGAATCCGAAAACCAACTGCTCACCCGCGTCGGCCCCGGAACGTTAATGGGCAAACTGATGCGGCAATATTGGATCCCCGTTTTACAATCCTCCGATTTGCCGGAGCCGGACGGCGCGCCGCGGCGCGTGCGGCTGTTGTGCGAAAACTTGGTCGCGTTCCGAAATTCCGCCGGCAAGATCGGTTTGGTTGACCAGGTTTGTCCGCATCGCTGCGCGTCGCTTTTTTTTGGACGCAACGAGGAGAACGGTTTGCGCTGTCTTTATCACGGCTGGAAATTTGATGTGGATGGCAAGTGCGTGGATGTTCCAAACGAACCGCCGGGCAGCAAGTTCAACGAGCAAATTAAAATCACGGCCTATCCATGTGTGGAAAAAAACGGCATCGTGTGGACTTACCTGGGGCCGCAGCGCGACAATCCGCCGCCGTTGCCAGAACTCGGCTGGGCGCTGGTGGCACCGCAGCGGCGTGGGGCGTTGCGCTACCAGCGCGCGTGCAACTGGCTGCAGGCGATGGAGGGCGATTTCGATTCGTCGCATTTGAGTTTTTTGCATCTGGCGGTTGATCCAAAATCGCAGGACACCGCCGCCGAAAAAAAGGCGGGCATTGATTATTATCGCAACATCGCGCGCATGGACAAGCAGCCGCTGCTCGAAGTGCAGGACACGGACGTGGGCGTGATGTATGGTGCGCGGCGGGACGCGGCGGACGGGAAATTTTACTGGCGCGTCACGCAATTCCTGCTGCCGTTTTACACGAGCGTGCCGAGTTACGGCGGAAAAAACCGTGACAAAATCTGGGTGCCGCTCGACGATGAACACACGATGGTCTGGGAACCGCATTGGTCTTCGACGCGCGAATTGTCCGAGGACGAGCAAAAAGGCTGGAAGGATCGCGTCGCGCCCAGCGGTTTTCTGCCGGACACCGAGGATGCGCTGGGCAAACATCGTTTTGCCGCGAACGCGGAGAATGATTATCTGCTGGATCGCGCGCGGCAGAAAAATTTCAATTTCAGCGGCTTGGAAAACACCACGCCCATCCAGGACGGCGCGATGCAGGAAAGCATGGGTGCGATTTGCGACCGCACGCAGGAACATCTTGGCGCGTCGGACGCGGCCATCGTGCGGATGCGCCGACGGTTGATCAACGCGGCGAAGGAACTGTACAAAAATCAGGTGCCGCCGGGCGTGGAAAATCCTGCACTCTATCACAAGCACGGCGATCAATTTTTGCTCGGAGAAAAAGATTCGTGGGCCGAGCATTACGCGGCGAAGATGAAACTGGATTACGCCGCGCTCGTTTCCCGCTGAAAATTTCTACTGAATCCGTTGAGCGCACCCCTGTCATCCGAATCTATCACCGGCCGGTTTGCGCAGGCGGCCGCGCGGTTCGCGGCGCGCATCGCTGTCAGCGCGCCCGCCGGGCAATGGACTTATGCGGAACTTGACCGGCATGCCAATTTCATCGCGGCGGAAATTTTTGCGCAACTCGGCGAAATTTCCGAGCCGGTCGCGCTGCTGATGGAACATGACGCGCCGCTGATCGCCGCCATCCTTGGCACGCTCAAGGCGAACAAAATTTATCTCGCGCTCGACCCGAATCACCCGCCAGAACAACTCGCCGCGATGCTCACGAGTTCCGGCGTGAAATTGTTGCTCGCCGATAAAAAAAATCTGGCGCTGGCGAATTCATTGGCGTCTGAAAAATTAAAAATCCGCGAACTTGATAAAATTTTTCCCAGCGATTTGCCGTGTGCAAATTTCCCGGAAATTTCTCCCGATGCTGGCGCGTGGCTGATGTTCACTTCCGGCTCGACCAGCGCGCCCAAGGGTTTGTGGCAAAATCATCGCGGCATTGTGCATGAGGCGGAGATTTACGCGGAACTGATCGGCCTCACGCCGGACGACCGCGTTTCGCTGCTGACTTCGTGCGGTCTGGCGGCGTCGGGCGCAACGCTCTTCGCCACGCTGCTCAATGGCGCAGCGCTCGGAATGTTTCACGTTCGCTCGCAGGGTGTCGAGCGGCTGGCGGACTGGCTGCCGCGCGAACGCATCACGATTTTTCATTCCGTGCCGACGGTTTTCCGGCATCTGGCGCGCGCGGCGGACGGAAAAAATTCTTTCGGGACTTTGCGGCTCATCCGGCTCGGCGGCGAACCGGTTTTGCGCGGCGACGTGGAAATGTTCCGGCGGCGATGCCCGGGCAATTGCCGGCTCGTGCAATCATTAAGCTCCACCGAAACGGGCATGATCAGCACGTTTACAATAGACAAGCAGACGGTGCTGAATAATCCACGCGTGTCGTCCGGCCATGCTGTGCGCGGCGTGCAGATTTTTCTGCTGGACGAAAAAAACGAGCCGGTCAAAAACGGCGGCGAAGGAATAATCGCCGTCCGCAGCGCGCGTCTGCGGCAGGGTTACTGGCGGCAGCCGGAATTGACGGCGGAAAAATTTCTGACTGACGGAAGCAATCCGAATCTCCGCATTTTCATCTCGAACGACCTTGGAAAATTTCTTCCGGACGGTTCGCTCGAACATCTGGGTCGCGTGGATCAGCTCGTGAAAATCCGCGGTCAGCGCGTGGATTTGGGCGAAGTGGAGTCGGCGTTGCTGGCGACGGAACTGGCGCAGGAAGCCGTCGTGATCGCGCGTGAAGATGCGGCGGGCGAGAAACGGTTGGCCGCCTACATCGTCCCGCGCGCGGGCGCGGACGTGTCGCCGCAGAATTTCCGGCGCGGGCTCCGCGCGCAATTGCCGGAATACATGATCCCGAACGATTTTGTGGCGCTGGAAAAATTGCCGCAAACGGCAGGCGGAAAAATTGACCGCCGCGCGCTGCCGTTGCCAGCACCGGCAAAAAAAAATGGTTTGAGCCGGAGCAAACGCCCCCGTGACGTGGTGGAAATACGGTTGACGCGAATCTGGGAATCCGTCTTGCACGTTTCATCAATCGCGCGCAACGATGATTTTTTTGAACTGGGCGGATCGTCTCTGAAATCGGTCGAGGTGTTGCTGCGCATCGAGGAATTATTTCATGTCCCGCTGCCGCCCTCGACTTTGGTGGAATACAGCACCGTGGAAAAACTTGCGGCGTTGCTGGTGGATCACGCGGTCATTCCGTCGCCCAGCCCGCTGGTGAAACTGCGCGCTGGCGGTGGCGGAAGACCGCTATTTTTGATTCACAACGGGCAAGGCGATGTGGCTTCTTACGGACTGTTGACGCGGCGCTTGCCGGGACGTCCGATTTACGGCCTGCAATCGGTCGGACTACAGGGTGAAAGCTGGCCGTTGATGAGCGTTTCTGCGATGGCCCGCCGTTATCTGCCGGAAATCATCGCCAAAGATCCCACCGGGCCTTACTTGCTGGCGGGCGCGTGCATGGGCGGACTGGTCGCCCTGGAAATCGCACAACTGCTGGTGCAACAAAACCGGTCAGTCGGCTTGCTGGTTTTCCTCGACACGTCCCATCCGATCCAGCGCTGGCGGCAGCCCGGCTGGAAGGAAAAATTATATTGTCCGGCGCGCGACACCGTGCGCGACGCCGTCCGCATTTTGCGGTGGGGAATTCTTCGCGCCAGCGGACTTGGCCGTGGCGCACGCTGGCGGCTGGGGTATCGGCGTTTTGTAGCAAACATGAATTTTTTCGCCAACCGCTTCTATCAGCCGAAGCCCTATCCGGGGACCATCACGTTGTTCATCAGCGCCGAAAACAAATCTGCCGGCGAAGACCGGCGGCTTTCGTTGCGCCGCTATGCGAAAGATTCCAGCGTCATCACCATTCCTACCAACCATGTCGGACTTTATGCCAAGCCCGCCGTGGACGAACTGGCGCAACAGCTCCAAAACGAGCTGGAACTTGTCGAAGCGCAAACCGGCAAACTGATTTCCAACGGGGGAAATTAATTATCCTTAATGCGCCGTAGCCGCTTTCGGTTTGACTGCCGGAGCGGCTGTGGAAGCGGCGACCGGAGTCGTGGATGAATCGGCGGCCGGAACGACCATCATGGAGACCGCGTCAATCGGTTTGGCTGTGCGGCGGCGGCTGTTGGAGATGTCCAGTCGCTGGCGCATCGTCGGTTTGTTGACACAGTAAAGCAGGGCGGTCTCCTCGGTGACCAAATCTTCCTCGTAAGCTTTGAGCAGGGACTGTTCAAAACTGTGCCAGCCGCTGCTTGAGCCGGCCTCGATGATGTCGTGCAGGCGGCGGTTGTCGTTTTCACCCTGTTGAATGACTTCCCGCGTGCGTAGGCTGCTGCCCATCAATTCCGTGACGAGCAGGCGGCCACCCTGCTTTTTTGGCACAAGTCGCTGGCCGACAATGTAGCGCAACGTGCCTTCCAAGCGTTCGCGCACCTGCTGTTCTTCATCCTTGGTGAACATACCGAGAATGCGGTTGATTGTCTGGCCGGCGCTGATGGTGTGCAGCGTGCTGAAAACGAGATGGCCGGTTTCGCCGGCGGTCAGCGCGATCTCCATCGTCTCGCGGTCGCGGATTTCGCCGACGAGAATCACTTTCGGCGCCTGCCGCAGCGCGGCGCGCAGGCCGTCGGGAAAATTAAAAAAATCGCGGCCCAGTTCGCGCTGGCTGAACGTGGACTTGAGCGGCGGGTGCAGAAATTCAACCGGATCTTCCAGCGTAACGACGTGGACTTTTTCGGTGGCATTGATTTCATTCAGCAGTGCGGCCAGCGTGGTGGTCTTGCCATTGCCCGAGCCACCGGTGACGAAGATGAGCCCGGTTTTTTCCTTGACGATTTCATGGAACACCGGGGCTAGGCCGAGCATATCCAAGGAGGGAACCAGCGGCTGGAGTCGGCGCAGCACCATCGCAAAACTTCCGCTTTGCCGGTAAATGTTGACGCGGAACCGGCAGAAATTTTTCAGTTCGTAGCTGCAATCGCAGGAACCATGCTCCTGCAGGTCGCGCAACAGCTTGGGATTTTCATTGAGGATTGTGCGCGCGAGGCTTTCGGTGCGTTCAGCAGACAGCACTTTTTCGGGGAATTCAATCGCCGAGGTCTCCAGCGCACCATGCACTTCAATCTGCGGCGGCTTGCCGGCGACAAACAGCAGGTCGGAAATCCCCTCGGCACTTTTCACCATGGCCAGCAGCAGCCGATCCAGTTCTTCATTGGATACTTTTTCCATGTCCACCCATTGTAGACCTTCCCACCCCCAGACATTCAAGCTGTTTTTTTACGGAAAAAATCCTGCGGGTTCGTGGCGTTCAATTCGGACAGGTCGAGTCCCGCGTCCGGACTGCGTTCCTGCGCGAGGGCGAGCTGCCGGGCGATCTGTTTGACGGCGAAACCGGCGTAAAATTTCACCACGCCCACGCCGGATTGCGACTGGAAGATGACGGCCAGCAGGCAATGTTCATCCACGTTGATGACGAACATGGAAAACGTTTCGCCCTGCTGGTAGATGCTGTCGAATTTTTTTTCATTCACCAACCCCGCGATCGTCTGGTTGGCCATGAACGCGCCGGACGCCAGCGCGCCGATGGTCGTGAGGTCGAACTGCCGGTCGTCACCGTGGTGTGCGATAAGGAAGCCGCCCTTGTCTATGACCAGTGACGTGGTCGCGTCGGTCTGCGCGTTGAAGTCCCGCAGCGTCTCGTCGAGCCGCTGAATATCCTCCTCGATGAGTTGTGGCAGCGTGGCCATGTCAGACAGTCTGCGGCGTGCCCTGGTTGATGTATTTCTGGAGCAGCATCCGCGTGATCATGTTCAACGTCTCGAAGACGCCCTCGCATTTGTGCGCCGTGCCCGGAAAGGACGGCACCTGCACGTCGCGATTGTTGAGCAGATAATCCAAATATTCCGTCGGTGCGGCGTTCGGCAGGTCGCGCTTGTTGTATTGCAGGACGTAGGGAATCTCCGCGAGGTTCAGTTTGAGCGAATTCAAATTATCCACGAGGTTTTGAAAGCTCTCGACGTTCTCCGGCATTTTTTCGTATTGCGAATCCGCCACAAAAACAATTCCGTCCACGCCGCGCAAAACCAGTTGCCGCGTCGTGTTGTAAATCACCTGGCCGGGCACGGTGTAAAGTTGGAACTTCGTTTTGAACCCCTTGATCGTCATCGCCTCGATCGGCAGGAAATCAAAAAACAGCGTGCGGTCGGAACTCGTCGCGAGCGAAACCAGCTTGCCCTTGTTGCCCATCGTTGTCTGGACGTGGTCGTGGACTTGCACAAGGTTCGTCGTCTTGCCGCCCATCGCCGGGCCGTAATATACGATTTTTACCTGCAACTCCTTGGTCGCTTGATTGATGATGGCCATAAATTTATTAAGTTTTTTTCCGGTCCAGTTCGCCTGCGAGCGCGGCGAGCTGCGCCGCCGGCAACGATTCGCCCGCGCAGCCAAACGCCGCCAGATACACCGAGTTCACGCGGATGATCCGCCAGGGCACGTTGCCCACCGTGAAACTGACATTGTTCAGCGCGCCCATCCGCAGCTCACGCGCGCTCTGGTTCATGCGTTCAAACATCTGCGGGATGAACGCGGCGAGCGTGTCCGCGTTGAACTCTGCCGGCACTTCGCCCGCCACCCGCAAGCCATCCGGCAGCGTCACCAGCGCGCCAGCCACGCCGGGCAGCGCGACCGCGCGTGCCACCACCTCCTTGGGCGGTGTCTGGCGGCTCATGAAATCCGTCTGCGGCACCGGCGGCGGTGCAAAAATGTTTTCCTCCGCCTTCGGCGTCCCGCCGTTTTTTTCCCAGACAAAAAAATTCGAGTCGCCGGATTTTTTCTCGGCGGGCTTGGGCGCGCTGGCTGGCGGCTCCGGCGCGGCCTGCGGAAAACCAAAAAACAAATCCGGGATTTCCG
This sequence comes from Limisphaerales bacterium, assembly GCA_003139955.1. Taxonomy (GTDB): domain Bacteria; phylum Verrucomicrobiota; class Verrucomicrobiia; order Limisphaerales; family UBA11358; genus UBA11358. The sequence goes on from PLHK01000139.1 coordinate 78,819, forward strand.
CCGACACGGTGGACTTCGTCTGCGACCGCTGCGCATTTTTCTGCGCCGCAAAAAACATCGGCGCGATGATCTTCAACGGCAGGTTCAATTCCAAAGTGTCATTCGGCGACACGGGTGAACTCGGTTTGGCCAGCGTGCGTAATTGTTTCCACGTCATCGTCACGCGACCGCGTTTCAGTCCCGCGGCAACGAGTTCGCCCGCGAGCGGCACGCTGAGATTCGCGAGCGCGGAATGGGAAATTTCATTCTTCAACTCCTCCGGCCAGTGTTCCGCCAGATCCCACAGCGAGGCAAAAATCGTCGGGGGTTCCGGTTCCGGACGTGGCACCACCGGCGTGGATGTGGAAATGGGCGCAACGAAAATCGGAGGAATCACCGGAGTCGGTGCTGTCGGGCGAACGCCTTGTGTTGCCGGTGCCGGAGTGACGGAACGCTGAAAATTTGGCGGCGGCGTAAAGGCGACCGGCGCGTTGCGCGCGGGCGGAACCACTGGCTGATTTATGCGCAAAGGCGGGGGCGTCGGCTTTGGGGTTGGCGGAGCGGCCAGCGGAATCTGCGCCGCAGTGGGCGTGGGCGCCTTGAGCGGTTGGGTGGTGAAGGCGACGCCGTTGCCGCGGCCGCCGAACGGCCCGTTGATGTCCTCGGCCACCTGCACTTTTGGGCCGGAGCGGCGTGCGAGCAGTGCGGGATTGAGGCGCGGCAAAATTTCGCCGAGCGGCAGGCTGATCATTTTGTTGTCAAGTTCGCCGCCGGAATTGGCAAAAATTCCGGGGGCAAGCTGGCGGAGTTCGCCGAAGGTGATTTTGACCGCACCGAACGCGAGTTGCGTCGTCACGGTTTCGACCGGAAGATTGATGGTCATGCCCGGCGGCGGGACGGTCATGGTCTTTCCGCGCAAATCCATGGGCAGGCTGGTGATGATGGGCGCGAGCGGCACGGCAATCTCATTTGCGTTCGGCGGCGGGTTTGCTGCGAGGAACGGCGGCGGCGCGGATACGGTGGCCGTCGGGGCGGCGTTGGCAACGGGCGCGCCGGCGGCGACCGGGCGCGCGGCGGGTGCGTGAACCGCCTCCGGCGGATCCATCCGCCGCAGGATGCCGCGGAGCAGCCCGGCAAATCTGGATTTGACCATGTTCGACATGACGTTCGTTTTTCGAGTTGTGCCGTCAACCTGTGACGGACAGGAAACCATTCAGCAGAATCCACGCCATGGTGATTGAGTAAGATTTTTTTCTGTTTTTGTCCCACGACGGGACTGCGGGCGATTTTGTTTGTCCAGATTTGCGGCCAAAAATCATCTCGTGGCGCGGAACGCGGCTTGCTTACATTGGGCAACCGGATTTTTAACACTTGAGTTTCGCCCGTTATGAGGTTAGCCGTAACGCGGGCCGGCCATGGAAAAACGACATAAAATTTTAATTCTCGACGATGACAATGACTGGCTCGACTTGAGCCGGGAGATGCTGTCCGCCCTGCCCAGCCGTCCGGAAATCCTCACCGCCAACACCGGCAAACGCGCGTTGTCACTGCTGGAATCCGAGCCGGTGCGCCTGTTGATCTGCGATCTGAAGATGCCGCGCATTGACGGTTTGCAAATCCTTTCCATCGTCCGCCGCCGCTATCCCGAACTGCGCACCGTCGTGCTGAGCGCGCTGGAGGACGAGGAGTTTCGCTCGCGCGCCTACGCGCTGGGCGTGGATTTGTTCTGGATCAAAATGGAGATGCAGCGCAACTCAAAATTGTTCATCGAGTGTCTCGAATCGCTGCTCGGCCGCGACGACGAACCCGGTTTTCGCGGCATCCAGAGCAAAAGTTTGATGGACATCATCCAGATGGAATGTCTTTCGCGCAGTTCGTCCGTGCTGCGCATCACACGCGGGCCGCTGGTGTCGAAATTGTGGATTCAAGATGGCGAATTGATAGACGCCGAGGCCGAGGGCGTGCGCGGCGAGGCGGCGTTCCGCCGGATTCTCTCCTGGAAATCCGGCACGTTTGAAAATCTTCCCGCCGAGCCGGATCGCGAGCGCACCATCACCAAACCGGTCAACGCCCTGCTCCTAGAAACCGCGCAGGACATTGATGAATACGCCAGTGTCGCGACGCCCGAATCCATCGAGCAGTCTGCCCATCGCAAGACGGTGTGGAAGCTGGCGTTGCTCACGCGCGAGGGCGCGGAGTTTGTCATTTCCATTCCGCCCGAGGGCCTGGGCGAGCCGGAAGCCATCGGCACGCAGATCGTAACGCCGCTCGTCCAGTGGACGCGCCAGGCCGCCGCCACCGCCCGCCGTCTGGGTGAGCGCCTCGAAGCCGGCCCGGTCTTGCAGGTCAACGGCCAGAACATGGAACGTCAAGTGCTGGTGTTAAGCCACGAGGAACGATTGTTTCTCGTCGGCTGGCCGGCGGAGGTCACTGGCAATTTATTGGAAAAAAGCCGAAAGCTGGTTGCGTCATGGGATTCTTAAAACGATTTTTTCGCGGCCGCGCAGGCGTGCAGCAGTTGCCCACCGGCACCATCACGGTGGACCGCAACGGCTGCATCATCACCTCGACGGTGTCCTCGGCGTATCCGCAAAAACTCCTGCGCGACATCGGCCGTGACGTGCTCGGCTTGTTCCGCGAGGCGCGCACCGCGCAGATGCCGCTGGCCGAGATCAGCCTGCAATTTGGCAGCCTGCACATCACCGCCCGCGAACTGCGCGGCGGCGCCGTCATTTTTCTGTTCCCGCAAACCGCGTTGCTGCCGACGCCAACCCGTTCACGCCCATGACCTCCAAGGAAATCAACCAGCTCGTCACCCAGATCGAGACGCACATCGAATGCTGGAAACAATTCAACCACTTCATCTCGCTCGCCCGCGCCAAAAAATTCGGCCCGGCGGACGACAACCATTTTCTGGAGATCAAGAGCATCATCGTGCAGGAGCTGGAATTGATCTTTGCCGCCATTGACGTCCAGTCGCCCACGCGCGAGGAGATCCACGGCCTCATCACCAACGCCCCGTCGCTCCGCTATTTGAGCGAGATGAGCGAAGGCGCGCTGCGCGGCCTCGAGACGCAGTGGCACAAGATTTACATCGGCTGGCACGCGATTCTGGGCCAGCTCAAAGTCAAGCAGCGGTCGGAAGAGGCGAAATCCTTCTGGGGCGCGAACAAATGATTTTCCGGCGGGTCGCCGGCATTGTGTTGCGGGAAGCCTTCGGGCAAAATCCAAAAATATGTTGAGCTATTTTCAAATCCTGATCCTCGCGCTGATCCAGGGCACGGCCGAACTGCTGCCCGTCTCCAGTTCCGCCCACGTCATCGTCGCGGAAAAAATTATGGGACTGAACCCGTCCAGCCCGGAAATGACGATGCTGCTCGTCATGCTCCACACCGGCACGATGTTCGCCGTGATCGTCTATTTTTGGAAAGGCTGGCGGCGCGATTACTTTGCCTCGAAGGCGCAGCTCCAGTGGTTCGTCATCCAAATTATTCTCGCAACAATCTGTACCGCCATCGTCGGCTTGGGACTGAAAGTGCTCATCGAAAAAGTTTTCATGCGCGGCACGCCGCATGCCGAGGTGGAAAATTTGTTTAACAACCTCCCGCTCATCGCCGGCGCGCTGGCGGCGGTCGGAGTTTTAATCATCTACGCCGGCCTGCGCGAAAACAAATCGCCACGCCACGCGGAAATCCAGCCGCAACATTCCTTCTGGATCGGCCTTGTGCAGGGACTTTGCCTGCCGTTCCGCGGATTCTCGCGTTCCGGCGCGACCATTTCCACCGGGTTGATCCTAGGTTTGCCGAAACAGAAACTGGAGGAGTTCAGCTTCGCGCTCGCCGTGGTTTTGACGCCGCCGATCATCGCCAAGGAAGCGAAGCGCCTGCTGCAAGACCACGTCTTGAGCGATCATCAATCCGCACTGCACCTTTTTTTGCCGGGACTGGTTGGGATGATTTTCAGTTTTGCCGCCGGCTTGCTCGCGTTGAAATGGCTGTCGCGCTGGCTGGAAGGCGGACGCTGGAAATTTTTTGGCTTCTACTGTCTCATCGCCGCTGCGGGCGTGCTGTTCATCCACTGGAAACTGCCAAATTAAAAATCTGCATTGCAGCCGGCGCGTGGCACTGGCGACTTGTTAGAAAACATGGAATAATTTTTTATAACTCATTCTTTGCCATCCTTCTGGCGAAGTAAATCCGCTACGGCTTTATCGCCCGGCGCAGCAGTGACAACCAAATATCTTGGCAGCGAGTTCGTATTTAATGCTGCCGCCAATGGCGTTTGACCATTGTTATCCTTTGCGTTTACATCGGCTCTGTTGGCTATCAACAAGGCTGCGATGTCCTTGAAGCCATATAATGCGGCCATGTGCAGGGGTGTCTTGCCGCTGTTATCTTTGGCATTAACATCCGCCTTATTAACCAATAACAAATCCACCATATTCGTGTCGCCAAAACAAAATGCTACCGCATAATGCAAGGGCGTCTGTCCGCTGTTACTCTTGGCATTGACATCGGCCTTGTCGGCTATAAGCAAAGTCACAATTTCCTTTTGCCTGCTACTCACAGCCCAATGCAAAGCAGTCTGTCCACAACTGTCTCTGTCGGAAACCAAATCAGGCGTCTTCTTCAGCAACGCCTCCACCTTTTCAATATCACCATTTTGAGCTGCGTCTTGAATCTCGCCGCAGAAGGCGAGGCTGCTCCAAATGACTGTGCCTGTCGCGAACAGAACCATAATCAATGTTTTCATAGTCATGTAATGTTTGAGGATACGCGTTGTTGGCTATCATCATAATTTTTGTCGCACTTTGAAGTTAAAGCTACACGGCATTTACGTCCTCAACAGGTTTGGATTTTCGTGTGACGAAAAAATACTGGAAAAAAATATGAAAGCCGGCAAAAAGCAAGCCGAAGCCTATCGCTATCAGTGGGCCAAGCCAAATAGTCTGGAACGAATCTATCTCCGAGCGCGTCGGCTCTGAGACATAATAAAGCACCGTCACCTTGTCACCGACCTGAAATGTGTGGCTGGAAGAACCAGCAAATGTGCGCTGGGTGTGAATAATACCGGAATCATCTGAAAACGTAAAAATCGGATGGTATGTAAAACCACCTTTTGATGTGGTGATGTGCCCCATCACATTAATCGTGGCGGGAGTAGTAGTGTTGCGCTCCATCTCAATAATCGTTCCTTGAGTTTTGGTGGCATACATGACGAAAGTGATCGTCCTGACTAGCCAAATCAATCCGGCAATGGCAATCAAACTACCAATGACCATAGATATTCCGCCCGGTCTATTCATATTCGCACGGTATGCCTCCTAACATCGCATTAAGCCGCATTTTTATTTCGCATTCGCATCGGGAATAAAAATTTTCTTTCCGACAATCAGCGCGTTCGGATTTATTTTGGGATTGGCCGCGATGATTTGCGCCGTCGACACCTTCACGCCTTGCGCGTGATACGCCTTGGCGATGGCCGAGATCGTGTCGCCGGGCGCAATCGTGTAATCATAACCTTTCTGCGGCACCGCCGGCGCGGAATCGTCTCCGCTGCTCGTCGTCGCTGTCGTGTCCACGACCGGCTTGGCCTTGTGACCCGTCGGCGCGCCGCCGCTCAACTTGGCCAGATTTTCAATCTGCTTCAAAATCAGGTCGCGGTCGTCCTGACGTTTCTTGTCAATCTCCTGCACCTGCGCGGCGAGCGTCTTCAGATCATCCGCGCTGGCGCTGTTGTTGACGGCGGGCGTGCTGACCTTGTCGCTCAAGTCGCTGATCTGCTTGGCCAGGTCGTCCAGCCGTTTGCCCTGCTGCGCCTGGGCGTCGAGCAAATCCTGGATCTGGCCGGACAATTTATCAATCTGCTGCTGCGTGCCCGCGTCCTGCGCGTGCGCGAGTGAAACGGTGAAAATCAAAATAAACAGCCAAAGCGAAATCTTTCTCATGCCCCGAAAATAAACTTATGTCCGTTCCCGTCAAGATGAAGTGGTTCACGGCGCGGCGCAGTGAAGCCCGCAAAAATGCGCCGCCAGCGGGTTCAGAGTCTTTTTATGGGGTGATACAATTTGTCCGCCTGCGGCCCGGCTTCCGCATGGCACGGGCAAGGCCGCATGGTTCCGTCCGCTCCCTCGGTGTAAAATTTATTTTTTCGGTCGGGCGCGACCAAACTTCCCTGGCCGCCGAAATCGGCCAGCTTGAAACCCTGTTGCTCGAGCAGAGTCGGAATTAATACTTCAAAGTGCCCGACCCAGCCGTCGCGATGGCTTTCGCTTAGGTGCTTGAGGGCGGCGTTGGAAATCCGGTAGATGGGATTGAACGAGCCGAGCCGCTTCGTTTCCGGAATGAATTTTTTCGGATGGCTCAAGCTCGGCCACCAGCACCAGTCCGGCTCGTCGGCATGACGGCGAATGCAGGAGGTCAGGAAGTCCGCCTCAACCGTGCGGAACGATTCAAAAAACCGCCGCCAGTCGCCGGAAAACCGCACGTCGAACTCGATGAGCCAGTACTGTTCATAGTGGTTTTGATCCGCAAAAAAGTGCAGCAACGGAAAATGCGCGCTGCCCGGAACAAACGAATCCACCCACGGCCCGTAGCGCATCGCCCGCAAAATTTTATCCGTGAACGGATAGACCTCGCCCGCCAGCCGCGCATCGAACGGCGTGTCCGGCCGGACGTGCAGCAGAAAATGCGGCCGGGCAAACTCCTTCACCGCCCCGGAAATTTTTTGGTATTCGGCGATGACGTCATCGTTCACCACATGAGACAGGAAAAGGACGGCGGTCTTTCTGGCATCCGGCTGGCGACCAGGTCGCGGGCGGGCGGTTGACCAGCCCCGGCTGCCGCCCAACAGCCTTCCCAGCAATCCACGGAAACCCTTTTGAAAAGCGGTCATGCTGGCTGGTCGTGAAATTGTTTTGCGGCCATGTGGTTCAACGGGCAAAATTGAGTCACGTCCGAATCGCGAAGTCAACCGGAAAGCCGGAAGCCGTGTAATCGCGCAGGCAATCTTGGGAATGTGTTTATCGCGTTATGGATGGTGGCATCATTGGAGCCCATTCAACTTTGTTGCTTTCCACTCGAAATGTAACATTTGCTAGACTGGGAAGTTTGCATTTGAAATTGGCGTAAAAAAATATGCCATTAAAATCTATCGTTGTATAATTGGTTCCCAAAATGGCCACCGTATTCGAAAACGATGTCCCTTTCGGCACATTGGCGGAAACCCATAAATTCTTTTCGTTCTGTTCTTCGTAAGTTTCTGATGAATTTGGAAAGAGATAGTATCCATCGGGCATAAACTGAACCTCGCTTTCTGTTCCTCGGTCATTTATTTGCTCATCTACCCGGAATGCAATACTAGATGAATTTGTCCTGCCCGGAAGTGTGTATTTGAAATTAGCAAAATATAACCTGTAGCAGTTTGTAAAAGTTATAAAATTTGTTCCCAAAATTGCTATGGCATTTGAGAATGCCGATCCGTTCGTGACTATAGCACCAACTTGCGCTTCTTCCTTTCTCCATTTCTCATACTGTTCCGGTGGATACGGACGAAGATTGTTGATACAAACATATTGTGGTTTTGGACGCGACGTTACGAACGCAACGGCAGCAGCAGCCAAGACAATAACAATGGCTGTGACAACAAAAGCAAAGCCATTTCGTTTCATGTTGAAACACTATTCCCAACGCAAATTTGAGTCCAGCGCGAAACAAATTCTTGCCGCCCCGCGCCGCAGCCGCTAAAAAATCGCATGGACTCCCGTGAAGCATTCATTGCGCTCAATCTCATCGAAGGCGTCGGGCCGGTACGCGCCCGCTCGCTGCTGGAACATTTCGGCGACGCGCCCAAAATCCTTGCCGCTTCAAAATCACAGTTGCTGCGCGTCCCGAACATCGGCGACGACACGGCGGAAAAAATTTCCGGCTGGGAAAAATCCATTGACCTCGCGGGCGAATTGAAGCGCATTTCCGATTTCGGCTGTCACGTCTTGATTTCGTCCGATGAACATTATCCGGCGTCGCTGCGGGAGATTTACGATCCGCCGCTCGTGCTGTACGTCAAGGGTGGGCTGACGGCGAAGGATAAAAACGCCGTGGCGATGGTCGGTTCGCGCATGACCACGCATTACGGCATCGAGACCGCGCGCAAGCTGGCGTATCAACTCGCCTACACCGGCGTCACCGTGGTCAGCGGCGGGGCGCGCGGCATTGATACCGCAGCTCATCAGGGCGCGTTGAGCGGCAAGGGCCGGACGATTGCCGTTTTGGGAACCGGCATCAATCTGGTTTTCCCAACGGAAAACGCGGAATTATTCGAGCGCATCGCGGCGAACGGCGCGGTCATCACGCAATTTCCCTTCAACCGGCCGGCGGACAAGCAAACTTTTCCCATTCGCAACCGCATCGTCGCGGGCATGACGCTCGGCACGGTCGTGGTCGAGGCAAATCTGTCCAGCGGCGCGCTCATCACGGCGAATTTTGCGACGGAATATGGTCGGCAGATTTTTGCGGTGCCGGGCCGGATTGATTCGCCGCGCAGCAAAGGATGTCACGATCTGATCAAAAAAGGCGCGAAGCTCTGCGAAGGCGTGGAAGATATTTTGAGCGAGTTCGAGTATCTGTTTCCCGCGAGCAATCAGCCGGCGACCGCGAGTGCGACGGGCGTTTTGCCCGCGCTGGAGTTGAACGCGAACGAGCAGAAAATTTTCGCGGCGATTCCGGCGGGCGACGAGGCAAGCATTGACGAAATCATCCGCGCGAGCGGCCTGCCCAGCTCGACGGTGAGCGTGGCGCTGTTTGGTTTGGAGATGAAGCGGCTGGTGAAACAGTTGCCGGGAAAAATGTTCGTGCGGAATGTGTGAGCGAAAATCAGCGTGAAGAAATTTTTCGGTCTATCAAGCTGTTAGGCCAATTCATATCAAATAACACAATATCTCGATTGCTACCAAAGTGAAAGCGGCGACAGGGAAAAATGCTACGAACAAAGCCCACCACTCGAACGACGAAAACTTTGATCGCTTACGGATAATCACCAAAGCGGCACCGATAACAATGCAAAGCAAAGGAGTTACCGTAAGTATCATCATCCAAAATAAAGGTGTCGAAGACCATCCATCTTTGGAACCGCTAGTAAACATCTCACAAACACCGACAAGCCAAAGAGCCGAACAAATAAGTAGAGCAACCGCCAGTGCCGCGGGAGAAACTTGCTTGTGTTTGAAGGCGTACATATCGGACTAAAAATTATTAGACCGCAGTTTTTGTGGCCTGTCGTGTTTAATAAAATAAAGCTATTGTGGACGTAATTTGTTATCAAACATATTTTCAACCGAAATGACGGATGATTTGTTCCCGGCAACGGCGGCAAAGTTCCTTCGCCCACTGCTCGTGACGCTTTGGTGTTGGCGGCAAAGCAGCTTGCTTCAGCGCAAGCAATGAATTAGAAACAGCAGCAACAGAATCATCTTTATGGCGAACTACCTCATCATCGGCGGCGACGGCAAGGAATACGGCCCGGTCACGGACGCGGATGTGCGCCTCTGGCTCGCCGAGGGCCGGCTCAACGCGCAGTCGCAGGCGAAGGCGGAAAGCGACGCGGAGTTCCGCGCGCTGGCGCAGTTCCCGGAATTTGCGTCGGCGTTCGCGCCATCGTCCGCGCCCGCGACGATTGCGCCGCCAAAATCCACCGCCGAATTTTTGGAAAACGATTACGAACTCGACCTGGGCGGCTGCATCACGCGGGGCTGGGAACTGGTGAAAAATAACATGGGCGTGCTGTTTGTCGGCACGCTGCTTTACCTTTTGATTGAAGGCGTGGTGGGCGGACTGGCCAACATTCCGGTGATCGGACCGCTGATTTCCATCGCAAACTTCGTTTGCTCCGGTCCGCTGATGGGCGGCGTGTATTATCTTTTCATCCGGGTGAATCGCGGCGAGCGGGCGGAGGCCGGCGAAATCTTTTCCGGTTTCCGGCGCGCCTTCGGCCAGTTGTTTCTCGGCGTGCTGGTGACCGGCCTGCTGGTGGGATTGTGCATGATTCCGTTCGTCATTTTGTTGGTCATAAAATTCATCCCGCTCGCGGGGCAGTTCCAAAATTGGCATCCCGGCACGGTGCCGGATCAGGCGACGATTGACGCCATCAAGTCACTGGTGTTCGCGACGCTGCCGGTAGCCCTCGTTTGCGCAATCCCGGCAACCTATCTCTCGGTCTGCTGGAAATTCACTTTGCCGTTGATCATCGACAAGCAACTGGATTTTGGCGCGGCCATGAAGGCGAGCTGGAAAATGGTCAACCAGCATTGGTGGCTCGTTTTTGGGCTGGTCATCCTGATTTCGCTGGTGAATCTGGCGGGTTTCTGCGCGTGCTGCATCGGCATGCTGTTCACCATTCCCATCGGCTTCGCCGCGTTGATGATTGCTTATGAAACCATCTTCTGCGCCAAAAAAAATTAGCCGCGCGCAGGCCCGCAATGCCGTTTTGCTGAACCAGTTTGCCACGCCCGGCCTCGGTTCCCTGCTGGCCGGCCGGAAGCTGGCCGGCTCGGGACAGTTGGTGCTTTCTGTCGTCGGCTTTGCCTTGGTCACGCTCTGGTTTGTTCAGATGATGATGCGGTATTACGGACAGATGTTCGGCGACACGACGGTGCATAATCCGGTGGTCTTGGGCAATCTTTTGATCGGTGGCGGATTATTTGCGCTGGCTTGGGTCTGGTCGCTGCAAACGGGTTTTAGCCTGCTGCGCGAGGCGTCGAAGGTCAGCCTGGACTCGCTGGAAACTTTTGCCGCCGGCCAGGTCAAAATGGAGCCGGCCAAAATCATCCTCGCGCTCTCGACGCTGCCGCAATGGGCGCGCCACGGCGAAATCATTTCGCGCACGTTTGCGTTCAAGGATTTTCCCGCCGCGATGAAATTCGTCAACGCCGTCGCCGAACTCGCCGAGCAGGCGCAGCATCACCCGGACGTGGACATCCGCTGGAACAAAGTCACGCTCGCGCTCACCACGCACGACGCGGGCGGGCTGACGGAAAAAGATTTCGAGCTGGCGCGGCAGCTTGACCGGGAAGGAAAATCGCAGCCGGCGGTGTGAAGCAAATTTTCAGACTCGCCGGTTTCCGCCTGCTTCATTCTCCATTCTGCATTTGTGTTCTTGGCGTGCGCCCGATCCAGATGCCGCTCACGCCGTAATCCCATTCGAGCTGCGGCAGGTTCGGACGTTCGTTGCCGTTGCCGTGGATGACAAGGCGGTCCGCCGCTTTCATTTTGTTCACCCACGGCGCGTAGGCCTTGGCGTCGCCGTTGTTCCAGATGATGCTCTTATACGTTTCAAAATCCTCCGCCGGCATCAGCGCCGGTTCATAGCCGAGGATGTAGCGCCAGTCGGCGGTCGGATTTTTGTAGAAGGTCTGGTAAAAAATGCCCATGTCGGGCGAATACAAAATGCCGCCTTTTTCCGGCATCCAGCCGGCGAGTTCGGGATGCTCGGCCACCGAGAGAAATTGCCACGTCAGATTTTTCGTGTAGCGGCCACCCAGATCGCTCGTCACGGCCAGAAAGGTTGTGAGCGCAAGAATAATTGTTAGCAGCAATCGCCGCGAGGAATCGGCGGCGAATTTTGCGACGAATAAAAATTCCACCTCCGTCACGATCAACACCATCAGCGCCGGCCAGCCCCAGTCTTCCCAAAACCGGCTCACGCGAAAAGCGAGAATCCAGCAGCCGCACATCAGCCAGAACGCCGGGTTGCGCGTGAGTGAAACGGGGTTCGCCTTCGTGAACAAACGCAGCGCCACCAGCGCGCCGACGATGAGGACGGCCAGGATGTCGCCCGCGAACGGCTGGAGTTCCGTCACCTGCGTGACGTTGGTCAGGTGCTGGCCGACGCCATTGACCGCCATCATCAGCGCGTGCGAAACGTAATCCGCCGGATGTCCCGTCAGCAGCGCGGAAAGCGCCGTTCCCGCCAGCCATGCACCCGCGACGAGCAGCGCCCAGCGGAATTCACCCGCAAAGAAAAACGCCGCCACCGGCAGCAGCCAGAGATACCACACGCCGTGGATAAAAGTGCAGGCGGTGATCATGCCCGCGAACGCCAGAAAAAATTTCAGCGCCGGTTTATTTTTTTGCGTGACGAACAGAATGATCATCAGCGCGGCGATGGTCACGTTGAACGGACGGCCGAGCAGGAAACGCTGCGGCAGGTCGGAGACGATCATCGCCGCCAGCAGCGCGACCAGCCACGCCTCCGGTCGCTTGAGCCACGGCAGCAGCGCCGCGTTCACCGCGATGAACAGCGCGACGACGGAAAAAATGACCAGCGCTTCCGCGTCCCAGCCGGTCGCCTGATGCACCGCGCCGAGAATGCCATGCCAGCCGATGCTCTGGTCAATCTTGAACGTCGGCCCCAGCACCAGGATTTCCGGCCACGACTTGCCGCTGACGGCCTTCGCGCAATGCCGCAGCGCGTCGTCGCCGGGCAGATAGCCGTATTCGATGATTTTTAACGGAATGAAAATGATGACGAGCGCGACGACCAGCCAAACGGCGAGCGGAACGAAGCGGCGGAATTTTTCGGGCAGTTCAAATTCAAACATGGCGCTTTAATTTTGCCAATCAGAACACCATCGGCACGCCCTCGTCGAGAATTTTTATCTGCCGCGTCAGGTTTTCTTCCGCCGCGATTTCCATCAGCCAGCGCGGCGGCTCGGACAAATCCTCGAACGACAGTTTGAAAGTGCCGTAGTGCATCGGCACAAACCATTTCGCACCTAAATCCTTGAACGCCTGCACCGCCTGATCCGGCCCCATGTGGACTTTGCGGAAACTTTCCGGGTGATACGCGCCGATCGGCAGCAGCGCGATTTCCGGCGCGAGCTTGCGGCCGATTTCCTTGAAGCCGTGGAAATACGCGCTGTCGCCCGCGTGATAGATTTTCCGGCCCTGATGCTCCAGCACAAATCCGCCGTAGCCGCGATGGCTGTCGTAAAGCGTCCGCGCGCCCCAATGCTTGCTCGGCGTGAACGTCACCTTCCAGTCGCCCGGCGAAAAACTTTCCCACTGCTCCAGCTCCACGACGCGCGTGAAGCCGAGGTTGTGCGCCAGGTCGCCGACGCCGCGCGGCATGATGCCGATCTTCGGATGCGGCAATCTGCGCAATGTCGGCTTGTGAAAATGATCGAAGTGCGCGTGCGTCAGCAGCACGAGGTCAATCGGCGGCAAATCTTTGATCTTCAGGCCGGCGCGCTTGATGCGTTTGAGCCAGAACAGCCAGTTCGCAAAATTCGGGTCGATCAGCACGTTCAAGTCTGTGAATTGAATTAAAAATGACGCGTGGCCGATCCAGGTGATGGCGACCTCGCCGTGCTTGAGTTTTGGGAAGACCGGGCGGCGCGGCTGGCCGTGGCGCGGCGTGAACCAGCCCTTCAAGATCATCTCGCGGAAAAATGTGGCGGGGTTGAAATGCTTCGCCGGCGTCAAGTCCTTGAACGAGCGCGGCAGTTTCCGGCGCGGCGCGGGGCGGCTGGATTTTTCTTTCGTCATCGGCGATTAGACTTTAGCACCCGCCGCGCGTTCGACCAGTTTGAAAATTAAAATCCCGCGCAAATGGAGCGAAGGAAATTTGCAAAGCTGTCTAATTGTTAGGCTGCGGCTTTTCGGCACTCGCGATAGGCATAAATAATCGCATAAATTAAAAATGGCAACTCCAGCACTAAATCAAACCAATACTCAATACTCGCACCTCGGAACAAATAAATAAGTGAACGATGGCAAATGATATAAGCCGCAGCCATCACCGCAATGCCGCCCAAAGCAAGTGTGGCCGAAAGTCGCCGCCGCATCAAATACCAGCCGAGAATGCAAAGTGCCGCAACCGAGGCGTCCGCAAACGCGCCGCGCAGAAACCACCGCGCCGCATGTTGAGTGTCACCAATCAAGGCAAGCGTCGGTGCATAAAATGAATCAGTGTAACCGTGTGCAGCCTGCCTCGCATCCAACAGACATACGACGGCGGCAATTGCAAAAATCACGCCGAATGCCCACAACACAATTGCAGTTGGCATCCAACTAAAAAATGATCGTGTTTGCTGTTTCACGGTTTTGACTTTGCTCCCGGCAAAATAATTTTTCAAGCGTTTTCGCTCCGCACTCATTTTCTTTCAATTTGTGCCGCCAAGTCGTATCGTCCGCTCAAGCAAAATATGGAAATGATGCCCGTCATTATCTTGGTTGTTCTGGGAATTCCAATTGCTCTGGCCGGGTGGCTGATTGCACGCTCCGTCAGTGTCAGGGATCGTCTCGAGGAATTTTCCCGCCGGCTCGCCGAACTTGAACTTGAACTTTCCCGGCTCAAAAAGGAAAAGGAATCGGCAAAACCGGTTGCGCCAGCGCCAGCGCCACAACCGGAAATCTTCACTCCGGCTCCAGTTGCGCCACCGCAGCCGATCGTCACCGCGCCGCCGCCCGTCAGTTCGCTGCAACATCCGCCCGTCGCCACGCCGCCGCCGGTTTTCGTCGCACCCATCCGGTCAACGCCGACTCCGCCGGCCAAAACCAAGCCGCCTATCAACTGGGAACAATTCATGGGTGTGAAAATGTTTGCCTACGTCGGCGGCCTTGCCGCTTTCATTGGCGTGGCGCTGGCGGTGAAGTATTCGTTCGACCACAACCTCGTCTCGCCCGAAGTCCGCATGACGGCGGGTTTTCTCACCGGCATTTTTCTGCTCGTTGCCGGGACGATCATTCACCGCCGCCAGCAATATGCCGTGGGCGCACAAACGCTGTGTGCGACGGGCGTCGTCATTCTTTACGCGGTCACGTTCGCCTGCCATTCGATCTACAAATTCCCGTTCTTCGCGCCGGTTCAAACTTTTTTGGTGATGATTTTCGTCACGGCGGTGGCGTTCACCCTGGCCGTCCGGCTCAATGCCCTGGTCGTCGCCGTTCTTGGAATGTTGGGCGGATTTCTGACGCCGATGCTGATTTCCACGGGCGAGGATAACCCGCTCGGTCTTTTCGGCTACATCGCCATTCTTGACGCCGGACTGATTTTTGTCGCGCTCCATCGCCGCTGGTATTTTCTCACCGCGCTGGCCGCCCTTGGCACGGCCTGGATGCAAATCGGCTGGGCGGGTGATTTTTTCACCGTCGGAAAATATTTTGAAGGTGATAAAATTTTCGTCGCGCTGGGCGTGCTGTTTGGATTCAACGTGCTGTTTCTGGGCGCGGCCCTCGGCGCAAAATCCTGCCAACGGTCGAACCGATGGTTCACCGGGGCATTGCTCGGACTCGCCGCCGTCGCCATTCTATTCACCGGTTGGTTTCTCACCTTCGCGTCGCTGGCGCAACAACCGTGGCTCATGTTCGGCTTCGTATTCCTGATTGATCTGGTCGTCGCCGCGCTCGCGTGGCTGGATGACGAGGCGGCCAACGCGCAGCCGGTGGCCGGACTCGGAGTGTTTGGATTGCTCTTGTTCTGGACGGAGCAATCTCTTGACAGTGGCATGCTCAAGGCCGCGCTCGCGTTCTATTTCATCTTTGCGGTCTTTCATTCCGTGTTCCCGGTGGTGCTGCAACGCCAGCGCAGCCTGGCCGCGCCGCTCTGGGGTAGCCGGATGTTTCCTGCGCTTTCGCTCGCGCTGGTGCTGTTCCCGATTTTCCAGCTCGCGGACATTTCATTGGTCGTCTGGCCTTTCGTGCTGCTAGTGGACGTTCTGGCCTTCGTGATGGCCCTGGCGACGCTTTCACTTTGGCCGGTGCTGATCGTGCTCGGCCTGACACTCGCCGCGCTGGGCGAATTTATCTGGAAAATTCCGGCGGATTTGACCGGCCTGCCCGATTCGCTTTTGCTGCTCGGCACGTTTTCAATCATCTTCGTCGCCGTCGGAATCTGGCTGGCGCACAAGTTCAGCCCGAAAATTTTTGCCCCGGGAAGCAGATTTGGTGGCGGCTTTTCCGCGCCCGCCGACGTGGCGGCGCAACTTCCTGCGTTCGCCGTCGTCCTGCCGTTTCTACTGCTCATCATGGCCACGCTGCGGTTGCCGCTGGAAAATCCCTCGCCCATCTTCGGCCTAGCGCTGCTGCTGGTCGGGCTGCTGTTCGGGGTGGCAAAATTATTTTCACTCGACGGGCTGCCCGCCGTCGGACTCATCTGCGTGGCCGCGCTGGAATCCGCGTGGCACTTCAATCATTTCAACCCCGCCACCGCCACCGTGCCGCTGGGTTGGTATCTGGGTTTCTTCACGGCGTTCGCCCTGTTCCCGTTTTTATTTCTGAAACACTTTTCCGGCAAGGTTGTTCCGTGGGCGGCGGCGGCGCTGGCCGGCCTGCCGCAATTTTTCCTCATCCACCGGCTGGTGAAAGCCGCTTATCCGAACGACATCATGGGTCTGTTGGCCGCCGCGTTTGCGATTCCCCCGATGGTGAGCCTGGCAATCGTCCTGAAAAAAATCCCGGTTGAGAACCGGGCGCGACTGGCGCAACTCGCGTGGTTCGGCGGTGTCGCGCTGTTTTTCATCACGCTGATTTGTCCGGTTCAATTTAAGCATCAGTGGATCACCCTTGGCTGGGCGCTCGAAGGCGCGGCCCTGCTATGGCTGTTCCATCGCGTGCCGCATCCGGGATTGCCGGTTACGGGCGTCGGCCTGCTCGTCGTTGCGTTCGTCCGGCTCGCGTTCAATCCCGCCGTGCTCGCATATCACCAGCGCAGCGCCGCGCCCATCTTCAACTGGTATCTCTACACTTATGGCATCGTGACCGTCTGCCTGTTCGTCGGGGCAAAATTTCTCGCGCCGCCGCGCAACCTGGTTTTGAATTCCAACACGCCGCCGATTCTCGCCGCGCTCGGCACCGTGCTGGCGTTCCTGCTTTTGAACATCGAAATTGCCGATTACTTCAGTGAACCCGGCTCGACGCTGACGTTTCAGTTCAACGGCAACTTCGCGCGCGACATGAGCTATTCCATCGCGTGGGCGTTGTTCGCGCTCGTGCTGCTGGTCGTCGGCATCATGCGAAAAATTCCCGCGACCCGCTACGCCGCGATGGGTCTGCTCTGCGTGACCATCCTCAAACTTTTCTTCCACGACCTCGCGCGGCTCAACCAGCTTTACCGCATCGGCGCGTTCATCGGCGTGGCTGTCATCGCCATGCTCGCGTCGTTCGCGTATCAAAAATTTTTCGCCGCCAGTCTGGCGGAAGATGAATCCAATGGTAAACCGCCGCCGTAATCAGTTTTTTTGTTTTTCATATCCAGCAAGTCTGCGGGTAAATTCCCCGCGTGAACAAACTGGCAGGGCAGCTTGGCAGATTTCTCCGCAAAAAAACCGGCGCTCGGCAAAAATGTCTTCATCGCCAAAAACGCCACCGTCATCGGCGATTTTACTCTGGCACCCGCCGCGCGTTCGACCCATTTGAAAATTAATATCGTGCGCGCTCGTCGCGAAGAAAATTTGCAGCCCGTCTAGCTGTTGGGCGGCGTTGATTGTGTTTTGAATCTCTGATCTTTTTCCACCATCTTCAAAACAGGTTCATCAACCAGTGATTCCATCTTCTCTTTCTCGGCTTCATACCCATCAACACCGCCGGTGGAAAACAGCCCGCAGGAGGTATCAATTTTACCAAGGTAATTTGTGCCCTGATAAAATCGCACTTCATTAAGCAACATAATGCCGATGGGTTCGCGTCGTCCTGCCGTATCAGTAATGCGCCTGGCTGTTGTTATGAGATGGACAATTTCGCTCACCTTGTCACCAGTGACTGTAATTTCAGGGTTAGATTGCCAACCCAAGACAACCCGATCGGCATTGGCGAATTGTGGAAGAACATGAGGATGTGCTGCTAATTGCCAGCGCTTAACAGCCAGCCAACTCACCAATAATGCCAGCAAACCGGCTATTAAAATGAGGCCTGTTTTTTCATGTCAATTAATAGACACCGAGAAGTCCGAATTTGTATATTTTTTCATAATCGTAATGCCGCCTAATATTTTTTAAGCATTATATTTGTGGCCAATTCTGCTTCACTATTTTGACTTTGCTCCCGGCAAAATAATTTTTCAAGCGTTTTCGCTCCGCGCCAAAAACAGTTGCCGCGAAAAGTCGCAAAAATCACAAAAGAAATTTATTTTGCGCGTTTTGTGCTTTTTTGCGGCTGATTTTCACCGCCGCTTCGTGTTAAAATGTTCGCGTGAACAAACTGGCAAAGCAGCTTGATACATTTCTCCGCAAAAAACCGGCGCTCGGCAAAAATGTCTTCATCGCCAAAACCGCCACCGTCATCGGCGACGTGACGCTTGGCGCGCATTCCAGCGTGTGGTATGGCGCGGTGTTGCGCGGCGACATCAACCGCATCGTCGTCGGCCACCACTCGAACATCCAGGACAACGCCGTGCTGCACCTCGCGGACGATTTTCCGTGCCTCGTCGGCAACTGGGTCACCGTCGGCCACGGCGCGATCGTCCACGCCTGCACCGTCGGCGACGAAACGCTCGTCGGCATGGGCGCGGTGATTTTGGACGGCGCGATTATCGGCAAACAATCGCTCATCGGCGCGAAGGCGCTCGTGACGCAGGGAACAAAAATCCCGCCCGGCTCGCTCGTCCTCGGCGCACCGGCGAAAGTCGTCCGCAAATTGTCCAAGCAAGAACGCGCCGGACTGAAATGGTGGGCGGAAAAATACGTGGATAACGGGGCTTACTGTTTGAAGCACAAGATAAATGTCAGCGAAATCCTCTGTTCTTGACATTTCCCATGTTGTCATACATGATGTATGACATGGACGTAATTACACGGGATTTCATCAAGCGGTTTTCCCATTACAAACGCCAGGCCATGACCGGCTCGCCCGTCAAACTGGTGGACCGGAACGGTAGACGGTTTGTTTTCAAGATGGAAAAGCCTGCCGGGCATTTTGGCGCAGGCAAACATTTATCAAAGGGCATTCCACTCTCTCCCGAACCAATAGACAAATCTGAATGGAAAGGCCTGGTTTGAAGTATCTGCTGGATACCGCGCCGTGGGCCAACGATGTTCTGACTCCTGAAATTGTTCCAGCAAGGATTGAAAATCTCTTGGATAACTTGGAACATAAAGGGCTTTGCTCCATCAGTCTTCTCGAATGTGCCATTCTTCATCGGCGCGGACGTCTGCTAGTCAACGCCGCGTTGGAAGATTTTTTCAAACGCGGATTGGCGGCGGACATTGAAGTGTTGGAACTGACGCCGGAAATCGCGGCCGTGAGCAATGATTTGCCGGAGGATTTTTCCGGCGATCCGTTTGACCGGGTCATCGCCGCGACGGCGAAGGTGATGAATCTGACATTGATCACCTGCGATGCGGCAATTCGTGACGCCCGTTTTTGTAAAGTGGAATTTTATCCGTTCAAGCCTTCGCGGCTCAAAGCTTGACCGGCTGGAATTTCTTTTGCCCGTTCAACGCCGCTCGACAAAACATTTTTCCCGCGCCAGACTGCCTGCATGGAAATGGCTTCCAATTCGCCGCTCGATTCGTTGTGGACGGAATACGGTCGCGCGTTCGTGTCGTGGGACGACCTCACGCTGGCGCGCTGGCTCGCGCAGACGCTCGGCCAGCTCGAAGGCCGCGCCTGGCGGCTGTCGCATCCGCTCGTCGGCGCGTATCGCCTCGCCGCGCAGGTCGCGCATGGCCGGCAAATCTGGCACAAGCGCCTCGCCACCGCGCCCGCCGCCTACGCGACTTCGCCGTGCTGCCGCGCGCCGTTCCTGCCGTTGCTCACGCGCGATGTGCGCACGGAGGGTTTGATCTGCCAGCATTGCAACGAAATCCTGGTGCCGTTCGACGAACTGCCCGCTGAGCTGCGCGAAGTTCTCGAACCGTGGGCGAAAAATTACGAGCCGGTCCACGCCGTCGCGCACTGGGACGACCGCCAGCGCAAGCGCACGGGCAATTACGATGCGGCCTACGAAAACGCGGCGCAGTCGGCGGAAAAACTTTTGTCCATCGCCGGTGCTGAACTCGCGCCGAAGTTGCTGGACAATTACGCGGCGGTGATCTGGGAAGATCAGGACGAATGTCTCGAAGTGCGACCGGAGGATGTGGCGGTTTGAATTTACGATTTTGGAATTACGATTTACGAGCCGCTCCCAACATGGACATGGCGCGTAAATCGTATATCGTGAATCGAAAATTCTGATGAAGAAGATTTTGAAATGGTTTTTCGGCGCGGTGCTGCTGGTCGTGGTGCTGGCGGTGGTTTTGCTGTTGTCGCTGGACACGATTCTGCGCGTCATCGCGGAAAACCGCATCCGCGCGCAGACCGGCATGGACGCGGAGATCGGGAAATTTCATGTCGGCCTGCTGGAGCCGGTGGTGAGCATCGAAAACCTGCGGCTCTACAATCCGCCGGCCTTCGGCGGCACGCCGTTTCTGGACATTCGCGAAATCCATGTCGAATACGACCGCGCCGCGCTGGTGAAAAACCAGATTCACATCACGCTCATGCGCTTCAATCTCGGCGAACTCGACATCGTGCGGAACGAAGCCGGCCAGACAAATCTATTTTCGCTCGGCGTCGCGCTGCCCGCCAAAAACGCGCCGGGTGGCAACATCGGGCTAAAGGAATTCAAGCAGCGGACGGGTCTGGATTTTCGGGGCGTGGATGTGCTAAACGTGTCCGTCGGCACGGCGCGGTTCATTGACCTGAAAGACCCCAGCCATGATCGCGCGCAGAACATCGGCATTGATAATCTCGTCATGAAAAATGTGAAGACGGAAGCAGATTTGGCTGGCCTGGCCGCGCTCGTGGCGCTGCGCGGCAGCGAAGTTTTCGGCGTTTTGGTTGACCAGAAGAATTCGGGCGCGGAAGTCCAAAAGCTGCTGGGCTTTTGATGCGGTTTTCGGCGCAGAACTTTTTCCCCGGCGTTTTGGCTCCGGCTTTTGACTTCCCGCGCAATTCGGTTAATTTGGCTGCCATGCATTTGACGGAACAGATGACGCGACTGGCGAAACAAGCCAAGGCCGCGTCGCGCGAACTTGCCCAACTGACGACGGCGGAGAAAAATTCCTGCCTGCTCGCGATGGCCGCTGCGTCGGAGAAAAATGCCGACGCCATCAAGCAAGCGAACGCGCTGGATCTGGAAGTCGGCGCGAAATTAAATCTGTCCGCCGCGATGCTCGACCGGCTCAAGCTCGACGACCAAAGAATTTCCGCGATGGCCAAAGGTTTGCGCGAAGTCGCGGCACTGCCCGATCCCGTCGGAAAAATTCTCGACGAGCGCGTCCGCCCGAACGGTCTCAAGCTGCAAAAAATTTCCACGCCCATCGGCGTCGTCGTCATCATTTACGAATCGCGCCCGAACGTGACGGCGGACGCGGCGAGCCTGTGCTTCAAATCCGGCAACACCACGATTCT
Organism: Limisphaerales bacterium; assembly: GCA_003139955.1. Lineage (GTDB taxonomy): Bacteria > Verrucomicrobiota > Verrucomicrobiia > Limisphaerales > UBA11358 > UBA11358. Next base: position 100,178 of record PLHK01000139.1, read on the forward strand.
GCGCGGCGGCAAGGAGGCGTTGAACTCCAATCTGCTCATCGCGCAGACGATGATTGACGCCGGCAAAAAAACGCTCCCGAATTTTCCCGAGCACGCGATCCAAGTCGTGCCGACAACCGACCGCGAGGCCGTTCCCATTTTGCTTTCGCTCACGCAATACGTTGATCTGTGCATGCCGCGCGGCGGCGAAAGCTTGATCCGCGCCGTCGCGGACTGCTCGAAAGTTCCCGTGATCAAACATTACAAAGGCGTCTGCCACGTTTTTGTGGACGCCGACGCCGATTTGAAAATGGCCGAAGAAATCGCGCTGAACGCGAAAGTGCAGCGCCCCGCCGTTTGCAACGCGATGGAGACGCTGCTCGTGGACAAAGCCATCGCGGAAAACTTTTTGCCGGTCATCGGCGGAAAACTTTTTGAGAAGCACGTCGAGATTCGCGCCGACGGTCCGAGCCGCGACATTTTGAATTCACAATTAAAAATTAAAAATTCAAAACTGAAGGCCGTTGCTGAGCAGGATTATTTCACCGAATACGGCGATTACATCTTGAACGTGCGCATCGTGGACGGCGTGCGCGCGGCGATTGACCACATCAATTTTTACGGCTCGGCGCACTCGGACAGCATCATTACGAAGAACGAGGCGCACGCGAAACAATTTCTCGCCGAGGTGGATTCGGCGACGGTTTATTGGAACGCCTCGACGCGCTTCACCGACGGCGGCGAGTTCGGCATGGGCGCGGAGATCGGCATCAGCACCGACAAAATCGGCGCGCGCGGCCCGATGGGTTTGGACGAATTGACCAGCTACAAATGGCTCGGTATCGGCAATGGGCAAATCCGGACTTAATCAGCCACAGATTTACACAGATGAAACACAGATTTCCGAATTAAAATTATTTGTGTTTCATCCGTGGTTAAAAAATCATGAGTCCTGCCGAACAAGCCAAATTCATCCGCGACGCGATTCCGTCTGGCGGACTTTTTGCCGGGTTGGAATGGAAAATTTCGCCGACGCCGTTTCCGCTCGGTGAAAATCTAGCGAAGGAAATCGAATCGCTCGGCCGCGTGCTGCTGCAATTCTACCGCGCGACCAATCTGCTTTACCGCAAAAGCGTTGAAGGCAAACAGCCGGAATGGGTCGCGCGCTGGCTGGACTTGGGCAAGCCGCGCGAACTGATTGAGCTTCAGCGTTCAGTCGCTTTCAAAAACGAAATCCCGCGCGTGATCCGTCCCGATATTTTGCTGACGGAAAATGGTTTCAGCATCACGGAACTGGATTCCGTTCCCGGCGGCATCGGATTGACCGGTTGGTTAAATCAAACCTATGCGGCTATCAACTATCAACCATCAACCATCAACTTGCTTGGCGGCGCGGACGGGATGATACGCGGATTTGAAAGTATCTTTGGCGATGCCAAACAAGTGCAGATTATCGTTTCCGAAGAGGCGAAAACGTATCGGCCGGAAATGGAATGGCTTGCCGAACAGATGAAGAATTCAGAATTCAGAATTCAGAATTCAGAATTTATGGACTTCAAAGATGGCGATTCGGTTTATCGGTTTTTTGAATTGTTCGATTTGCCGAATGTTCCCAACGCCAAAAGAATTTTTGAACTCGCGCGCGACAAGAAAATTCGCGTCACGCCGCCGCCGAAACCGATGTTCGAGGAAAAAATGTTGTTCGCGCTTTTGTGGAACCGGAACCTGCATAATTTCTGGCGGCAGGAACTCGGCGAAAGTTTTCTGGCGCGGCTGAAAAAAATCATTCCCTGCACCTGGCTCGTTGACCCGACGCCGCTGCCGCCGCACGCGGCGATTCCTGAGTTGAACCTGACGGACTGGCAGCAACTCAAAACGCTTTCGCAAAAGGAGCGCGATTTGATTTTGAAAGTTTCGGGCTTTTCGGAAAATGCGTGGGGGGCGCGCGGCGTTTTTCTCGGCAGCGATCTGTCGCAGGCGGACTGGAGCGCGGCGGTGGATGCGGCGCTGAAAAATTTTGAGACGTCGCCGAGCGTGTTGCAGCGTTTTGAAAAGCCGAAGACGGTCGAAGCCGGCTGGTTTGATTTTGCCAAGAATGAAATTGTGCCGATGAAGGGCCGCGTGCGGCTGTGTCCGTATTATTTTGTCGCCGGCGACGGCGATGCCGCGCGTCCCCAGCTCGGCGGAATTCTGGCGACGATTGTTCCCGCCGATAAAAAAATCGTCCACGGCATGGCCGACGCGGTGCTCGCACCGTGTTCGGTTTGAAGCCGAATGAACCGATTTTTCATGGGAGCCTTTTGTTTCTGAAGCGTGAACCCTTCATCGGCTTGGGAGCAACTATTTATTTGCTGGAATTCCCTTCATGCAGATAAATTGTGCGGATGGTTGCTCAAGAAAACGCGGCCGGAGAAAACTCTGCCATATCCGCAAAAAGCCGTGCGCGCAACGGAACTTTCCCTGACTGGACAACCGCCTGTGCTTTTGACGAGAGTTTCAAGCCGTCCAACGGGGCGCAAATCACCTATCTATTGATTGACAACCAGATCCATGCTGAACGGCATGAGTTGTTTGTCCGTCAGGTTATCCGGCTCGAGACGATGGAGGCGGTCCAACATTGGTCGCAATGGCGTCTGCAATTCGAACCCAAGCGGCAGTTGATCACACTTCACTCCCTGAAAATCAGACGCGGCCAAAATGAAATTGACCAGTCAAATCTGGAGAAGGCGCATTTTTTACAGCGCGAGGAAGGGCTGGACCGTTTCATCATCCACGGCTGGGTCACCTTATTGATGATTTTGGAAGACGTGCGTCCAGGTGACATTTTGGAGTATGCCTACACCATTGAGAGTTTTTCTGAATTGTTTCCGAATCACGGCGGCCATTTCTTTACCCTGCCCCAAGGCATGCCGGTCGGCCAATACCACTTTGCCGTCCAATTTGCGGATGCGCGGCAGCGAAAATGGAAATCCTCCGCCGTCGCATTGGCACCCGTTGCAAGACACGAAAACGGCATGACCTATTGGCGATGGTCCGGTGAAAAATTTATCGCGCCGAAATTTGAGGCGAATACCCCGTCGTGGCATATCGGCTATCTTTGGATTCAGGTCTCGGATTTTGCCGACTGGCAGACCGTCGCGGCGGGAATTTCCAAAATGTGGGTCGGGGAAACCGATGACTCCACCATTTCCGAACTGGCAAAAGAAATCGCAAGCCAGGAGTCCAGCCTGCCGCGCCGCATTGAGCGTGCCATTCGACTGGTTCAGGACGAATGCCGCTACTTGAGCGTCAATCTGGAATTCGGTGGCCAGGTTCCAACGCCGCCGGGCACAGTGGCGCGCCGCCGTTATGGCGATTGCAAAGATCTTTGCTTTCTGCTGGTGAACCTGTTGGCCAAGCTTGGCGTCCGTGCCCAACCGCTGCTGGTAAATACATTTTTGCGGCAATCCATCTTAAATTTTCTGCCGATGCCATCATTGTTCAACCACGTCATCGTGGAATTGGAAGTGGACGGCAAACGGCGCTGGATTGACGCTACTTTTAAACAGCAAGGCGGCGGTGTTTTCAATCGCTATGTTCCCGCTTACGATTGCGGTCTGCCGGTGGATGCGGCGGCGACCAGTCTGGTGGCATCGCCCAAACTGGAGATTTCCAACCTGTTTGATCTGCATGAGCATGTTTTGCTCGACGCGAAAAATGGTGCTTCCCTGATGGCTGTCACACTGCAAATCGAGGGCAATCAAGCCGACCTGCACCGGATCCAATTGAATAAGCTGGGGCTGGAAGAATGGGGCAAGCAACGGTTGGATGCGATGTGCCATCGCTATCACAGTGCCCAGCGCGTCGGTACGCTCAAATGTCAAGATGACCGTGATGCCAATGTTTTTGTCCTGACCGAAGTTTTTGAGATTGAATTCAAGCTGGGCAAACATGCCAATCCCAAACTGCGCGTTTTTCATCTGCCCGGCAGTTGGCTCAAGACGGTTCTGCCGATGCCACCCAAGGGTGAACGTCACAATCCGTTTTTGCTACCATATCCCTGCGCCATCAATTACGTCGCGGATGTGGACAATCGCGGCATCAACCTCCTGAAGTTAAACCAGCCGCGCGCCGACATCAGCACCGATTTCGCCGTCATCAGCCGCACCGATAGGATTGGCTTTGGCCATTTCACCATGCGCCTCGCCTTGCAAACGAAGGCCGACTCCGTGACCTCCGGGTTGATTGAAAAACACATGGATTTCTTGGAAAAGGTGGCAAACACTTGCAATCGTGTATTGAACTTTGCACCCGGTCAGCCACGTCCCGCCACGCCCGCCGGTTTTGGTGAGCTGCCGCCAATTATTCAACCCAAACCACCATTTGCACCTGAAAGTAAAAACGCTTCCGAGTCCATTTCACCCGTTATCCGCAAATATGGTTTCATGGATAAAATCCGGCGGCATCAGAGAAAAATTTGGATTTTTTCCATCATTCTTTTGTGGATTATCGCTTCAACTTTGAAGGGTTGTTCGCATTGAGCGCCTCGATTTCTGTGAAGCGGTTGGTTCTTGGCTGGGCGAAGCCGGGCGACAGTCCTTCATTGCATAGCCGCATGTCCGTTCCGCTGTCGCGGTTCCCATCGCGAGTCGGCATTGGCTCAGCTTTCTACGTTGCGCGTGGCGGGAGCATTTTTGCGTATATTTCGTCTAATAATATGGACAGTTCAGTGTCATAGATTTTGAATATGAAAACTCGAATCATATTACTTGTTCTGCTGGTTTGCACCGGCGCGTTGCTTGCACGAAATATCGCCTATGGAGAATAATAAACCCAAACTCATTCTCTGCCTCGCGCTCGTTTTGAGCGGCGGTTGGTTTGGTTGTTCCACGGCAAAGCCGCCGGCCCAGCCAATCCCTGCGTCCGGTGTCAACTGGATGGGCTTGACGGGTTATATCGGACCCGTTTTTTCACACGAGAAGCCGATCTTGTGTCTCTTGTCTCCGGGCACGCCGCCAGTAGACGAACACGAAGCGGCCTTAATCATTGGCTTCGCCGGGCCGATGAATGAGGCCATGATGAAGTGGTTTCGGGAACATCGCAAGGCCGTGGTCGTGACCATCGCCCACCTTGACACCAGTGGAACCAAGGTCGCGGCATTGAAATATGGCTATAATTATGTCTGGGTGGTTGCGGGCGATCAGAACCTCAATCTGGAACTCGTGCGCCAGGGATTCATCGCGTCAAACACCCAAACCGGCGTCAATCCCCAGGATCTAAAAATCCCCCGAGCCGACTACGACGCTTTCGTCCAAAAGGCATTGCAAGCCGGCAAGGCGGCCAAGGAAAAGAAGGTGGGAATGTGGATGGACGGACTCCCAAATTGAACAAAACTCCTTTGAAAATCTCTTACCGGCGCAACTTCAAGTAAATGAACCCGTATGAAAAGCAATTTCCTATCAGTTAACTATCGAACACTACTTCTAAGCGCGTCCCTATTTTTTGGCGGGGTCCTTCTGACGCTCCCGGGCGGGGCGGCGTCCTGGTCGGCTCAGCCGCTGGTGGTGCATGAATGGGGGGTTCAGGTGTTTGACTGGAGCAAGCCGACGCCCACTTCGCCGCCATTGCCGGATTTTATTCACACTGATGCCCACCCCGGCACGCCTGTCGTTTCCACGCAGAAACGCGTGAAGGATCTTCCGCCGGACAGCGGCATACGGTTCAAGCCGGTCCTTTATTTTTATCCGCCGGCGAATCAGCTTGGGGAGAATCTGGTGGGTGTTGAGATGCGTTTTGCCTATGGCCACGCCAATGCCTGGTACCCGCAGGCCAGTGTGTATCGCACGCCGGGAATGACCGCCAACGCCAAGGAGCCGGATTGGGACGCGTGGCGCAAGGCTAATGGCCCACGGATGTTTGCTGACCCCAAGAAGCTGGCGGTGCCGGTTCCGGACGATGAGCGCATGGAGCTTGTCTGGTCGCGATTGACGTTGAGCAAGGATGTGCCGGCCGGGGTGAAACTGCCGGAGGTGGACAAGGGGCACTGGATCAGCATCGCCCGGCAGGTGCAAAGTGCGTACGTCAGCAACGGGACGGAGGCGGAGAAATTTCTATTTTACGAGGGGGCCACGCACGAACGTCCGGCCGTCACGCTTATCGCCGATGCCGATGGATTCATGAGCCGCCCGAGCAAGATGACGCACATCGTGAACGTCACGGATTTGCCGCTGTACAATGTTTTTGCAATTTACCATCACGACCATCACACATGGATCGGCTATGCGACAGTGCTGGAACCCATCAAGCCGGCCAGCCAGCAGGGTGGCGCGGGCAGCACGATCACTTCCCTGGCGGTGCCGGACTTTGCGGCTTTCAACGATTGGACTGACGACAAGACCATCGTCGCGCTGACGATTGATCGCCTGCGGGCGACGCTGACCGAGGGCGGCGGGCTTTCCATCAATCATGACCTGCGCGATCCGGCCGATCCGCAGGGGCCCACGCAATGCGCGGAACTTTTTCCGGATGAGGCCCAGGCGCTGGAAACCATCTGGCACGATGATTTCTTCAACAATGACGGGCTTACCATTTTGTATCGCGAATCGCCAGCGGCGCTGGACAGGGCCATGCCGTTGAATCTTTACACGGACATGTACCATTACATCAAGTTTTCGCGCTGCGGGCTGGTGGTCAACAAGAACATCGATCCCGCGCAGGTGATGGCGACTTATTTCGGCGTGGCCGCTCTCTCCTATGGCAGCAAGATGCCGGCGGCGACGCTGGCTGCGCTGAAGGCCAATCGGTTTCTCACTGAGGGGAACATCGCCTATTTTGAGCGCCTGGGGCGCGATCCCAAGCAGATCGCGGAAATGCGTGCCGCACTGGATAAGAACTAATCAATCCCCATGAAATCACAAGCCCTCAAACCATTAGCTATTATTCGATTCGCAGCCGGTTGCGTCCCGGTTGGCTTTCTGGCGGCAGGTGTCTATTTACTGTTCGGACAGATTTCAGACGTTCGTGGTGCGACGGCTGGTGTTGGGATCATGGCTTTTGGTTCTGAAGCGTGAACCATTCAGGCATCATCGTGTTAGCGGTTAGTCGGCGGGTATTGGTGAAGTTCGGCCGGATTGTGGCCGGTGGTTAAATCACACGCGGCTTTACTGACAGTTTCACTGACNNGATATTCCCATCTTGCGACCGTCGTTGAAAATACGATTCCCACCGACCGGCTGGAAAGAAAAAAATCCACGGGGTGCGGACGTTCGCGGCTGATTTTTCCGCGCGACAATTTCCTTCCCCGCCGTTCCGCACGTTGTAGAATGGCCGCCGAACT
>PLHK01000108.1 GCA_003139955.1 Limisphaerales bacterium
AACCGTTTTTTTGCGCTCGTCATCGTCGTGACCGCCGTGCTGCTGGGTTTGTTCCTGATGTTCCTGCCGAGACATTGAAATGAAAAATCAATTGTTCGAACTGGCAGTCGTCACTCGCGACGGAAATTTTATCGCGCGCTATTCGGAAATCGGTCTGGCGGAATTAAATTTCCCCAAGGCGGGGCGGGCGTCCGCGCGAGCCGCGAACAAGAAAAAAATTCCCGCAAAAATCCGTGGCTGGCATCGCGTCACGGAGGCGGCGTTGAAAAGCATTTTGTCTGGGCGCGCGCCCGGAAAATTTCCGCCGCTGGATTTGGTCGGAACCGATTTTCAAAAAAGCGTCTGGCGCGCGCTGCAAAAAATTTCTGTCGGCCAGACAAAAAGCTACGGCGAAATCGCGCGTGCCATCGGCAATCCCAAAGCGGTGCGCGCGGTGGGCGGCGCGTGCGGGGCGAATCCGGTTCCGGTTCTGATCCCTTGCCATCGCGTGCTGGCGGCGGATGGAAAAATCGGCGGCTTTTCCGGCGGACTGAATTGGAAGCGGACCTTGCTGGCGCGCGAAGGTATCAAAGTTTAGTTGTAAAATCAATTGTTTGGCGCAATTTTGCGCGCGGATTCGATTTCGGCGGCGGCTTCGGACAATTCTTTTTTGTAGTCATCGTCTTTCTTCATCTGTTTCACAATGGCCTGCGCGAGCACGCGTCCGGCGTAGATGTCGGTCGGATAATGCCGCGCGATTTGGACGCGATGCCAGCCCATCAAACGCGCGTGGGCGATGATAGCATCGTGTTTTTCAGGAATCAAATCGGCGAGGACGAGGGCGAGCACCATGGATTCGGTGGAGTGGCCGCTGGGATAGCTGAAGGATTTTTCCAGCTTGCCGTTGGCGAGGTTGGTGTCGGTGACGTAGGGGCGTGGGCGATGGAAATAATCTTTGCCGAGGTCGGTGACCGTCTCGGCATCCGACTGGACTTTGGCAAAGAACGCGGCGGTCTTGGGCAGGTTGGTTTCGACAAAAAAACTGCCGACGGCTCCGGTGAAATTAAAGACGGTGAATTTTTTCTCCGAATACGCGGCCTGTTTGTCCGCGTCGCTGGCGGCGTGATAAACGGCCCGGACTTCATCCATGTCGGCAGCTTGCTCGGCGGAGTCAATCAGCGGCGGTGGTGCGAGCAGGCTGGCGGCGTCGGGCACGCCGGACGTGAGGTAATTAAGCGCGGTCTCTTTGGCAAAGCAGACGACACTGGCGGTGAAAACAATCGCAGCGAAAACAATCGCGCGCGGAAAGAACGTCGCCTTGATAGTCAATTTCATCGAGTCAAGAATCTAGGTTTAGGGAACCACGCTGCCATTGGCGGTCCAACTGATGTCGGGATCGCCTGGATCAGCGGCCTTGGAGGGTGTGTTCAGGCACATATAAGTATATTTGTACCAAGCCGCATGGCCATCCGCGAAAGTGAGGTCGCATCCGGCGGAATGTCGGGACGACAGAGCTGTGGTATAGACTTGGGGCTTGCAAATATCGGCCTGTTTGGCGGCACTGCCGTAAAAAGGTGTTTCCGTCGTGAGTGTCCGGCCCTCGCTAAACATGACAAATGTAGAGGGGCTGATGGTAATCTGTGAGGCCTTGAGATTATAGTCGGTGCTCGGCACGTTCAAACCCGTGAGAGCCTGGGAATTCATCCCGTAGCGGAAAAAAATCCGGCCATATTTCGGCGCGTTTGGGGGGAGGAGCTGCGGATCAATGATGGCGGTGGGACATCTAAAAATGGTGTTGGCATTGTTGAATCCATCTATCGCCGGCTTGTTGCCCGCAGCATCGCCGGGCTGAATGGCGTAATAAGAAAGCGGTTTTTGGGATACATAAGGCGGCAGCGCATTAAACCAGACACCCATGCCTTCCTGCGGCTTGTTGTAATAGAAACTAAACAAATCATTCCACGTCGGATTGTCCTCATTATAGCCGCCCACCGCGCCGGGGGTGCCGTTGGGTATCTTGGTTGTGGGATAGGTGGAATTGAAATCATCCACATACATCGTTTGTGCCAGCCCCCATTGCTTCAAATTGTTGAGGCAGATGGTGCGGTAGGCCTTCTCTTTCGCTTTGGCCAGAGCCGGTAACAGCAAGGCAGCCAGAATGGCAATGATGGCAATCACCACCAACAGTTCAATCAGTGTGAATCCGCAGGTCTTTCTATGATTTAATTTCATTTTGTAAATTAAGCGATGTTGCGACTGGTAAAAATTCGGCTGCGGTTCAAACGTCATCCGTTAGGCAAGTACGATGCGTGAAGCATGTCACGAATCAATGGCGGGATAGTTACAATTATGTGACAAGTCGTTGGAATTATGGGTGTTGCATGAATGTAACCTCAGAGACATTTTTTCGTGACAGTCTCCCGCTTTAATGGCGGCTCAATTTGGAGTGGGTTAATCCACAATCAAAAAATAATAACAATGAAAAAAACATTCGTATCTTTAGGCTTGGCAACGATGCTCGGCATCGCCGCTCAGGCGCAAACCAATCAACTCGTATTGCCGCCAGGAAAAATCGCAGTTTTCAAGGCAGGCACCAGTGACAACAACTGGCCCATGATCAGCGCCCGGGTGGCGCCTTGTTTCGTGCAGGTGTTTGATCCGGCAACCACCAACCAGTCCTCCTCGAATCCGGTGGTTTCGATTGCCATGTCCACCACGAACACGGTACCAGGTTCTGTTTGGATCAATCTTCACGCAGGTTCTGAAGGCGGCGGCATTTCCCGTTCGGTTGATCGTCAGATTTTGGCCTTGGAAGGATACGTTGGAAATATTTTAAGCCCTACCGCTTCCAAGCCTTCCACGGACACCTCGGTCAGCCGTGGCATCGTGACGCTGGATGCTTTCACTAATGCAGTCAGTGTTCTTACTACGCCCACGGGTTGGTTTGGCATTCCGCTCGGGTCGGCTTCTGGAACGCAGGACAATCCGACCGGCATCGCCAGCCCGGACGGCACCAATTTCTACGGCACTGGCAACTTCGCCGCAGTCGGACCCGCCACCGGTGAGTTGGATGGAACTCTGTTCTACAATTCCGCAAACACTACATTGCAGGAAGTGCAACAGTATCTTCAGGCCGCTGGCGAGGCGCGCATCATCGGCGGCACGCTTCTGATTGCCACTGCTCCAGTCACTGGGTCAGTTGCCAGCGGACTTTATAACATGGTGGATCCTGCCAGCGGGAATGTGGTGCCATTGCCCTGGGATCCGGATGTTGCCAATCCCTACTACAATTTTTCCACCACCAATCTCTATCTCAATTGGGGAACAACCTATAAGAAGATTCTAAACTTTGACATGGATCCGGCACACACCGTTGTCTATGGCGCGGACCAGACTTTCGGCATCATTAAATTCACCAACAACGCGGGCACCTGGGTGCAGGCTCCGTATTATTTCAGCAGCACGAATATTGGAACTCTCAAACAAACGTCAGCAAACCAGGGCGTATTCGGCATCTGCGTGGATTTCAGCGGCGCGAACCCAGTTATCTATGCCACGACTATGGAAAACGGAGCCGCGACCAACTATCTCGGCGGTTTCGGAGTCAACACCGCGCAAGGCCATCAAAATAATAACCGCCTGATTAAAATCGTGGACACTGGCATCAATCCAGGCACCAATCTTGTGGCGCAGACGTTGGCCATTGCTGCGACCACGAATGAGTTTTTCGGCGGGATTGATTTCACTCCAGACCTAAGCCCGCTGATCACCACGAATCCAGCTCCTTACGGCACGATCACCGGCGGTGTCGCTCCCTTCAGCGTCGGGGTTCAATCCGTCTATGCCTTGAGCTACCAATGGTTCGCCATCGGCACTAATGATCAGTTCGTCGGTACCAATCTGCTCGTCAACGCAACCAATGCGACCCTGAATGTAAGCAGCTTATACCCGATTGACACCACCTTCAATAGCAACACTGTTTTCTGCGTGATAACAAATAATTACGGTTCGGTCACCAGCAGTCCGGCTCTCCTGACCGTCACTACCACGCCGGTTCCGCCAGTTATCACTAGCGGCACCAACCAAGTTAGCGGCTATATTACCGGCGGAATCGCCTTCGCTACAGTTTCCGTCACGGGCACCCAGCCTTTCACAGCCTACCAATGGTATTTTGGCGGCAGCGCTTTGGTTGATGGAGCCAACATGGATGGTTCAGGCTATGTTGGGTCGCAGACCTCGGCACTGACAATAACTAACTTACAATTGACTGAAGCCGGAAATTATTATCTGGTCGTCTCCAATCAAGCTGGTTATGCCTCCAACAAAGTGGATGTTTTGACAGTTAAATATCACTTGGCAAGCATAAGTTCCGGGGAACCCGCATCTGTCACCACCATTGTGGGCGTGCCGACGACGCTGGTCGCCGATGAATCTGGGGCAACAGCGCCTGTGAACTATCAATGGTATAAAGGCACCACGCCCTTGTCTGGCCCTGAATATGGGAATGCGAGTGGTTCATACAGCGGCGCGGGAAGTTCTCCCTTGACGATTAATGCCACTACCACCGCAGATACTGCCACCAATTATTATATCGTGTATAGCAATGGTGCCGGCAATGTGACGAGTACTCTAGCCTCGGTGACAGTTATTATTCCTCCTACGCATTCTTCAATCAGCTATAGCAACCAAATCTATACCCAGAACTTCGATGCGCTACCTGACCCTGGCTTTACCGGCTACGCAGCCAATGGCACTGCTGCTGGCACTGGGACTTCGGTCAACAGCCTCAATAACCCGCTCGATCCTGGCTTCATCAACGGTGTTGCCTACTCGCTAGCTAATCCGTTTGACTTCGCTTACCCGGTCATCGGCAATAGTTACGTTGGCGGCTTGGGCTTGTCCATCGGTTCGACCAACTTGAACGGCTGGTATGGCGCGGCAGACACTAACACCACCGATGCAGGACTTCCAGATGGCATCACCCGATTTGGCGCGCAAGATGGCGATCAATCCACCGGCGGGGTGATTGACTTTGGTCCGAATGATGTCAATGGTGGGATTGTCGGAACCAACCGCGCGCTGGGGCTCATTTCAACGAGTTCCACTGGTTCAACCGCCTTTGGGTTGAAGCTCGTCAACAACTCCACCAACACGCTGAATTACATCAGTCTTAGCTTCCTCGGTGAATTGTGGCGCAACAACACGGCAACCCGAGTCATGTCCTTCAGCTATGCGGTTGACCCTTCGGCTAGCAGCTTCGTGCTTCAATCACAGCCCACAGCTACCAACACGGCTCCGCAGGACATTCCCTATACCGTGAGCGTGCCGGGCATGGCCTTTAGTTTCCCAACAAATCCGCTGGGCACGACCATTGTGGACGGAACCCAGCCGGTCAACCAAATCAACATGGCCACGAATAGCATGGCTCTTTCAAGCGCTTGGACGCCGGGCGGCGCTCTTTGGTTGATCTGGTCTATAAACTATTACGGCCAAGGCACGGGTCAGGGCTACGCCATTGACAACTTGAGATTCGCGGCGTCCGTCGCTCCAATCACGGCCCCGGTCTTGGGCGTTGTGGCCTATTCTGGCGGCGCTTCCGGCGGTGCTTCCGGCACCGGCTTGAAACTAGGTTTTGCCGATTCGCCCGGCGTCAGCGGACAGTTCACCGTTTGGGGCACCACGAATCTGGTCCTGCCATTCAGTCAGTGGTCGAATCTCGGCCATCCGGTAGAAATCAGTTCCGGCAGCTACCAGTTCACCGACGCGACGGCGACTAACAAGCCGGTCCAGTTCTACAAAGTGACCAGTCCGTAGAATTATTCTGTAATCTATAAAAAACATGACGGGTGGGTTTCGCTTTGAAACCCGCCCGTTTTTGTCGTCAGAACCGGCCAATAATTAAATGAGAATCAATCAAAACCCTTGTTTTTATAGTGCGAAAACACGGTGAATAACTCGCCCTTTTTACGCTTTATCGAAGTCAATTCAAATTTTTCCGCAGCGGACAGCCGTGTAAAACCGAGTCCGTCCGCAATCGTTGGCGCGGTGCGGCCACCAAAAATCTTCGGGCAGATCGTCAGGTTGATTTCATCCACCAAACCTGCGCGGAAGAGCGCGTCGTTCAGTTCGCCGCCGCCCTCGCACAAAAGCCGTTGCACCTGCCATCGCTCTCGCAGCCAGCGCAGCGCTGAATGGAAATCGACTTCGTTCGCGCCAAAAACTTTCACTTCGTCCGCCAATCCTCGCAGTATTTTTATTTTTTTTGCGGACGCGCGTTCCGTTGTCAGCACGATGATGGGCGAAAACTTTTTCTTAAAAATTTCTGCCTGCGAATCAATCGAGCCGCTGCCGCTCACGATCACGCGCAAATTATATTCCGCCAGCCCATTCTTCAGCCTGAGCTTCCGAAACTTTTCGCCGCCCGCGCCTAAAATGCTTTGCGATATCTCCACCGTCCGCGCACCGCACATCACCGCGTCCGCCGTCGCGCGCAGCTCGTAAACATGTTCTAGGTCGCGTGCGCTGCCGAACGAGTGGACGGTGCGGTTCGCCGTCGCGATTTTCCCATCCGCCGTCATCGCCATGTTGATGAACACTAAGGGCAATTCTGGTTTCTGAATTCTAGTTTGTGGCTTCATAAAATCAGCATCGCATCGCCGTAGCTAAAAAAACGATAACGTTCGCGGATTGCCTCGGCGTAAGTTTTCAAAATCAACGCACGTCCCGCAATTTTTTCGCTAGGTGCGGCAAACGCGCTGACGAGCATCAGCAACGTGGATTCCGGCAGGTGAAAATTCGTCAGCAATGCGTCCACAATTTGAAAATGCGCGGGTGGAAAAATAAAGATGTCCGTTTTGCCCTTATAAACATTGAGTATTCCGTCATGCTGTCGCGCCACGGTTTCCAGCGTTCGCATGGCGGTCGTGCCAACGGCGATGACGCGTTGGCCGGATTTTTTCGCTTCATTGATTGCAGAAACGGTTTCCATTCCAACTTCAAAGCGTTCGGCGTGCATCTTGTGATCGGCGATATTTTCGGTTTTGACGGGCAAAAAAGTTCCCGCGCCGACGTGCAGCGTGACAAAACAAATTTTGACGCCGAGCAAACGGATTTTTTCCAAAAGTTTCGGTGTGAAATGCAAGCCGGCGGTCGGCGCGGCAACGGAACCGGCGGGATTGGCAAAAACCGTCTGATAACGCTCGCGGTCGCCGGGTAGTTCGCCGTGGCGTCCGATGTAAGGTGGCAAGGGCAGTTCACCCAGTTTATCCAGTTCGTGAAAAAGATTTTCGCAACCGGAAAATTGCAACCGGCGGTGGCCTTCGTCGTTGACGGCGGTGACGGTCGCAATAATTTTCGTCGGCGCACCATTTTTTTCTTGTAATTGAATTTGGGTTCCGATTTGCGCGCGTTTTCCGGGTCGCATCATCGCCCACCAGTCGTTCATGGAATTTTCTTCGAGCAGCAAAATTTCAAATTGTCCGCCGGTGTGGAAATTTTTTCCGTGCAGGCGCGCGGGAATGACGCGCGAGTTGTTCAGAACCAGCACGTCGCCGGGATTTAAAAATTCCAACAGGTCGGGAAACTGGCGGTGTTCGATTTTTTGATTTTTCCTTTGTAAAACCAGCAGGCGTGAGCCGTCGCGACGCGCGGCGGGTTGCTGCGCAATCAAATCCGGCGGCAGGTCAAAATGAAAATCAGCGGTTCGCACGGACGTGAGCGTAACGGAGCAGGGCTGACGATGACAATTCACAGTTCGGATAAATTGTGAATAACTTTTGAATAAATAGCGGTTTTGGCGCGCAATTTCCATTGACAGGTGTGGGGCATTATGGGTAATAATGGGTTGTTGTGGGTGATTGAGGCCATTTTGGGTTTTAGTGTGAATAACAATGAGTGACGCCAAGCCAGTTCCGCCGACTTACTACAATTCATGCTATCAGCATGGTGTGGATGAGAAGCGGCGCGTCCAGATTCCGGCCAAATGGCGGCCGGCGGATGCGGGAACGGAATTGACGATGATGGTCTGGCCGAAGCACAACGCGGGAACGTGCCTGCGCGTTTTGCCGCCGGCGCAGATGGCGCAGTTGATGGCGGACATTGATGCGCGGCCCAAGGGCGACGAAAAGAAAATTTATCTGAAGCGGTTCATCGGCAGCGAATCGGTGCAGGTGACGCTCGACAAGGCGGGGCGCATCTGTCTGCCGGACGAAATGGCGCGCAAGGCGGAACTCAAGGACGAGGTGGTGCTGGTCGGCCTGCTGGATCGCTTTGAGATTTGGAATCCGGCCCGTTACGAAAAAGTCAAGGCGGCGGACGCGGTGCTCGCGCACGAAGCCTTCAAATTCATGGAATAAAAATATGAACCTAGGAAAATTGCTCGGCGCAGGGAAAAGTTTTTTTGGCGGTGGCGGCAATGTCGCCTACCGCGAGGACAAAAAATTCAACCTGCCAAAATTCAACGCGGACAAAAATCCGTTCACGCCCAAGCCGGTGCAACCTGTACCGGTCGCCGCGCCGGAAACTAAAAAAGTTTTCACGCCGTCGCCCGCAGCCGGGCCAGCGCGCGCAACGAGCTGGAAGGACAAATTAAATCCGTTCCGCGCGCCGGAGCCGACGCGGCTTGCCCCGGCCAACGCGGTGCAGGTGGAGCTTTCGCTGGAAGCCGTGAAAGTAGTTCACAACGATTTGGCGGACGCGGACATCGAAATTGTCCCGGTCAAATCCCGCACGGCGTCGCCGGCGGAAGCGCCGGTCTTGCCGCCGATGCGCTCGGCTTGGGAATTTTTGGGCGAACGGCTCGTGAAACAAACTTGAACCATGCGCAGTGCCAGAATTCATTCACAAATCAGTGATGGCGGCGGAGGTGCTGGCCGCGCTGAAGCCGCACCCGAACGGACGTTACGCCGACGGGACGCTCGGTGGAGCTGGTCACGCGGCGAGCATTCTGGCCGCGAGTTCGCCGACTGGATGGCTGTCTGGGTGCGATCGCGATGGCGTCGCGGTTGAAATCGCAAAGTCGCGGTTGTATGAAAAATTTGCCGGACGCTTTGAAATCCGGCGCGGAAATTTTTCAGAACTGGCGGACTGGGTCACGGAAAAAAGTTGTGACGGTGTGCTGTTGGATTTGGGCGTGAGTTCGCCGCAACTGGATGTCGCCGAACGTGGGTTCAGTTTTCAGAACGACGGCCCGCTGGATATGCGGATGGACGACCGGCAGCCAGTGACGGCGGCGGATTTGGTGAATGGCGAGACGGCCGAGAGGCTGGCGAAAATTTTTTGGGAATATGGCGACGAACGCGATTCGCGCCGGTTTGCCAAGGCGATTGTCCACGACCGCGCGCTGCGGAAATTTGAGACGACGAAACAGTTGGCGGATTTGATTGAGCGACTCGCGCCGCGCCACGGAAAAAAGGCGCATCCGGCCACGAAAGTTTTT
Organism: Limisphaerales bacterium; assembly: GCA_003139955.1. Lineage (GTDB taxonomy): Bacteria > Verrucomicrobiota > Verrucomicrobiia > Limisphaerales > UBA11358 > UBA11358. Next base: position 9,416 of record PLHK01000108.1, read on the forward strand.
CAGGCGTTGCGGATTGCGGTGAACGACGAGATCGGCTCGCTGAAAAATGGTTTGGATGCGGCGGTGAAAATTTTGAAGCCGAGCGGACGGCTGGTGGTGATCACGTTTCACTCGCTCGAAGACCGCGTGGTGAAAGAGTTCGGTCGCGAAAAGACGCGCGATTACACCTTTAAGGGCGAAGTGGACGTGCCGGAGTTGCGGACGCCGATTGTGCCGGAACTGAAATGGGTTTCGCGCAAGGCGATTTTGCCGGGCGAAGTTGAGTTGAAAGAAAATCCGCGCAGTCGCAGCGCACAATTGCGAGTTTTTGAAAAAATTTAAGATGGCCAAGAATCGAAAAAATCAGGCGGCGGCGATCCGGTTTGGGCCGGCGCTGAAGGCGTCGTTCATCTGCCTGCTGATCGGCGGTTCCGCAGTCGGCTACGTCTGGCAAAAGAGTCAGATTGACCGGCTCGGCCAGCAGATCCGCCTGCGCGAGACGAAGCTGGCGCAGTTGCAAAGCGACAACAAGCAGCTTGGCGACCAGATTTCAATTTTGCATTCGCCGGTGATGCTCGACCAGCGCGCGAAGGAATTGAATCTTGGTCTCGCGCCGGCGACGCCGATGCAAATCGTGCGGCTGACAGAAACGCCGGTCGCACCGGAAAATAGTTCGCGTCAGTTTGCCCAGCGGCCGGCGACCGAACTGACGCCGTAAGGAAAAAATAATTTTGGCCGCCGCTCGTGACGCCGTTGGTTGAGGAACCGACCGCCACGGGCGGCTGGCCGTTTTTTAGGATGACCAACAAACAACAAATCCGCCGCGCGCTGCTGCTGCTCGCCCTTCTCTCGCTGGCGTTTGGCGGTTTGAGCTACCGGCTTGTGGATTTGCAGGTGTTTCGTCACGACGAGTTGAGCGCGAAAGCGGAGCAAAACACGCAGCACGAATTCTGGCAGGCACCGCGCCGGGGCGACATTTTGGATATGAACGGAAACATTCTCGCGACGAGCGTCGAGGTGCGGACGGTTTGCGCCGATCCATCGTTGATTGGAAGTTTCCAGCCGCTCGTTGCCCACGCGCTCGCGCCGCTGTTGAATGTAAATGAAGCCGACCTCGCGCAAAGACTCACGCCGCGTCTTGTGCGCGACGCCAAGGGCGTAATCTACACGAACAATTTACATTACGTCCGGCTCGCCAAAAATGTTTCCGACGCGACCTGGCAGGAGATTGTGGCAGCGATGACCAATCTCACTTTCGGCGTGGACGAAAAAATGTTGCCGCGTGCGCAAAAGGATTTCGTCCGCACCCTTCGGAACTACGCGGTTTTTTCCGAACCGGACCAGATGCGGGTTTATCCGAATGGTTCGCTGGCGTCGCAGGTGATTGGTTTTCCGGCGGCGGCGGAACAGAAAATCAGCGGGCGGTTGGTGACGCAAATTGTCGGCTGCGACGGCATCGAACTGGCACTGCAAAAACAATTGAGCGGCGTCGCGGGCTGGAAGGTCACGGAAACGGATCGCGCGCAACATGAGTTGGTCGCATTGCGCGACGAAGACGTGCATCCGCGCGACGGTCTGAATGTCGTGCTGACTATTGACTCGGTGGTGCAGCACATCGTCGAGATCGCGCTGGCGGACGCGCTGCAAAAACATACACCGCGCAGCATCACGGGCATCGTCATGCGTCCGAAAACCGGCGAAATTCTGGCGATGGTTTCGCTGCCGAATTACGATCCGAACCAGCCGAACACGATCACGCCGGAAACACGCAACCGCGTCATCACCGATGTCGTTGAGCCGGGTTCGACGTTCAAAATCGTCGTAGTGTCCGGCGCGCTGAACAATGGCGTGATCAAATTGACCGACCAGTTCTATTGCGAGGAAGGGCATTTTGCGTTTGCTGGGAAAATTTTGCACGATCACGAGCCTTACGGAATTTTGTCGGCGGAAAGCATTATCACCAAATCGTCCAACATTGGCGCTGCTAAAATCGGCATCAAGCTCGGCGCAGACAATCTTTACGACTACGCGTTGGATTATGGTTTCGGCCAGCGCACGGGCATTCCGCTGCCGGGCGAGGCGCGCGGATTTTTATATCCGGTGAAAGACTGGAGCAAAGTTTCCATCGCGCAGATTCCGATGGGACACGGCGTCGCGGTGACGCGGTTGCAGATGCTTTACGCGATGGCGGCGATTGCCAATGACGGCTGGCTGATGCGCCCGATGATTGTAAGCCGGCTACAGGATCGCGATGGCAACGTGGTGCAACGCTACGCGCCCGAACGCGTGCGCCAAGTCATCGGCGAAAAAGCCGACTTAGACATGATTGAAGCGTTGAAAACCGTGCCGACGAAAGATGGCACTGCGCCGGACGCGGCAATGAAAGATTATGTCGTCGCGGGCAAAACTGGCACGGCGCAAAAGGCTGAAAATGGTTCTTACGCGCCGGGCAAATATGTTTCGTCGTTCATTGGATTTTTTCCGGCGGACAATCCGGAGTTGTGCATTTCCATCGTGATGGACGAGCCGAAGGAAGGTTATTACGGCGGCAAAGTTTGCGGCCCGGTGTTCCGCGACATCGCGGAGCGCTGCGCGAGCTACCTGAACATTCCGCCGGATCCGAATTTGATGACGAACGCGACTTCGCTCGTCGTGGAAAATGGCGCGCACAAACTTTGATGGTATGAACGATTCGCGTCCGCAACTTTTTGGAATGCTCGCCGGATTATTTTTGGCGGCAGGATTGGTTTGTTCCGCGATGCTCGGCACGAGTGCGTGGGTGAAGATAAAAAATTCGCAATTCATCAGCGTCAAAGGCTCAGTGCAAAAAGACATTGAATCTGATCTCGCCATTTGGTCCGGCAGTTTTTTGGTCGAAGGGGAAACGCTGCTTGACGCGCAGCACAAAATTCAGGCGGATCGCGAGATCGTGGGAAATTTTTTGCGCGCCGGCGGCGTCACGAATTTCACTTTTGCGCCCATTGGCATTGAGGAATTGAAAGCTTCGCAAAAGTCTGCCGACGGCTGGGTGACGGAGCGCACGACCGGCTATCGTTTGAGCCAGAGCGTGTCGGTGGAATCCACCGACGTGGATCGGTTGGACAAACTTGACGCCACGCCGCTGGTCGAGCAGGGCGTGATTTTCACTGTCGCGCCGCCGCAGTTTATTTACACCAAGGCTGGTGACACCAAAATCGAGATGCTGGCCGAGGCGACGAAGGATGCGCGGGCGCGTGCCGAGCAAATCGCCACGCAAGGCGGTCGCGACATCGCGCGCCTGCAAAGCGCCGACCAGGGAATTTTTCAGATCACGCCGTTGCATAGCAGCGACACGAGCGGCGAAGGCGTTAATGACACGACCTCGCGCGGAAAAACCATCACCGCCGTGGTGACGGCGACGTTTTTGCTGAAATAATTTTGTGGAACCATGCTCTTTGAAATTTGCCGCCGAGATTTGCGACGCCGAAATAAAATCCGGCGCGGCGGAAATCGAAATTAAAAATATCTGCACCGATTCGCGGCTGGCGAAGGCGGGCGATCTGTTTTTTGCGCTGCGCGGCGAAAAGTTTGACGGCCACGATTTCATCAATGAAATCGTGGCAAAAAATGTGGCGGCGGTGGTCATCGAACAAAAAAAAATTCCTGCACAATTACCAGCTTGCGCTGTGCTGGTGGTGGACGATGTGCGAATCGCCTTGGGAAAATTTGCGGCGGCGTATCGTCGTCAATTTGATCTGCCGGTCATCGCGGTCGGCGGCTCGAATGGCAAGACGACGGTGAAGGAACTGGTCGCGTCCGTGTTGCGCCAGAAATTTCCGACGCTGTGGAGCGAGGCCAGTTTCAACAATGACATCGGCGTGCCGATGACCTTGCTGCGTTTGGACAAAACTCATCAGGCGGCGGTTTTGGAAGCTGGCACGAATCATCCGGGCGAACTTGCGCCGTTGGTGAAAATGATTGCGCCAAGATTTGGTGTCATCACGAACATTGGGCGCGAGCATCTGGAATTTTTTGGCGATGTCACGGGCGTGGCGCAGGAAGAAGGCGCGCTCGCGGAATTATTGCCGGCGGACGGAAAATTATTTTTGAACGGCGACAACGAATGGTCAGAAAAAATCGCGGCGCGGACGCAGGCGAAAATCGTCCGTGTCGGTATCGGCGAAAAAAACGATTGGTGCGCCAAGAAAATTCGCCTCGACAAAAGTGGCGTGACCTTTCAGGTCGCCGCGCCGCAAGCAGAATTTTGCGGCGAGTATCGCATCAATTTGCTCGGTCGGCATCAAGTGACGAATGCGCTGTTTGCCATCGCTCTTGGCGCGGAACTTGGACTCGACCGCGCGGAAATTCAGGACGGATTGGTCGCGTGTCCGCCGCCGAAGATGCGTTTGAATTTTTGGGAAGCGAATGGCGTGCGCGTGCTGGACGACAGTTACAACGCGAATGCGGATTCGACCATCGCGGCCTTGGAGACATTGTGCGGATTGCCGTTGCAAGGCCGGCGCGTGGCGGTGCTCGGCGACATGGCGGAACTCGGCACGCACAGCGCGGCGGCGCACGCGGAGGTCGGCCGGTGCGCGGCGGAATTGAAGCTCGGCCAGTTGTTCGCGGTCGGCCAGATGGCGGCGGTCACGGCGCAGGCGGCGCGCGACGCGGAGCTGATGCGCGTGTTTGAATTTGCGGAGGTCGAGGCGGCGATAAAAGTTTTAAAAAGTTTTTTGAAGCCGGGCGACGTGGTTTTGTTGAAGGCGTCGCGCGTGTCGCGGTTGGAGCGGATTGCGGAAATGTTGAAGGCGGAAAAATGAAACTAAAATTACGATACATTTTAATTTGTTTGCTCGCACTTGCGTTGACGTCGCTTGCGAGTTTCGTCATGCCGCCTTACGACAATTCAAAGCCGCCAAAACTTTCATTGCCGGATGCGTATCAATTCGCGATTGTTGCGATGGGTCCCGCAACTAATCAATTTCACTGTGTCGGTGCTAACATCACGACGGATTTTGGTGATCCAAGATGGTCATTTACATTTTGTTCGACCAATAAAATGATGCCGACAAGATGGATGACTGTTGATTTTTCAGGCAAGACACAAGAGGACAATGGACTTCGGTGATTTGAAAAATTGAAATGCTTTATCTTTTGAGCCAGCACATTTTGGACTGGGCGCACGGCTCCGAATGGGAGTCGCGGTTGGCGTTTTTGCGCCTGTTCAAATACATCACGGTGCGCAGCGCGGGCGCGGCGGTCACGTCGCTGCTGTTGTGCTGGTGGCTCGGTCCGAAAATCATCCGCTGGCTGAAGGATTTGAAATTCGGCCAGGAATACGCGGACAAGGCGGAGGAATCCGGCGTGCGTCATGTCGTGGACAAAAAAGGCACGCCGACGATGGGCGGAATTTTGATCGTCCTCTCACTCGTGATTTCGACGATGTTGTGGGCGGAATGGAACGCGCAGGTGGAACTGACGATGCTGTCGGTTTTAGTTTTGGCGGGTCTGGGTTTTTACGACGACTACGCGAAAATTTTGAAGCAGAGCGGCGGTGGCACGCCGCCGCGCGTGAAGTTGATCACGCAATTTTTACTGGCGATTTTCGTGGGGGTTTATTTATGGAATCTGCCGGCGACGAGTGAACTGCATTTGCTCGGCACGAAAAGCGTCTGGCATAGCAATCTAGTTTCGAGCGTGATGCTGCCGTTTTACAAATACCCGCTCGATGTCGGCGTGGTGGTTGGCGTCATTATTGTGGCGCTGGCAATCGTTGGCAGCTCGAACGCGGTGAATTTGACCGACGGACTCGATGGCCTGGCGACGGGTTGCACGTTGATCGTGGGATTTGTTTTTTTATTTTTCACTTATCTCGCAGGCAACATCAAGGCGGCGGCGTATCTGCAAATTCCGTATGTGAGTGGCGCGGGCGAGCTGACGGTTTTTTGCGCGGCGCTGCTCGGCGCGGGGTTGGGGTTTTTATGGTTCAACTGTCATCCGGCGCAGGTGTTCATGGGCGACACGGGTTCGCTCGCGCTCGGCGGCGCATTCGGCATCGTGGCGGTGTTGATTCATCAGCCGTTCGTGCTGGTCATCGCCGGCGGTGTTTTTGTCGCCGAGGCGGTGTCGGTGATTTTGCAAAAAGGCTGGTTCAAGTTCACGCGCCTGCGCACGGGCAAGGGACAACGGATTTTTTTGATGGCGCCACTGCATCATCATTTCCAAAAAAAGGGCTGGCACGAATCGCAGGTGGTGATGCGTTTTTATATTTTATGCGTGCTGTGCGCGGTGGTGGCGCTGGCGACGCTGAAACTCCGGTGAAATGAAGTTGATAAAGCAACAAAAAAACATGAAAGAACCGCGCTTTGCTGCTTGCGGAAAGGCGGCGCGGTTGCTAACAATTCCCGGCAGAGCGGCAGGGCGTATGCCGGTCAGCAAGAGTGTTTCACCAGTTCATCTTTCTGCCGGTTCTATTTTCCACGGTGAAGTGTCGTCCGGCTCCCAAAACAAAATAAATTTAACGCGTTGCGAAATTTTTCGAGGGAAAGTTCCGCCGCGCCAAACTCAAAAACAAAACACACCTCGAATCCAGAACGCATTTGCGCCAAACATATGAATAATCCGAATCCATTCGTTCCAAAAGGCTCGCTGCTCGAACAACAAAGTGCGCGCCGTTCCCGCCTCAAGCTCGCCGTGTTTTGTGTGCTCACTGTGTGCGTCACCGGCCTCGTCGTCGTGCTTATCCAGGGTTGCAAACGCGAGAAACCGTCGGAAGATACGGATTTGAATCCACCAACCGTGGACACGAATGACGTTGCGACGGACACTAATATTCCGTCGCTGACCGAAGCTTCCAATCCGCCGGTGCCGATGCCGCCGCCGGTGACCAACACGCCTGTAGTCAATAATCCGGTCACGCCGGTTCCGCAGGTTGATCAGCCTGTGCCCACTGCCGGTGCTGAATATGTCGTCGTCAAAGGCGACACGCTTGGCAAGATTGCCAAGAAAAATGGCGTGACGTTGAAAGCGCTGGAAGCCGCAAATCTGGGCGTGGTTCCGACGAAATTGAAAATCGGCCAGAAGCTCACGTTGCCCGCCGGTGGCAGCACTTCGCCTGATTCCACCGCGCCGACTGCGCTTGCCAGCGATGATACGGGCGGCGTGACTTACAGCGTCAAGTCGGGCGACACGCTCAGCAAGATTGCCAAGCACCACGGCACGACCGTCAAGGCGATTGAAAATGCGAATGGTTTGAGCACGACCAAAATCAAGGTCGGCCAGAAACTGAAAATCCCGGCGAAGGGCGAAACCGAAACTGCCGTGCCTGCGCCCGTCGCGCCCGCGCCGGTCGTGGACACCACGCCCGCGCCGGCGTTGCCGCCGGTTTCCGCCCCGGCTCCGACGACCACGGCTCCGGCACCGGGCCAGTAAGCCCGCGTGAACGCGGCTGGATTTTTGGCAAGTTGAAATGAAAGTCGCCGTCACCATTCTGGCTTTTTGCGTCACCAGCCTCCTCGCGCTGGGGCTTGTGATGCTTTACAGCTCCAGCATGGTGATGGTGGACAAGCACACGCACTCCGAAATCGGCGCGCATATGCTCCAAATGCAGTTGCTGTGGTGCGTCCTCGGTTTCATCGCCTGCGTCACGCTGGCTTCGCTGGACTACGGGCTGCTGAAAAAATTCGCATTTCCGGTTTTCTTCGGCTCAATTTTTTTGGCGGCGCTGGTCTTTGTTCCGCACATCGGAATTAATCTTAATGGCGCACACCGCTGGATTCGTCTGCCGGGCGCAACGTTTCAGCCGTCCGAAATCGTCAAGATTGCGCTCATCATCATGCTCGCGTGGTATGGCGACCGATCGCAGCGGAAAATGAACACCTTCAAACGCGGGATAATTTTTCCCGGAATCATCATCGCGGCGGCGCTCGGCTTGATTTTCATCGAACCCGACCGCGGCACGACCATCTTGTTGGCGGCAGTCAGCGGCACGATGCTTATGATCGCGGGCGTCCGCTGGCTGCATGTCATTCTGCCGGTGCTGCTTGCAGGCGCGGCGCTGGTTTATTCGCTGACGCATGACTCAATGCGCAGCGGACGCATCATCGCGTGGCTGCATCCCGAGGCGCACGCCAGTGGTGCAGCCTTGCAGGCAGAGCAGGCCAAAATCGCCATCGGCTCCGGCGGCTTGACCGGTCTTGGACTTGGCGACGGAATGCAGAAACACGGTTTCCTGCCCGAGATTCAAAGTGATTTCATTTTTGCCAACATCGGCGAAGAGCTCGGTCTCGTTGCCACCCTGCTCGTTGTTGTCGCGTTTCTTGTCATCACCATTTGCGGATTGTTCATCGCGCTGCGCGCCCGCGACCAGTTTGGTTGTCTGCTCGCGGTCGGAGTGACTTCGCTGATCAGTTATCAGGCTATCATCAACATCGGCGTCGTCACCAGTCTCCTGCCGAACAAAGGTCTCGCTCTGCCGTTCATCAGTGCCGGCGGCTCCAGTCTGCTCGCGATGCTGATGGGCGTCGGGATTTTGTTCAGCGTTGCCCGGCAGGCCGTGCCCGCAAAAATTTCCGCTTCCGACTTTGTCACCAGCGACAATCCGTTTGCCGCCAAGGCAGCATGAATCCCTCCGCCAGCCCAAAACCCTTCATCGCCATCGCGTGTGGCGGCACGGGCGGCCACCTTTTCCCCGGCCTCGCCGTCGCGCAGCAATTGCAGGAACGCGGTTGCGATGTCGCACTTTTGATCTCGCCGAAAGAAGTAGATCAACAGGCCGTGAAATCCATGCTCGGCATGGAAATTTTCACGCTCCCCGCCGTCGGCCTCCAAAATAAAAATTATTTTTCCTTCGCTAAAAGTTTTTGGAAATCGTTTTTAGCCGCGCGGAAAATTTTCAAGTCGCATAAACCAGATGCAGTTTTGGCAATGGGCGGCTTCACCAGCGCGCCGCCGATTTTTACTGCCAAATTTTCCGGTGCGAAAACGTTTCTTCACGAGTCGAACACCATTCCCGGTCGCGCCAACCGGCTGCTTACGCGCTTCGTGGACGCGGCGTTCATTGGTTTTCCTGAAACTGCCGCCCGGCTGCGCGCCAAAAAATCGTTGGTTACCGGCACGCCCGTGCGCCCGCAATTTTGGTGGGGCGAGGCTCCTGACGAGCCGACTCGCGCGGACGCTAGCCCCACCAAAGTTGCCGAATGCCGTGTTGCACTTGGACTTGATTCAAAATATCCGACAATTTTAATTGTCGGCGGCAGTCAGGGCGCACGCGGTTTGAACGAGTTGGTTTTGTCCGCGTTGCCCTTGCTCAAAAACCGCGACTGGCAATTTCTTCATCTCACCGGCGCAAACGATTTTGAGAAAGTGAAATCCGCTTACGCCGCGAACGGAATCAAGGCTGTTGTTAAACCGTTTTTGGCGGAAATGGATTTGGCGCTCGGCGCGGCGACGGCGTGCATCAGTCGTTCCGGCGCGTCATCATTGGCCGAAATGTCGGCGATGCGTTTGCCGGCGCTGCTCGTGCCGTTGCCGACGGCGGCGGACAATCACCAGTTTTTCAACGCGCTCGCGTTTGAAAAAACCGGCGCGGCGAAAATGCTGGAACAAAAATCGCCGCCGGAAAAAATTGCTGCCGCGCTTGTCGAGATTGTCGGCGACGCAGTCACGCGGGAGAAAATTCAAGGCGCGCTAGCGCAATGGCACGCGCCGACGGCGGCGCAACAGATCGCGGAAAACATCTTGGACGGACTGGCGGGAAAATTTTCCGTGGTTCAAAAAAACGGCAAGCAATCCGGCGTGCCAAGCGAAATAAATTTCAAGGTTGTCACATGACGCTGGCCGCTGACATTTCCGAAATGCCGACACAAATCAAAAATAATTTTGCCGACGAATTGGCTGCGCGCGTCTCGTCCGCGACGCTTATTCGGCGTGACGAGCCGATGGCGAAGCACACGACCTTGCGCGTCGGCGGGCCGGCGGATGTTTATGTCGAGCCGGCGTCGGAAGCGGATTTGGCGTTGGTTTTACAATGGTGCGGTGAGCGTTGTGTGAAATTTTTTATTCTCGGTCGCGGTTCAAATTTGATCGTGCGTGACGGTGGTTTTCGCGGCGTGGTGATTTGCCTGTCGTCGCCGGAATTTTCACGGATTGAGATTGACGGTGTGCGCATTCGCGCGGGTGCGGGTGTGAAGCAGAAAAATGTCGCGGTCGAGGCGAAGCGCAATGGCTTGAGCGGCGTGGAATTTCTGGAAGGCATTCCCGGCAGCATCGGCGGCGCGCTGCGGATGAACGCGGGCGCGATGGGCGGCGAAACTTTTAATGCAGTTGAATCCGTGCGCGTGATGGATTTTGCCGGAAACATTTCTGAATTGTCGCCGCCAGAAATGTTGGTGACCTACCGCAGTTGCGCGACGCTGAAAAATCACATCGCTTTGGGCGCGGTGTTCCAGTGTAAACCGGAACCGCGCGAGGAAATTGAAAAACGCATGAAGGCGTATAGCGAAATGCGCTGGAGTTCGCAGCCCGCCGCGCCGAGTGCGGGTTGTATGTTCAAAAATCCGCCGGCGATTCCGGCTGGCAAGCTGATTGATGAATTGGGATTGAAAGGCGCAAAGGTTGGCGGCGCGCGGATTTCGCAGGAGCATGGAAATTTTCTGGTGAATGATGGCGGCGCGATGGCGAAGGATGTGTTGGAACTGATTGAAATATTGCGCGCGAAAGCCAGGGCGGAGCGCGGTATCGATTTGCACACGGAAGTTGAAATCGTCGGCGAAGATTGATTGACAACCAAAGTGGTTGCGATATGGTTGCGGCATGATAAACATCACCATCAAGGGCATTCCGAAAGAGACGCATCGCGAATTAAAAAAACGGGCGGCAGCGCACCGGCGGAGCTTGAACAGCGAAGTGATCTGGGTTTTGGAATCAACTTTGGGTGGCGTGCCGGATTCCGCCCGTAAGATTCAACCATTGGAAAAAACGGACAAGAAGCTTGCGCGAAGAAAGTGAGCCAAAAATTAAAAATTGCGGTGATGCTGGGCGGGCCGAGCGCGGAACGCGAAGTTTCGCTGCGCTCGGGCGCCGCGGTCGCGGCGGCGCTGCGATCGCTCGGCCATCAGGTTTCTGAAATTGATCCGAAAAGTGGCGGGTTCGTTTTGCGTGAAAAAACGGACGTGGTTTTTCTCGCATTGCACGGAACTTACGGCGAGGACGGCACGGTGCAAAAACAGTTGGATGAGCTGGGTGTCCCTTACACCGGTTGCGATGCCGACGCGAGCCGGATCGCGTTCGACAAGGTGCTGACGAAGCAAAGTTGCATTGAAACTGGCGTGCCGACGGCGAAATTTGTGACGGTACAATCGGCGGTGGCAGACTTTCCAGAAAATTTTTCGCCGCCGCTGGTGGTCAAACCGGCGCGGCAGGGTTCGAGTGTCGGATTGCAATTTGTTGAACGCATTGAAGATTGGTCGGGTGCGCTGACAGAAGCGTTGAAATTTGATTCCGAAGTTCTGGTTGAGGAGAAAATTATCGGGCGTGAGACAACCGTGGGCATTATTGGTGAAAAAGTTTTACCGGTCGTGGAAGTTCGCCCGAAGGTCGGCGCTTACGATTACAAAAATAAATACACGGCGGGCAACACCGAATATTTCTGCCCGGCGGATTTTGACGCGGCGACGGCACAGCGAATTCAGGCCGCCGCGCTCGGCGCGTTTCAGGCGATCGGCGGACGTGATTATGCGCGCGTGGATGTGATGGTGCGCGCGGACGGTTCACCGGTGGTGCTCGAAGTGAACACGCTGCCGGGCATGACCGAAACAAGTTTGTTACCGAAGGCGGCAGCGGCGGCGGGATTAAATTATGCCGCGTTGTGCCAGCGGATGATTGATCTGGCTTTGGAAAGAAATATACCCGCGCATAGCTCGCGAGTGCGCAAGGAAGTTGCCGCTATGGTTTGATTAAATTGGCTTTGCGAGCTTATGACTTTGCCTGAATAAAATGTATGTGGTTTAAGCGCGAACAAAAGAAAAACCGACGCCTGCACCGCCATCATGTGCTGGATGTGAAGGTGCGCTCGGATCGGGTGCAGGCCTTGCGCATGCGGCTGATGTTGCTGGCATTGATGGTTCCGGCGGTCACGGTGCTGGCGCTTTATCTCGTCTGGCGCATCGGCGAAGCGACACTGAATGTGTTCGTCTATGAAAATCCCGACTTTGCGATCCAGCAGATTGACGTGCAGACGGACGGCGTGATCGCGCCGGAGCAATTGCGCCGCTGGACGGGCGTGAAGCCGGGCGCAAATCTCATCGCGCTCGACCTCGCGTCGGTGAAACGCAATTTGGAACTCGTTTCGTTGATTGACTCGGTTTCCGTCGAGCGCGTTTTGCCGCGCACGTTGAAAATCCGGGTCACGGAGCGCGATCCGATTGCGCAGGTGAACGTGCCGTGCGCGGACGGCGCGAATGGCATCGTAGTTTCTGTTTTTCAACTGGACGCGGACGGCATGGTGATGCAGCCGCTGGATCCGCGCCTGTGCACGGTTCCATTGCTGCAGATGAATTCGCAACTGCCGGTAATCGCGGGCGTGAACGCCTTTCAATTGCAGCCGGGCCGGCGCGTGGAACTGCCGCAGGTGCAATTGGCGCTGCAACTGATCGTGGCGTTCGACAGGTCGCCGATGGCGGGACTGGTGGATTTGCGGCGCGTGGATGTTTCCGCGCCGGGCGTGCTCGTGGCGACGACGGGGCAGGGCGGTGTCATCACCTTCGGCCTCGACAATCTGGATAAGCAATTGCGCCACTGGCGGCTGACTTATGACTGGGGCAAGAATCGGCATCTGGAAATTGCGTCGTTCGATTTGTCGGTGACGGATAATTCACCGGTGCGCTGGATGCTGGCCAGTCTCGCGCCGGAAATCGTGACGCCGAAGGCGTTAAAACCATTGAAAAACCGGAGGAAAAATGTTTGACGATTCCAACATCATTGCCGGCCTCGAGATCGGCACTTCAAAAATTTGTGTCGTGGTCGGCGAGCAGAACGCCGACGGCGCGCTGAACATCATCGGCCTCGGCCAGTCGCGTTCGCGCGGCGTGCGCAAGGGTGAGGTCATCAATCCCGAACAGGTTGAAGAGGATTTGCGCACGGCCGTTTCCGAGGCCGAGCAGATGGCCGACGTGGAGATCCGCAGCGTTTTTCTGGGCGTCAGCGGCGGCCACGTGCGCGGCTTCAATAATCGCGGCGTGCATCCGGTGGTTTCCGCCGACCGCGAAATTTCGGCGGACGATGTCGAGGACGTGCTCAAAAATGCGAAGGCGATCAATTTGCCCGCCGAGAACACCGTGATTCATGCCGTGCGGCAGCATTTTTTCGTGGACGGCCAGGACGGTGTGAGCAATCCCGTCGGGATGCTCGGCGCGCGGCTGGAAGTGGATATGCACGTCATCCACGGCCACGCAAACCGGCTGCAAAATGTCGTCCGCCTCGTGCGCGCCACGTCGCTTGAAGTGAACGACGTGGTTTTCAACGGCATTGCCACGTCGCTCGCGCTGCTGACGAACGAGCAGAAGGAACTAGGCGCACTCGTGATTGACATCGGCGGCGGCACGACGGAATTCGTCGTTTATTCTGACGGCGTCATCCGGCATTCTGGCGTGCTGGCGGTGGGCGGCGACCACATTTCCAACGACCTCGCCTACGGACTGAAAGTTCCGTTGACCCGCGCGGAAAAATTAAAGCTGGAACACGGTGCCGCGCTCGTCAGCGACGCGGCGAAAGGCCAGACCATTAGCATCACCAACGACCTCGGTCTCGAACTCAAGCGCGTCAATTACGAGCATCTACAACGCATCATGTCGCTGCGTTTGGAGGAACTCTTCCGGCTCATCGCGCAGGATTTGGAGCAGGCCGGCCTTACCGATTATTTGCGCGCCGGCGTTTTCATTTGCGGCGGCAGTTCGCGCGTGCCGGGCATCGTGCAGCTTGCGGAAAATGTTTTTCAGATGAACGTCGCGCCCGGCCACGCCGGCGCGATCAGCGGCTTGACCGTCGCGCTCGACCAGCCGGAATTTGCCGCTGCCATCGGCCTTGTGAAATTTGGCTCGCTGAAAAACCGCCGCCGCGCCGAGCGCCCTTTTTTCAAGGGTATCATCGGCCGTCTGCTCCAACGTTCCTGAAAACTTGCTATGCAAACTCCTGAACAAAATGCTTTTTTTGAAACGGCGTCCGCGCCGTCTGTGAAAATTTTCGGTGTTGGCAACGCGGGCGACGCACTGCTCAACGCGCTGGCCACGGCGGAATTTTCCGGCGCGGAATTCGCCGCCATCAACACGGACGCCGCCGCGCTCGCCGCGTCGTCCGCTACGGTGAAAATTCATTTGGAGAACAAATTGTTTCGCGGCCTCGGTTCCGGCGGCGATCCTGAACGCGGACGCGCGCTGGCCGAGGAACAATTCTCCACGCTCAAGTCCGCGTGCGCCGGTACGAATGTGATTTTCATCCTCGCCGGACTCGGCGGCGGCGCGGGCAGCGGCATTTCGCCGGTGCTGGCCAAGGCGGCGCGTGAGGCGGGCGCGCTCGTGCTGGCGTTCGTCACGCTGCCGTTCGACTGCGAGGGCAACCGCCGCGAGACGCAGGCGCAGGCCAGTTTGGAACAGTTGAAATCCGCCGCCGACGGCGTCGTCTGCCTGCCGAGCCAGAAAATTTTCAAGCTCATTGACGAGAATTCCACGCTCGTCGAAACTTTCCGCGTCACCGGCGGATTTTTGATTGAGGGCGTGCGCGGCGTGTGGTCGCTGCTGACGCGTCCCGGACTGATCCAAGTTCACTTTGGTGATTTGTGCGCGCTCCTCCGCGACCGGCACGCGGAAAATGCTTTTGCGTTTGTTGAGGCGTCCGGCGCCGGACGCGCGCGCGAGGTTGTGGAAAAGATTCTCACGCATCCGCTGCTGGACGAAGGCCGCGTGCTGGCGGAATCCGACGCCGTGCTGGTGAGTTTGACGGCGGGCAAAGATTTGACGATGGCCGAGATCAACCGCGTGATGGAATCGGTCAAACGCCAGTGCGGCCACGCGCAGATCATCATGGGCGCGGCGGCGGACGCGGGCTTGAAGGAAAAACTCTGCGTGACCGTCATCGCCGCAAAACAGCACGCGCCGCCGGCCAGCGTGACGCCGCGCACGGAAACCCGCACGACTGCTCCGGCCGCCGGCGGTCAGCGCGAAGTGGTGGTGGCGCGTCCACGGCCACGCCGCGCTGGCTCCAAGCCGGTGCAGACGCAACTACCGCTGACGATCGTTTCCAAGGGCCGTTTCGACAAAAGCGAGCCGACGCTGCATCGCGGCGAGGATTTGGACGTGCCGACGTTCATCCGGCGCGGCATCGCGCTGAATTGATTTTGTCCTGATGGTTTTGGAAATGCGGCACAAAGCGATTTAAGTTTTGTTGTCGCGGTTTGCTTGCAATCAGCTCCCGGCGAGAAATTCACCGCTCGCCACGCGTGGCGCGGCCAGCTAAATTCCCGCCATGCTGACGCTGCCCAAGCCGGAAGTCATTATCACCCACGAGAGCGACCTCGACGGATTCGTCGCCGGCCTGCTGCTCCAGCGGCTGGCGAAGCAGATTTACGGCGAAAAGATTCCGCTGCAGGCGTATCACTATAATTTCTGGAAGCAGCGCGACCTGCGCGAGCGCGCGGCGTGGGTGGCGGATTTCACGTTCGAGACGCGCATGGACAAACAGGACTGGCTGGTCGTGGATCATCACGTCACCGAGGTCGCGCCGAAAAATGCGCATCTGCATCACGACATAAAAAAATCCGCCGGCTTGCTCGCCTATGAATTGTGCCAGCAAAACGGCCTTGGCTCGCCCGCGCTCGACCGGCTGGTGCATCTGAACGACGTGGCGGATCTGTTTTTGGAGAACGACCCGGATTTTGAAGTCGCGGGCGATTATGCGGGGCTGGTGAAAATTTATTCGTTCTGGAATCTGCACGGACTCATCGGCGGCGAACCGGAAAAACTCATTGACCATCCGCTGCTCGAAGTCATGGCGGTGAAACGGCGCGTGGAAGACCCGATCGGTTTTGAGTGGAGCAAAAAAAATATTTCCGAAATCTCGCCGACGGTCGGTTTCGTGGACAACATCGTGGGTAACACCAATTCCATCGTCCACCAACTGCTCGAACGCGGCGCGACGAAATACAGCGTGCTGGTGACGCTGTTCCGGCGGTCGAACGCGATTTTCGCAAGCTTCCGCAGCCGCAACGGCGAGGCGCGCCGGATCGCGGAAAAATTTCAGGGCGGCGGCCACGCGAACGCGGCGGGCGCGCTGCTGCC
>PLHK01000095.1 GCA_003139955.1 Limisphaerales bacterium
TGATCGCCAATCTGATCGAGCCGTCCGATGGCCGGCTGTTGTGGTGGCGCGGTGATTTCAGGGAGGTCGGGCAGGACGGCCGCCGCCTGGCCTTCGTGTTCCAGGAACCGACCTTGATGCCGTGGGCGCGGGTCGAGGCCAATGTCCGGCTGCCGCTCGAGCTTTCCAACCGGCCGGTCGCCAAGGATGATCCCGATGTCGCTGACGCGATCGAGCGGGTCGGCCTGACCCAATTCAAGCGGCATTATCCGCGCCAGCTCTCCGGCGGCATGCAGCAGCGCCTGTCCATCGCGCAGTCGGTGATCTGCGAACCGAAGATCCTGCTGCTCGACGAACCGTTCGGCGCGCTGGATGCAAAAGTTCGTAAAGAATTGCGTCGCTGGTTGCGGCAGTTGCACGACGAGATTCACGTCACGACGCTGTTCGTCACGCACGATCAGGAAGAGGCGCTGGAAGTTTCCGACCGCGTCGCCATTTTGCGCGCCGGCAAAATTGAGCAGATCGGCACGCCGGAAGAAATTTACGACAAGCCCGCGTCGCCGTTCGTCTATGATTTTCTGGGCAACGTGAATCTGTTCAGTGGTCGCGTCAAAGACGGCGCGATGGTCATCGGCGGGACGGAGTTTGCCGCGCCCGACGCAGCGGGCGAGCCGGATGCCGAGGCCGTCGCGTTTGTGCGCCCGCATGACATCCGCGTGACGCGCGCGCCCAGCGGTCCCGCGCTGGCCGCGCTGGTCGTGCGCTCGAATGCCGCCGGGCCGGTGGCGAATCTGGAATTGAAGCGGCTGGACGGCGGCGAAATTTTCACCGTTCAATTGAGCAAGGAACTGTTTCAGGAATTGTCGCCCAAGCCGGGCGAGCCGGTTTTTGTGGAACTCAAGAACGTGAAGATTTTTTCCGACGATTATTCGATTTGATTTTAAAATCTGAAATCCGCACTGATTCGAAAACCGCATCGAAAACAGAAAAATGGGGTCGCTAGCAGATGCGAATTGGAACCGAATTCTCGCTTCTTTGCATCAATTCAATCTACTGGAAGAACCTAATCTGATGTTTGTGAATGCGGTTTTAGCCAGCGTTGTTACACCGGTATTGTCCGCGCCGGATGCTTTTTCAGTCAGCAGCAGTCGTGATAAAAAAACAATGCCAAAGGCATGGCTTGCAGGGTTGGGCCGGCAGTGTGGAGGCTGATTGGGATCATAAGCGTGTAATTTGGTTTATCTAATGAATCAAGTGTGGTGAATCATCAGGCGCGCAATTGTAGTAGCGGCGGCAATGTTGGTTCTGGCGGCAACGGAGGCAGCGGGATGTCATCGCCGGCGCTAGCGGTCTTGGACAGAACTTTTTTTACCATGCCCAGCAACTTTCCGAACGAATAGGGTTTGCGCAGTATTGTCACGGTTTGCAGGCAGGGGTTCAGGGTGAATTCCCAAGTGGGCCAAAATCCGGTGGCTATGATGATTGGCAAGGTCATGTTCGCGGCATAAATTTTCCTGAGCAGCTCGACGCTGGACACCTTCGGCATAAATTGGTCGGTGATCAGCAGATCGTACTGGTAAATTTGCAGCGCGATCCAAGCGGCGGTCCCATCTTCGGCGACATCTACTTGGTAGCCGTCATCAATCAATACTTCAGCCGTCAACTGGCGGAGGTCTTGTTCGTCTTCCACCACGAGAATGCGCTGGCGAGAATTCGACTGGCGCTGAAACAGTTCGCATATCGAATCATTTAATTCAGAGATAAATTTGGCAGTCATTGATAGCAATTTAGCCGGATAATCCATGGGTGCAATGGGGTGTTCACCCCGCAAGCGTTTTTTGCGAATTAGGCGGCAGATTTTAGTTGGTGGTCGTCTACATTATTACCTTTTGAACAAGCTTTGTGCTCCCTGCCGCGAGACAGGACTTTTTGTGGGGTAAAATCCGCCTGGGTGGAACCGCTCCAAATTCAAAGGTCTCGATAAATTTATCAGGTGAACAGCCATGTCTTTGGACACTAACCATACGCCGGATTTTTGCTTCTGCATTTTTTAGTTCGAGCCAACAATCTGTTGGCTAGTTTGAATCTAAATGGCTATAAATAATTATAATTTGTTTCAAACATTATGTATGGAATGGTAAATAAAGCATTTAAGGACATGGTCGTCATGCATCATGGCGAATCCGGGTGGGAACAAATTAAAGCCAAAGCGGGCGTGGACATGGATGTCTTCATGAGTAACGAAAGTTACTCGGACGACATCACCTATAATCTCATCGGAGCGGCGAGCGAGGTGCTCAAAGTGCCGGCCGAACAAATTCTGATTGGTTTTGGCGAACACTGGGTCATGCACACGGCTTCGGAAGGCTATGGCGGTTTGATGAAGGCGGCCGGCAAAGCACTGCCGGAGTTCATGCGTAATCTCCCGAACTTCCATTCGCGGGTAACGTTGGTTTTCCCCAAGCTGCAACCACCACACTTTAGATGCACCGACATCACCGACCGATCGCTGAACCTGCCTTACTATTCGCACCGGAGAGGGCTCGCGCCGTTTGTTGTGGGGTTGATGCAGGGCTTGGGCAAAAATGTCAAAACACCGGTGGTGGTGCGGCAGGTTGCCGTCAAAGACCAAGGCGGAGACCACGATGTTTTTGGGGTGGCTTGGAATCCCAATCCTGCATGATAAACGCCACAAATCAGCCTGCGTCTCAACCGATCGGCCTGCCGCCGGAGCAATTCGCCGTGGCCTTTCCATTCCATTTCGCTCTGGGATTGGATTTGAAATTTCTGCAGGCGGGCTCGTCCTTGCGCCGACTGTGTCCGGATGTGCGAGTCGGCGTGTCACTGGATCAAATCTTCAATCCCATCAGACCATTGGGGGAAATTTCCCTGAACTGGGTGCAAGACAACCAGAGCCGCTTTTTTCTGCTGGAACATCGCACGACGAAACTGCTCTTGCGCGGCGAGTTCATGCGGTTGCCAACAAATGATACGCTTGTGTTCCTTGGTTCGCCGTGGTTCACCGATTCGTCAGAAATTATCGCCCAAGGTCTCAACCTAGAAGATTTTGCCATTCACGATCCTGTGGCGGACATGCTGCAAGTTTTTCAAGCCAACAAAATGGCCCTAGAAGATGCGAAAAAACTGGCAGTCAAACTGACCGCCCAGCGTGCGGAATTGCGCATCGCCAACGAACGTCTGCAGCAACATGAGGCGGAAACGCGCAAACTCGCGCTGATTGCTGAACGCACGGACAATGCCGTGGTCCTGACGGACGCCGCCGGCAAGGTGGTCTGGGTGAACGCGGGTTTCACCCGGCTCACCGGCTACACGCTTGACGAGAGCATTGGCAAAAAGCCGGGCTCGCTTTTGCAAGGACCGGAAACCGATGCCGCCACCGTGCAATATATGCACAATCAATTGTCCATGGGTGAAGGCTTCAAAGTCCAAATCATCAATTACTCCAAGGCCGGTCGCAAATACTGGTTGTCCAGCGAGGTGCAACCCATCCGCAATGAAGCCGGAGAAATCATCAATTTCATGGCGATTCAGAGCGACATCACCGAACGCAAAAATTCTGAAACGCTGCTCTTAGATACCAGTGCCCTCCAACGGGCCATGCTTGAAGGAGCGGGTTACGCCATAATCGCCACTAACACGCAGGGCATCATCCAACTTTTTAATCCCGCCGCCGAGCGGATGCTGGGGTATCCAGCCTCGGAAATGGTCGGCAAACAATCGCCCGGAGTTTTTCACGTCGCGGAGGAAATCGTCGCCCGGGCGCAGGAACTTACTGCCGAGCTGGCTCACGAAATAAAGCCCGGCTTCGAGGCTTTCGTTGCCAAAGCCGAACTTGGCCAGCCCGACCAACGTGAATGGACTTATGTCCGTAAGGACGGCTCGCGTTTTCCCGTGCTGCTTTCGGTCACGACGCTGTTTGACGCCCGTGGTAAGATTACCGGGCATCTTGGTGTGGCGTCCGACTTGACCGAACGCAAACGCGACGAGGAAAAACTCCGCGCCACGCTTTCCGAGCTGGAATTGTTCAACCGTGTGATGATGAAACGCGAACAGCGCGTGCTCGAATTAAAACGCGAAATCAACCAGATGCTCGCCGAAAACGGCCGGCCACCCGCTTATCCTTCAGTCAATGAAACCAAATCAGAATAACTGACCCGATGAAAACCACCACTTGCCGTTGGACCAAAGAAACCGGTTGGGCTTTGGCCGCCGGAACTGTCACAACCCCGCAGCTCGTGCTCTATTTCGGCGCTGCTTCGCAGTTGGCTGCCGGCGCGCCGGCGGTGCGCGAACTGGCCGCGAAATTTCCCGGCGCCATCATTTGCGGCTGTAGCACCGCCGGTGAAATTTTGGGCGGCCACGTCTTCGATGATTCAATCGTCGCGGCGCTCGTGCATTTCCAGTCAACAAGTGTTCGCGCAGTCGCCGAATCCACCGCCAACCAAGCCGATAGCCAAGCTGTCGGTCGTCGCGCTGCGGAAAAATTGAACACCCCGGAACTCCGTCATGTGCTCATCCTGTCGGATGGTCTTTCAGTCAACGGCACGGCGCTTGTTTCGGGCTTCCGTGAAATCTTGTCGCCCGGTGTCGCCATAACTGGCGGATTGGCGGGCGACGGTTCCCGTTTCCAGAAAACTTTCGTCGGCCTCGGTGGCGATGTGAAAAGTGATCAGATCGTCGCGATCGGATTTTATGGAACCAGCATCGTCATCGGTTACGGTTCCCGTGGTGGTTGGGAGGGATTTGGTCCGCGTCGTCGCATTACGCGTTCGCAGGGCAACACCTTGCTGGAACTCGACGGCCAGCCGGCGCTGGCGCTTTACAAACGTTATCTCGGTGAACGCGCCGCTGGACTGCCCGCCACCGGCCTGTTGTTTCCGTTGGAATTGACCAAGGATGCCACTGAGAAAGCGGGGTTGGTGCGCACTATTCTCGCTGTAGACGAAGACAAACAATCGCTCACTTTCGCTGGCGACATGCCGGAGGGCTGGTATGCGCGGTTGATGAAAGCCACTGGCGACCAGCTGGTGGACGGCGCGGCCAACGCCGGCAGTGACGCGGTGTTGAAGGCCAATGCCGGTGGCGCCTCGCTCGCCATCCTGGTCAGCTGCATCGGCCGCCGGCTGGTGCTTGGCCAGCGGATTGAAGAAGAACTGGAGGCGGTCATCCGTTCGCTGCCGGAGCAAACGAAGACCGTTGGATTTTATTCCTACGGCGAGGCTTGTCCGTCGGCCGGCAATGATTTCAGCGAACTGCACAACCAGACCATGACCATCACGATTATCGGCGAAAAAGTTTGAGATGAATTCGCTCCTCCAGCGCCAGTTGCGCAAGCACTTCGCGGAGCGTCCGCTGGACGACCCGCAGTTACAGGCGTTGCTCGCGGCCATCAGCGGAACCTACGACGAACTGGAGGAGAATCAGCATTTTCTTTCGCACACGCTAGAAGTTGCTTCGCAGGAACTGACCGAGGCCAACGAACGACTCCGGCGGGAAGCCGAAAGCCAGGTCCGCCACATCAGTGATTTCTTTGAGCAAACGCTCGATCAGCAGCCGAACATCATTTTCCGCTGCCGGAAGGTGGATGGTGAGTTCAAGATGTTGCTCGCGCGCGGCGGCTTGCTGCAACGGCTCGGCTTGCGCTGGGAACAGATTGAACAGGTCGGCGTTCATGCACTAATTCCCGACGCGGACAAAATGATATTGTTTGAACGTGCCTGGCAGGGCACGGAACAACGGTTTGAAATTGGTTCTACCGGCTTGAATCTCGTCTGTCAGGTCATGCTTCATCCGCTACTCGAAGCGGGGCGCGTGGTGGAACTCATTGGGATCATCGCCGACATCTCAACGCAAAAATCTATCGAGGAAAAACTCCGCCAGACTTCCGGCGACCTCGCCAACCGAGCTCAAGAGCTCGAACAAAACCGCCGGGTGATGTTGAGCATGATCGAAGATCTGGACCATTCACGGGCGAGTGTTGAGCGGGAGCGTGACCGCGCCAACGCCCTTGCTTCAGAAGCCGAGGCAGCCAACCGCGCCAAGAGTGAATTTCTGGCCATGATGAGCCATGAAATCCGCACGCCCATGAACGGCGTCATTGGCATGGCGGATTTGCTCCGACAGACCGAACTCAATCCCCGCCAACGCGAGTTAGCTGAAGCCGTCGCTCAAAGTGGTCAGGCTATGCTTGAAATCATCAATGATGTCTTGGACTTCTCCAAAATTGAAGCCAGCCAACTGGTCATTTCTTCCGAATCATTTGTGCTGCGCTCGCTGGTAGATGGTGTGCTCGAAGTCGTCTCCCACCGGGCGATGGAGAAGGACCTCGCGCTGGCCGGCATCGTCCACCATGAACTTCCCGAGCGTTTGGTGGGCGATCCCGCACGCTTGCGGCAGGTCCTGTTAAACCTCGTGAGCAATGCCGTCAAATTCACGGAGCACGGAGACGTGAGTCTGCGGGTTTCGACCATCAGCAAGACGGTTGATGAAATCAAACTGCGTTTCGAAGTCCGCGACACTGGCATCGGCCTCACTGCGGAACAGGTTAATAAACTTTTTAATCCGTTTGTGCAGGTGGATTCCTCTTCGTCGCGCCGGTTTGAAGGCACCGGGTTGGGATTGGCCATTTCGCGGCGGCTGGTGGAAAAGATGGGCGGAACCGTGGGAGTTAATAGCCAGCCTGGAGTCGGCTCCACATTTTGGGTAGAACTACCGCTGGGCGTCGGACGCGATATGCTCGGCGAGGTCAGTCATCCCCAGACCGCATCGGCCCGCGTGCTCGTGGCGATAAAGCATGTTTTGGAAGCTGAATCAGTTTCGGAATATCTTCAAAGCTGGGGTATTCAGATGGAACTGGTGCCCAGCATCGAGGATTTGATGTCGCGGGTTGCCGAACGCACTGCGACCGGCTGGCGGCCGCAATTGATTGTCGTGGACGACGATCTCCTCGTTGAATCCAGCCCCACCGCCCGCGTCGATTTGGCCGCACAAACGCAGGGAGTTCAGCGGATTCTACTCGCCAATGCGATCACCGCCGTGGCGCACGAGGACACGAATCTTGAAATCTTTCACAACATTTTTTTCAAACCCATCAAGGCTTCGCAGCTGTTTGACAGCGTAGTTGAAGCGGTGGAAGGCCGCATCGCCAGCGCCGCACGCAGGCGCGGACGTTNNGCGGACGTCAGGCTGCCGTCTTGAAGGTGATCCAGCCCGAACTCGTCAAGCTACGGATTTTGCTGGCCGAGGATCATCCCATCAACCGCCGGCTTTGCGAATTGGTGCTTGAGACCTTGGGTCTCGTCGCCGATGTCGCCGTGAACGGTCGCGAGGTGTTGCGTCGGTTAGACCAGCAAGCCTACGACGTCATCCTCATGGAC
>PLHK01000050.1 GCA_003139955.1 Limisphaerales bacterium
GAATCGAAAAATTTCTGTGGCTACCAATTACGATACTCACGAATACGACGTGCTGGGCATCGGTGCGGGCGGTGCAGGTCTACGCGCGGCGATTGAAGCGTCGGCGGCGGGCGTCAAAGTCGGTTTGATTTGCAAATCACTTCTCGGAAAGGCGCACACGGTCATGGCCGANNTGGCGCATGGCCGAACTGCACGCGAAGGAAGCGCCGTCGCGCGTTCATGAGCTCGAAGCGTGGGGCGCGGTGTTTGATCGCACGAAGGAAGGAAAAATTTCGCAGCGCAATTTTGGCGGTCATCGTTATCCGCGTCTCGCGCACGTCGGCGACCGCACGGGCTTGGAATTGATTCGCACGCTACAAGATCACGGCATTCATCAAGGCATCAGCGTTCACATGGAATACACCATCGTGTCGCTGCTGAAAGATGGCGACCGCGTGGTGGGCGCGTTTGGCTACGATCGCGAACGCGGACGTTTCCGGATTTTCAAGGCGAAGGCTGTGGTCGTTTGTACTGGCGGTTTGGGTCGCGCGTATGCGGTCACGAGCAATTCCTGGGAAGGCACCGGCGACGGCGTTTCCCTCGCTTATCATGCCGGCGCGGAATTGCTCGACATGGAATTCATCCAGTTTCATCCGACCGGCATGATCTGGCCACCGAGCGTGAAAGGCATTTTGGTCACGGAAAGCGTGCGCGGCGAAGGCGGCGTGTTGCGCAACAAGGACGGCAAGCGCTTTATGTATGACGACGTTCCGGAAAATTACCGCTCGCAGACCTCGACCGATCCCGAAGAAGGCTGGCGCTACACGCAAAATGACAAGACCGCGAAACGTCCGCCGGAGTTGCTTACGCGCGATCACGTCGCCCGTTGCATCAATCGCGAAGTGAAAGCTGGTCGCGGCAGTCCGCACGGCGGCGTGTTCCTCGATATTTCTTGGATCAAAGAAAGAATTCCGAACTCGGCCGAACATATCAAGCGCAAGCTGCCCTCGATGTATCACCAGTTCATGCAGCTCGCGAACCTCGACATCACAAAGGAACCGATGGAAGTAGGCCCGACCACGCATTACGCGATGGGCGGCATCCGGGTGAACGGCGAGACGCAGGCGACGAATGTTCCCGGTTTGTTCGCCGCGGGCGAATGCGCTGCGGGTCTCCACGGCGCAAATCGTCTCGGCGGAAATTCGCTGTCCGACCTGATCGTATTTGGAAAACGCGCCGGCGAATTTGCCGCGAAATACGCGAAGGAAAATTCCGCTGGCAAAGTCAATGACGCGCAGGTCGAAACCGCTTACAAGGAAGCCGTAGAGCCGTTTGAGCGTCCGGCAGGTGGCGGCACCGAAGGTCCGTATCAGGTGCAATACGATTTGCAAAACATGATGCAGGCCAACGTGGGCATTGTGCGCTTGCATAATGAAATGGAATTTGCGCTCGACGGCATCCAGAAACTCAAGGCACGGGCGGCAAGGGTAGCTGTCCAAGGCCATCTCGAATACAACCCCGGCTGGCACACGGCGATTGATTTGAAGCATCTGCTCACGGTTTCCGAGGCCATCACGCTCTGCTCATTGGATCGCAAGGAAAGCCGCGGCGGACATTTCCGCGAGGATTTTCCGAACAAGGATTCCGAAGCGCAGAAATACAATGCCGTCATTGCCAAGGCGGCGGATGGTTCCATGAAATTACGCCGCGAACCGATTCCGGCGATGCGGGAAGATTTGAAACAAGTCATCGAGGAGATGAAATGAACAAACAAGTCACTTTCAGAATCTGGCGCGGCGACGCGACCGGCGGCGAGTTTGTCGAATATCAAACCGAGATCACCGAAGGTCTCGTGGTGCTCGACGTCATCCACAAGATTCAGGCGACGCAGGCGAATGACCTCGCGTGCCGCTGGAATTGCAAGGCCGGCAAATGCGGTTCCTGCTCCGCCGAAATCAACGGCATGCCAAAGCTGATGTGCATGACGCGCATGGACACGTTGAACACGGACAAGCCCATCACGGTGGAGCCGATGCGCGCGTTTCCGAGCATCCGCGATTTGGCCACTGATGTTTCTTGGAACTTCCGCGTCAAAACCAAGATCAAGAAATTCAATCCTCGCAAGCCCGATGCCGAGGATGGCACCTGGCGCATGCAGCAGGAAGACGTGGATCGCGTGCAGGAATTCCGTAAGTGCATCGAATGTTTTCTCTGTCAGGATGTCTGTCACGTTTTGCGCGACCATCACAAACACGAGGAATTCATCGGCCCGCGCTTCCTCGTATACACCGCTGCGCTGGAAATGCACCCGCTCGACACAGAAGACCGGTTACCGGAATTGAAGCAATCGCAAGGCATCGGCTTTTGCAACATCACCAAGTGCTGCACGAAAGTTTGCCCCGAACACATCACGATCACGGACAATGCGATCATTCCGCTGAAGGAACGCGTCGTGGATGAATTCTACGATCCGCTCGGCTGGCTGTGGAAAAAAATCCGGCCGCAGGGCTGATTCTTTGCAACCACTGCACGAACGAGTGCAAGAAAATCAGATTTGACTTGGCCGCTCAGATGCGTAATCATCAGTTGTTGACTGCGAAATTCCCCTTGCCGATTTAAGAAAATAGCAATCTAATCGGTCGGTAAATTCAAATTGAACTTTTCCTGACGCAGCCCGTCCAATGCGGGACGAATCATCCTGAAGCATTGCCGGCTGCGAGCGGAGTCTCCGGTCGGCTCAAAAACAAATTTATATGGCCAAAGAAATTTCCACCAAAAAAGAAAAAGTCCCGCGCAAATCGGCCAAGGCCGCCGCTGCGAACACAACCGCTGCCGCCGCGCCAGCAGCCGAGCCGATGTTTGAAGCGGCCGCGCCGGTTGAGAAAAACCAGCCCACGCCTGCCGAGGCCGAATTGCCGACGGAACGGACGGTGGACAGCATCAAAGCCGCCGCGACGGAAGATGCGCGCAAGGATAATTCCCGTTTTACGTCCGAGTCGTCAGATCAGTTACGCCCGCCCTCTGCGCCCGTCGAGCCGTCAAATGAAGAGACGCGGTATCCCGACCGGCGCGTCGGCGGTTTCCAGCGCGACCGCATCGCCACCTCGCTGAACATCGCCAAGTTACAGGCGATGAACATGACGGAACTGAACAAGATGGCGAAGGATTACGGCGTGGAAAATTTTGGTACGATGCGCAAGCACGAGGTTATTTACCACATCCTCTCGAAGAACGCCGAGCGCGCGGGTGTGCTGTTTTCCGAGGGCGTCATCGAGGTGCTGCCGGAAGGCTTTGGCTTTTTGCGCTCTCAGAGTTTCAATTATCTCCCCTGCCCTGAAGACATATACGTTTCGCCGTCGCAGATCCGCCGGTTTGATTTGCAGACCGGTAATCTGATCACGGGACAAATCCGTCCACCAAAGGAAAAGGAAAAGTTTTTTGCGCTGTTGAAAGTCGAGGCGGTGGACGGCGAGGAGCCGGACAAGGCGAAGGATAAAACCCATTTTGAAAATCTCACGCCGCTGTTCCCGAACAAACGGTTCATTCTCGAAACGGCGCCGGACGAATTGAGTACGCGCGTGTTGGATTTAGTTTGTCCGATTGGTAAAGGCACGCGCGGGCTGATCGTCGCGCCGCCGCGCACGGGCAAGACGGTGATGATGCAGAAGATGGCCAATGCAGTTTTAAAAAATAATCCGGAAACATATCTGTTCATCCTGCTGATTGACGAGCGGCCGGAAGAAGTCACGGACATGGAACGCTCCTGCAAAGGCGCGGAAGTGATTTCGTCCACGTTCGACGAACCGCCGGAGCGCCATGTGCAGGTAGCGGAAATGGTCATCGAAAAAGCGCGCCGCATGGTTGAGCAAAAACGCGATGTGATTATTTTGCTGGATTCCATCACGCGTTTGGCGCGCGCTTACAACACGGTTCAACCACATTCCGGCAAGATTTTGTCCGGCGGCGTGGATGCGAATGCGCTGCACAAACCGAAAAGGTTTTTCGGTGCGGCGCGCAACATCGAGGAAGGCGGTTCGCTCACCATCATGGCGACTGCGCTTGTGGACACAGGTTCGCGCATGGACGAGGTCATCTTTGAAGAATTCAAAGGCACGGGCAACATGGAAGTCCATCTTGACCGCGCGCTCGTTGACCGCCGCATTTTTCCGTCCATAAACATCGAGCGCTCTGGCACGCGCAAAGAAGAATTGCTGTATCATCCCGACGAAGGCAGCCGTGTCGCCATCCTGCGCCGCGCGCTGACAGGCGTGCCGCCGGTCGAGGCGATGGATTTGTTGTTGGGCAAGCTGAAGAAAACCGGAAGCAACATCGAGTTCCTGCTCAACATGGCGGCGAGCTGAAATTTTATTTGCGGCGAACTTTTTTGACAATGGTGAGATAACTTTTCGGTGTCTAAGGCCAAAGAAAATTGGCCGCCCTAGCCAGCTAAAATTATTTTGAACCGTCTGACGCGCCCGCCAGTCTGATCAGGACAATAATCAGTCCAATGATGATCGCGCTGACCACCACGACGCCGATGATGAAGTATTTGTTGACCTTGTTCGTCTTTTTTGAAAAGGCGGCATTCGTGTCAAAGGCCGCCGGACGGGCACCGCTTTGTTCGAGGTCGTTGAGGCTGACGCCGCGCGGAATCACCATCGTGGCATCCACCGTTTTTTTGGGCGCAGCGGCTTCAGGACTGCGCGCGGTAGCCGGAGCCGGGGTGGCGGCGGGCTGGCCGTCGTCAAGCTTCAGTTCCACCTGACCAAAGCGGAGAACCTGCCCGGATTTAAGAACGGCCTCGGAAATTTTTTCACCGTTGATGAACGTGCCGTTGGTGGAATTGAGGTCTCGAATTAAAAGCTCGGTGCCTTGCAGAAAAATTTCGGCGTGCCGGCTGGAAACCGACGGGTCGGCAATTTGAAACGTGTTTTCTTCCACCCGGCCAACGGTCGTGCGTTCCACGTTCAGGTCAAACGTGCGACCGGTCATGCCCTGGTTCAGGATAACAAGTTTGGCCATAGCTTCTTTGAAATGATTATGGGCGCGGTGAATTTCAAGTCAAACGCAAATCTGATCTGCTCATCCGCGTTTTTCAATCAGTTGGCGGAATTCCCCAAATAACGGCGTGGAGTCGTGCGGGCCGGGCGCGGCCTCGGGATGATATTGCACGCAGAACACCGGCTTGGTCTTGTGCCGCAAACCTTCGACCGTCTGGTCGTTCAAGTTGATGCGATGAACGGCGACATCGGACGGCAACGATTTCGCGTCCACGGCGAAACCGTGGTTCTGCGAGGTGATTTCAACTTTGCCAGATTCCAAATCTTTCACCGGCTGGTTGCCGCCGCGATG
>PLHK01000155.1 GCA_003139955.1 Limisphaerales bacterium
TCTGCAACATCGGCCACTTTGATAATGAGATTCAAGTGGACCGATTGAACAACGCGAAGGGCGTGAAAAAACTCACGATCAAACCGCAAGTGGACAAATACACCTTCGCCGGCGGCAACAGCATTTATATGCTCGCCGAAGGACGTTTGGTAAATCTCGGCTGCGCCACCGGCCATCCGAGCTTCGTCATGTCGAATTCATTTACGAACCAAGTGCTCGCGCAACTCGACTTGTGGAAGAACAAAGACACCGCGAAAATCGGCGTCTATCGTCTGCCGAAAAAATTGGACGAAGAAGTCGCGCGTCTGCACCTTGAAAAAATTGGCGTGAAGCTGACCAAGCTCACAAAGAAACAGGCCGACTATCTCGGCGTGTCGGTGGACGGCCCTTACAAGCCGGAACATTACCGCTATTAGGCGAATTCAAATCTGAAAACACGAACGAGGCGAACGGAAATTTCCGTTCGCCTCGTTGATTTTTTGCGCGCGCAAAATTATTTCGCTTCGCGCGGCTTGTGTTAAAATTTCCGCGCCATGAGCGATCAATTGGAAACGCCGCTGGATATGCTTGTCATCCAGGAGATGCAATTGCTGCTGGCGGAGAAACGCACGGCGTTGTCCACGCTCCGCACGGGCATCGCCATCTTCGCGTTCCCGCTGTCGGTCTTGAGCGTGCTCATTGCCACGTCGAAATCCTACAATCTGGACGACGTGATGCACTGGTTGGTGCCATTGCTACTGCTCAACGTGGCGCTCATCGTGCTGGCGGTTTATCTCATTGCGCGCGCGTTCCGCAAGATTCACCACTACGACCGGTTGATTGACGAATACAAGCGAAAGCACAGTCGGCTGGCCAGTCTGCTGGTCTAATCACTTTACCGCCGTGAATTTGTAAAGTAGCACGCCGTGCGCGGGAATCATGAGCGGCAAAATTCCATTTGCGGCATCCACGTCGGCCAGATCCTTTTGCCGCCACAAATCGCGGACGTGCTGTTTGCCAGTGAGACCGACCTTGTCAAAACCTTTTAACCCCAGTTTTGCAGTCGTCGTGCCAAGGTTGAAGAAGCCGAGCGCGCGGCCCCCGTCGGCCAGTTCTTTTTCATAGATGCGCACGTCGCCGCTGGCGTTAGTCAAAACGCACGTTGCTTCCTTGCCCAGCGCATCCTGATCGAGCGCGAGCACTTCATCGTTGCTCAGCAGGTTCAGCGTGAAGGCGTCAAATTTTTCCATGTCACAGCCGATGAGCAGCGGCGCGGACAGCAGGCACCAGAGGCTGATGTGCGTGTATTGTTCGTCCGGCGTCAGGCGCGTGGGATGCAAATTGCCCCAGCCGACTTCGCCGACGATGAGCATGTCGGGATCGTTCCAATTGCCCGGCTTCGCGAACGGTGCGGCTTGATCTTGATTGAAACCGATGTCGCGCATGGTGTTCCAGGTGTCGTTGATGTCGAGCGTCGTGCGCCAACTGTTGCCGCCGACCGCGCCGCCCCATTTCCAGACGTCGGCCATGCCGTATTGGCAAAGGCTGAAAACGATGTCGCGGTTTTGTGCGCGCAACAACCTGCCCATGAGCTGGTAAGGACGCTCGGCCTCGCCATCATTTTTCCAAGGCGAACCGTTCGATCCGACCTTGGTCACATCGGGCATCTCGCCATCCGCGACGCTGCCATAACTGCACCAGTCATATTTTAAATAATCAAAGCCCCACTTCGCATAAGTCTCCGCGTCCTGCCGCTCATGCTGCCAGCTTGCGGCGCAGCCACCGCACGTCCAGGGACCGGGCGAGGAATACAAGCCGATCTTCAATCCGAGGCTGTGCACATAATCCGCCAGTCCTTTCATGTCGGGAAAACGCGAGTTCGGCACGATGAAACTATTGGTATCACGAAACGGCCCGCGCAGCGACGGGTCTGCCGAGTCGCGATTATTTTGCCAGTAGTCGTCAATGTTGATGTAAGTCCAGCCGTGATTGATCAGGCCGCTCCTGACCATCGCGTCCGCCGCGCGCTTGACGCGGTCGGCTGAAACCGCCCAGGCAAAACAGTTCCAACTGTTCCAACCCATCGGCGGCGTGAGCGCAATCTGGTCGCCGCAGACGATGCGAAATTCTTTTGTTGCTTCGCCTTTGGAATTTTTTGCGTGGAGAGTTATTTTGTATTCGCCCTTGTTCCAGATGCTGCCGGTGATTTGGCCGTTAGTGGGATTCATATCAAGAATGCCGCCGAAACGACCTTGAAAAATAGTATGTGAATTTGTTGCCACGCCTAATCTGGCTGGGTGTTCAATGCTAAATGTCATCGGACGTTCACCCGTCGCCGGAATCGTGTAAAGAAACGGCGAGCCGGGCCGCACGCCAAACACGTTCGGGCCATTGATGCGCGGCGTCGCGGGCGCGGGCGGCGTCAGGATGGAAGATGTGGCGGCTTCATTTGCATCGGTGGCGCGAAGATTATTCAAGGCGAAGCAAAACGCAACCGCAAGCAGCAGACATGGTTTCATGCTGCGATTTTGCCGCTGAATTTTTTCGCGTCAAGCTCGCCAGTAAAAAAGATTCCGCTAATCTTGAAACATGACGACGCTGCTCATCGCCACGCGTAACCAACACAAGGTTGGAGAAATCCGCGCCATTCTTGGCGCGCGATTTCAATTTCTCACGCTGAACGATTTTTCCGCCGCCCCCAAAGTCATCGAAGATGCCGCCACCTTCGCTGGCAATGCGACCAAGAAGGCCATCAAATTGGCGCGCTGGCTTTCCAACTCATCACTCATCACTCGTCACTCGTCACTGTTTGTCCTCGCCGATGATTCCGGATTGGAAGTGGACGCGTTGAACGGCGCGCCCGGTGTCCATTCCGCGCGCTTTGCGGCGCTGGATAAAAATGAAAACTCATCCGACGCGGACAACAACGCCAAACTGTTGCGGCTGCTGAAAGAAGTTCCGTTGGAAAAGCGCACCGCGCGTTTTCGTTGCATGATCGCGCTGGTGGAAATCAATTCGCCAGCCGCCGTCGCCCATCCGCAATTGTCGGACGGCGCTTGCGAAGGGAAAATTCTGTTCACGCCGCGCGGACAAAACGGTTTCGGCTATGACCCGTTGTTTGTGCCGGATGGATTCACCCAGTCGTTTGCGGAACTGGGCGAGGACGTGAAAAATAAATTGAGCCATCGCGCGCACGCGCTCGCGAAGCTCAAGGATTATTTGAGCAAACTGCCGATCTGAAGTTTTTTCCGCAGCTTGCCGTTGTCGGCGCACATGGCGTAGCGGAATTTTCCCGGCGCGGGCAGCGCGTAAAATTCCCCGCCGGCATTTTCCAGCAGCAGGCTGCCAGCGGCCACGTCCCACAAATTGATGCGCCGCTCGATGTAGGCATCCAAACGTCCGCTGGCAACATAAACAAGTTCCAGCGCGGCAGAACCCATGATGCGGAGTTTTTTGGCACGGCGGGATAGCCGGATCAGGTGCGGCATACTTTTATCGAGGTTGTCCTGGCTTTTGGAAAAGCCCATCGCGATGACGGAATCGCCAATGCGCGAACGGTTGCTGACGCGGACAATTTTTCCGTTCAACCGCGTCGGCTCGCCTTTGGTTGTCGTCCAGATTTCGTCAGTGAACGGATCGTAAATCACGCCGACCACGGATTTTTCGCGGTGCTGCAGCGCGATGGAAACGCAGGCGTGCGGCATTCCAAAAAAATAATTCACCGTGCCGTCAATCGGGTCGATGACCCAGCGATACTCGGCGTTCACGTCGCCGGTGGTTCCTTCTTCGCCAAGGACGGGAATTCGCGGAAAAGTGGTCGCCAGAATTTTTTCAATGAGCGCCTGGCATTGCACGTCCAGTTCCAGTTTGATGTCGTGCGCGCTGGCGGAGTTGACGCGCTTGGGTTTGTGCCAGTTGGCGCGCATCACTTTTCCGGCGGCGCGGGCGGCCTTGATGGCGACGGTGAGAGCGGATTTTAGCGAAACAGTTTTCATAAATGTTTACGGAATGATTTCGTGACGGTCGGCGAGGCGTTTTTCCTGTTCGCCGCGTTTCTGGTCGAGCAAATTTTGCTCGGCGGCCTCGACAGCTTGCAGCAGATCGGCAGCTTCGAGCAGGCGCGGTGCGGTGACGTAGCTGGCGCCGGCGGCGTAAAGCGCGGGAATGTTTGCGAGCAGTTCAGCGTGGACGATTATTTTTCCGGTCGGGTTCAACTCACGAAGTTGGCGGAGAATTTTCAAGTTATCCGCGCCTTTCAAAACCATGTTCGGCAGCGAGCAGATGATGACTTCCGCGTGCGCCGCGCCCGCGTGCAACAGCACGTCGCGCGCGGTGATGTCGCCGTAAATGGCGTGGATTTTGAGTTGCTTTAATTTACCATGGACGACGGGATTGAAATCAATGACCATGATTTCCGCCAATAAATCCGGGCGTTCCCGGCTGATCTCCTCAATGAGCGAACTGGCCGTCCATGAAAAACCCAGCAGACAAATTCGTTTTGGTTTTTCGCTGCCGGAGGTCTCGGCGTCATTTTGGTCGAGGTCACGCAACTCCATTTTTTTCAGCCACGGTGTCGCTCGGCGGAGAATTTTTTCGCTGTTCAAAATCGCGTAGGTCGAGCCGACGGCCAGGAACGCGAACGCGAACGCCGCGATGCCGATGGAGTTGTCCGAGACGTCGCCGCTTTTATTGCCGAGCGCGAGCAGGACGAGTGAGAGCTCGCTCATCTGGCATAGGTTGATCGTGGGCAGCAGGCTTACGCGGAAACCTTGTCGCATCTGATACAGCGGCGGAAAAACCGTCGCGAGCCGCGTGCTGACGAGGACAAGGCAGAGAAAAATCGTCCACAAAAGGCAGCCCCATGTCGGCAGGGGAATTTTCATGCCGAGGCTGACGAAAAACAGGGTCACGAAAAAATCGCGCAGACTCGTAACTTTCGCCACCACGTCGAGCGTATAGGGAAAAGTGCTGACCATCATGCCGGCGATGAGTGCGCCCATCGCGGTGGATAAACCGAGCCAGCCGGCGAAACCCGCCATCGCAAAACACCACGCCAGCGCGCCGACAAGGACGAGTTCTGGCAGCCGCGCGATGAATT
Organism: Limisphaerales bacterium; assembly: GCA_003139955.1. GTDB lineage: Bacteria > Verrucomicrobiota > Verrucomicrobiia > Limisphaerales > UBA11358 > UBA11358. Next base: position 5,078 of record PLHK01000155.1, read on the forward strand.
TGAAAACCGGCGGCAGCACGAACCGGCTCGCGAGAAACGCCACGGCCACGAGCAAGATGACGTGGCTGATGGCGACGGTGATGACGCTGACGACGGGATTTTTCAGATTCGGCTGGAGCGCGAGAAACAGAATTACAAATACGTCTTGTAATACCAAAACGCCTAGCGTGACGCGGCCGGCGAGCGTTTCCAGTTCGCGTTTGTCGTAGAGGATTTTGACGATGATGATGGTGCTGCTCATCGCCACCGCGACCGCGAGATAAAGTGCTTCCAGATGGTTTCGCGCTGGCCCGATAAAATTAAAAATCAGCCAGCCGAGAAAAACGCCGCCGAAAATTTGCGTGGCGGCGGTGACGGTGATGACGCGACCGGCGCTCAACATTTTTTTCAAGTCAATCTCCAGACCGATCATGAACAGCAGCAGCGACAGGCCGATTTCCGAAATGGTCGCGATGGAGTCCTTGTCCGCAATCCAGCCCAGCGCGTTGGGTCCGATGACGAAGCCGGCCACCAGATACGCCAGCAGCAGCGGTTGTCGCGCGACCTGCGACGCCACCGCCACGATCCACGCGGCGATGATGCAGACGGCGATGTCCGTGACGAGTCCGTGCTCCATGTTGCCCGAAAAATTAAACGAGCAAGCGAATTAAGAAAGCAGGAATTCAGGAAAATCAGCCCAGCGCATCCAGCGCGGCCTGTGTGTGTGCGAGCTTGGCCTTCCAATCCGCCAGCCGCTGTTCGTGTTCGGCGAGCACGGCCGCCGGAACTTTTTGCGTGAAGTTTGGATTCGCCAGCTTCTGCTCGACCTTCACGATTTCGGACTGGTTTTTTTCAACCTCTTTAGCGAGCCGCGATTTTTCCGCGCCGATGTCAATCAAGCCTTCGACCGGAAGAATAATTTCACCCAGCGCATTCGCCGCACTCGGCGTGCCTTTGGCGGCCGACCAGTTTTGCGCGGCGATTTCCACCGCTTCCGCGTTGAGCAGAATTTTCAAAACTTCAACTTCCGCGGATGCGAGATTGCCGGCTGGCTTGAGGATAAATTTCAATTTCTTCGCCGGATCAAGTTTCACTTCGCGGCGCAGGTTGCGGCCGAGCGAAACCAGTTCATATTTCGCAGCGGCGACTTTATCTGCGGTCTCGTCGAGACCGAAATAATCTTTTTCCTCCGCGCTGAACGGCTTGGGCCACGCCGCGAACATGATGGTCTTGCCGCCGAGATTTTCCGGCAGCTCCTTGCTGAAACCCATGCCGTGCCAGAGTTCCTCCGTGATGAACGGCAGAAACGGATGGAACAGCCGGAGGGTGTTCGCCAGCACGAAATCAATGACCGCGAGCTTGTTCGCCTTGAGCGCGACATCGTCGCCGAAGAACGCGGCCTTGCTCGCTTCCACATACCAGTCGCAATACTCGCTCCAGAAAAACCGGTAAAGCACCTGCACGGCGGTGGCGAAGTTGTAGCCCGTCAGCGCGTCGCTGACTTCGCGGATGGCCTGGTCGAGCCGCACCAAAATCCATTTGTCGTCCGACGTGAGCAACGACGGATTGATTTCCGTTTCCGTTTCGCCGCCCTGCATCTGGCGGAAACGGCACGCGTTCCAGAGCTTGTTGCAGAAATTTCTGCCCAGCTCGACGTTCTGTTCGTCGAACAAAATGTCCTGGCCGAGCGGCGCGGCGCGCATCACGCCAAAGCGCAACGCATCCGCGCCGAACTTCGCGATGAGGTCGAGCGGNNCGCGCGACCCAGAAGAAAATGATGTCCGGCCCGGTGACGAGGTCGGTGGTCGGATAAAATTTCTTCAACGTGTCGGTCTGTTCCGGCCAGCCCATTGTCGCAAACGGCCAGAGCCACGAACTAAACCAGGTATCGAGCACGTCGGGGTCTTGTTCCCAATTTTCAATATCCTGCGGCGGCTCAACACCGACATAAAAATTGTTGTTTCCAAATTTCGTATCCTTGGGGTTGAAATCTTCAATTACAGTAAACCCTTCGGGCATATTCAGCCCTTCGAGAGGCTCAAGTTTGGTTCTGCGATACCACACCGGAATCCGATGCCCCCACCAAAGCTGGCGGCTGACGCACCAATCCTGCAAGCCGCCCATCCAGTGGTCATAAACTTTCGCCCAGCGGTCAGGATGAAATTTCATCTTGCCCTTCGCCACCACCGCGCGGGATTTTTCCACGCTAGGATATTTTAAAAACCATTGCTCGCTCAAGCGTGGCTCAATCGGCACATCCGCGCGTTCGCTGTAACCGACGTTGTTCGTGTATGGCTCTTCCTTTTCCAGCGCGCCGAGTTCGGTGAGTTTTTCCACGGCCACTTTGCGCGCCTTGAAACGGTCGAGACCGCGCAAGTCCGCGCCCGCCACGTCGTTCATGTGACCCTTCGCATCAATCACTTCGATCTGCGCGAGCTGGTGGCGCGCGCCGATTTCAAAGTCCGCCTTGTCGTGCGCGGGCGTCACTTTCAAAACGCCGGTGCCGAAAGCGAAATCCACATGCTCATCGCCAATGATCGGAATGAGTTTCTGTTCGCGCGGCAATTCCACCGGCAGCGGCCGCAGCACGTGCTTGCCGATGAGATGCGCGTAACGCGGGTCTTTTGGATTCACGGCCATGGCGGAGTCGCCGGGAATAGTTTCCGGGCGCGTCGTCGCAATCGTCAAAAAAGTTCCAGGAATTTCCGCAATCTCCACCTTAAAATAATAGAGAGCCCCACTTTGGGGCTTCATCACCACTTCTTCGTCGGACAAGGCCGTGAGCGACGCGGGACACCAGTTCACCATGCGCTTGCCGCGATAAATGAGGCCTTTTTTGTAGAGGTCCACGAACACGCGTTGCACGCAGCGCGAATATTCCGGGTCCATCGTGAAGCGCTCGCGCGTCCAGTCGCACGACGCGCCGAGCTTTTTCAACTGCTGAATGATGATGCCGCCTTTTTCGTTTTTCCATTTCCAGATTTCCTCGAGAAATTTTTCGCGGCCGAGGTCATCGCGATGTTTTATTTTTCCTTCCTTCTTGAGCGCGCGTTCGACGACGGTCTGCGTGGCGATGCCCGCGTGATCCGTGCCGGGCAGCCAGAGGACTTCCTTCCCGTCCATGCGCGCCTTGCGGGCGAGGATGTCCTGAATCGTGTTGTTGAGCACGTGGCCGAGCGTGAGCACGCCGGTGACGTTCGGCGGCGGAATGACGATGGAATATGCCGGCTTGGCGGAATGTTCGTTGGCGACGAAAAATCTTCCGTCGAGCCAGAATTGATACCATTTGTCCTCGACGGACTGCGGTTCGTAAGCTTTGGAGATTTCAGTCATTTTTGGAAGCCACAGAGGCAGAGGGTTCACAGAGGAAAAATCTAAATTAACTTCTCTGTGTCCTTTGTGTCTCCGCGGCAAAAATTATTCCTTCAACAGCGCGTATTCCATCGAGTCCACCAGCGCCTGCAAGCTGGCTTCGATGATGTTTTCGCTCACGCCGACCGTGCCCCATTCGCGCTGACCGTCGGTGGATTCGATGAGCACACGCGTCTTCGCGGCCGTGCCGGCCACGCCGTCGAGAATGCGTACTTTGTAATCCGTGAGCGTGACTTTTTTGAGCTTCGGGAATGATTTTGCGAGTGCCGAACGCAAAGCGGAATCCAACGCATTCACCGGCCCGTCTCCTTCTGCGACCTCGTCGTGAACTTTTTTGCCGACGCGCACGCGCACGGTCGCTTCGCAGATGGATTGTTTGGCATCGCGACGCATGGAGACGTGATATTTTTCCACGTCGAACAACAGTGCTGGATTGTGATCCAGGATCCCGCGAATGATCAAAGCCATCGAAGCTTCGGCGGCTTCAAATTCATAGCCTTCGTGCTCCCGCTGCTTGATCGTGTCAAGGATCTGGCGTAGTTCGGGCGTGTCATTCGCGATTTTAAAACCAAGTTCCTGCGCTTTGATGACGATGTTGCTGCGGCCGGCGAGGTCGCTGATGAGAATGTTCCGCTCGTTGCCAACCAACTCTGGATTGATGTGCTCGTAACTCGACGCCAGTTTTTGCACGGCGTTCACGTGTGCGCCGCCTTTGTGCGCAAATGCCGAAGAACCGACCCACGGCAGACGTGGATTATGCCGCAGGTTCGCCACTTCATCCACGAACGCAGAAAGTTCTTTTAACTTCGCCAGTGATTTTGCCGGCACGCAATTTTTTTTCATCTTCAGCGCCACGCACGGAATCACGCTTGTGAGATTGCAATTGCCCGTGCGTTCGCCATAGCCATTGATCGTGCCTTGCACATGCACCGCGCCGGCATCCAATGATGCCAATGCGTTTGCGACGCCGAGGCCGATGTCGTCGTGCGTATGGATGCCGACTTTGCAGTTTAATTTGCCAATCGCAACTTTCGTGATGGCCGCGATTTCCTGCGGCAGGCAGCCGCCGTTCGTGTCGCACAATACGACAAAATCCGCGCCCGCTTTTTCCGCCGCCTGCCACGTCGCGAGCGCGTAATCGGAATCCAATTTGAAACCGTCGAACGCGTGCTCGGCGTCGTAGATGACGAATTTGCCGTTGTCCTTCAAAAATTTTACCGTGTCGCCAATCATCGCGAGATTTTCTTCCGGCGAGCAGCGCAAAACTTCCTTCACATGCAGCATCGAAGTTTTGCCGTAAATCGTCACGACCGGCGTGCCGGCTTCGATGAGCAGGCGCACCTGGTCGTCTTGTTCGACCGGCGTATTTTTTTTGCGCGTCGAGCCGAACGCGGCGAGCTTCGCATTTTTGAATTTGCGTTTTTTGGCTTGCGCGAAAAATTCGATGTCCTTGGGATTGCTGCCCGGCCAGCC
>PLHK01000004.1 GCA_003139955.1 Limisphaerales bacterium
GACGACCCATTCTGGCATCGGTGCGGCGGGATTCGTCGAGGTGGAATCAGCCAGAACAGTTTTGGCAGACAGCAAGGCCACCAGCACAGCCAAAGAAAAAATCGGTTTCATAAAATTGGAATTCAAATTTGCCCGGCTGAGTCGGCGGCTTTGGCGTCCAGTCGTTTTTCCACGACGTAATAAACGGCTGGCAAAATCAGCAGCGTCAGCGCCGTCGCAGTGATGAGGCCGCCAACAATGACCGTGGCCAGCGGACGTTGCACGTCGCTGCCGATGGCGTGGGCCAGCGCGGCGGGCAGCAGGCCGAGCGTGGCTACCGTTGCCGTCATCAGCACCGGGCGCAACCGTTCGCCGGCACCACGCCGGACGGCTTCTTTCAAATCGGCTCCGGTTGCCCGCCAGCGGTTGAGATTGGACACCATGATGACGCCGTTTTGCACCGCGACGCCGAACAGCGCGATGAAACCGACAGCGCTCGAAACATTCAAAGTCATGCCGCGCAGTTGCAATGCCGCGAGTCCGCCGACCAACGCCAGCGGCACGGTCAGCATGATGATGGCCGCATAGCGGGCATGGCCGAACGCGGCAAACAAAATCAAAAATATCAAACCCAGCACCGCCGGGATGATGAGCGTCAGCCGCGCCTGCGCCCGCTGCTGGTTTTCAAACTCCCCCCCCCAGGTGATTTCATATTTTTCATGGTCGTATTTGATGTTGGATTCGATGCTGCGCTGGGCTTCGGCCAGAAACGTGGCCAGGTCGCGTCCGCGCAAGTCCAGTTTGACGGACACATGGCGGCGGCCCATTTCGCGCGAGATCATGCTTTCGCCGGGACCGATTTTGATGGACGCGACATTGGACAACGGAATGCGCGCACCGCTCGGCGAGGAAATGGTCAAATTGGAAATGGCTTCGCGATTGCCGCGCACCGATTCATTGAACCGGACGTTCACATCATAATTACGGTCGCCGACGAAAACGGTGGTTACCGCCTTGCCGCCGATGGCGGTTTCAATCAGGTCATCCACGTCTGCAATGTTGATGCCATAACGCGCGGCGGCCTCGCGGTTCACCTTGATTTGAAGCTGCAAAAGCTGCGGTTCCTGGTCAATGGCCACGTCCTTCGCGCCCCGGATGCCTTGGAGCAGGTTGACCATGGACTGTGCGACGCGGCGGGATTCGGTGAAATCATCGCCGAAAATCTTGATGATCAAATCCGAATGCGCGCCGGAAATCATGTCATTCACCATGTCGAGAATCGGCTGCGAAAAGCCGAAGGTCATGCCCGGCATTTCGGCATTCAGTTTTTGGTTCATCCGCGCAATGAGCGCCTGCTTGTCGCCGCCCCACTCGTTGTAAGGTTTCAGGGTGATGCAGCTTTCAATGTGGGAGAATGTCCACGGGTCAACGCCCGCGTCATCGCGTCCGGTCTGGGTGATGACATGGGCCACTTCGGGAAAAGTTTGGATCACCTTGCGGAAATTGCGCGCCAACTCGCTCGCCTTTTGAATGGAAATGCCGGGCGGCATTTCGATTTGCAGCCAGAGCGAGCCTTCATCGAGATACGGCAGAAACTCGCGGCCAATGGTCAGCGCCAGAATCACCACGAGCACGGCGGCGGCGAGGCCGGGATATAAGGCAATGCGTGGCCGTTCAACCACGCGCAGCAGGAATGAATCATATTTGCCGCGCAGCCATTCAAAGATGGGATTCTTCCATGTCTTGCCCGGCTTGCGATAAGTGAGATAGGCCAGCGCCGGAACCACGCACAGGGCGAACAGCAAGGCACCGAGCAACGAATAACCCACCGTGAAGGCCATCGGCGTGAAAAGTTTTTTCTCCACCCGCTCGAAGGCGAACAGCGGCAGATAGGCCGTGATGATGACCAGCGTGGCAAAGAACATCGGAANNATGATGCCAAAATCAATCGCGCCAAGTGAAAGCAAGTTGGCCGGAATTTTGGTGTAGTGCATCAGCACGAAGGCCCAAAGCAGCGCGAAAGGAATGGTCAAAGCCACCAGCGCCGCGCTGCGGACGCTGCCCAAAAAAAACACCAGCACCAACACGACCAATACCATTCCTTCAAGCAAAGTTCGGCTGACGGTGTGCAAAGTGGTTGCCACCAAACCCGAACGGTCGAGATACGGCACGACCTTGACATCCGGCGGGAGGAGTTTCGTGTTCAACTCCGTCACCTGTTTATGGACGCCATCCAACACTTGCGACGGATTTTTGCCCTTTAGCAATTGCACGATGCCGGAGACTGCGTCGTCATTGTCATCTATGCCGAGAATGCCCTGGCGTTCCAACACGCCCATTTCCGCATGGCCGATGTCCTTCACAAAAACCGGCGCACCACCTTTTTGCGTGATGACGATGTTCTCCAAATCTTGGACTTTGGTGATCGCGCCCATGCCGCGCACGACAAGGCTTTGTTCCCCGCGCACAATCACGCTGCCGCCGGAATTGATATTGTTCGCCGAAATGGCGTTTTCGACCTGGGCCAGCGTCAGGTTGTATTGCGCCAGTTTGTTCGGATCAACGAACACTTGAAATTGGTAATTCTCACCCCCAAACGGATCAACCCCGATGACGCCGGGCACCTGAATTAAATGCGGAATGACCACCCAATTGTTGAAGTCCCGCAATTCACGCGGGCTGCGCAATTTTGACTGGACGGTGTAGCGGTAGATTTCCCCCGTGGGCGGCGTGATGGAGTCCATGCCGGCCTGCACGTTTGGCGGCAACGTCACGCTGTTGATGCGTTCCTGAATGCGCTGGCGCACAAAATAATCCTCGGTGCCGTCCTCAAAAACCAGGTCAATGAGCGAGAGGCCGAACGTGCTTTGCGAGCGCATGACATGCAAATCGGGGATGCCGTTGAGTTGGCGTTCCAGTGGAATGGTGATCTGCTGCTCCACTTCTTCGGAGGCGTGGCCGGGATATTGTGTGATGACTTGCGCAGTTACGTCGCCCACGTCCGGGTAGGCTTCAATGGCCAGTTGCCGCAAGGCATAAATTCCGAAAATGGATATGCTGACGACTAGCGTGAGCATCATCCATCGGCGGTGCAGGCAGAAGGTGACGAACCGGGCGATCATTGGAACAAAACCCCTTCCTTGACCAGCACACTCGCCCCGGCTTCCAAACCATCAGTGACAATCGTTTCATCACCCAACTGCAAACAAACCGTAACTT
>PLHK01000029.1 GCA_003139955.1 Limisphaerales bacterium
GGCTTCAAGCTGCTGGTCAATGACCGAGGCAAGTTTTTCGCCCTGTTGATTGGCATCACCTTCGCCGTCTTCCTCATGGTGCAGATGACCGCGATGTTCTCGGGCATTCTCAACCGCGCCTATTCGACGGTCACCAACATCGGAGCGTCGATGTGGATCATGGATCCGGCGGTCAACACCCCGACCAGCTCCATCCCCCTGCCCGATTACCTGCTCGATGCCGTGCGCAGCATGGACGGGGTCCATTATGCGGTACCGCTCTTCGTCGGTGCCGCGCTGGTCAAGCTCAACGACGGGACCTACCAGGCGGTCAACGTCGTCGGCCTCGATGACACCAGCCTGCTCGGGCGCCCTGAGATCATCAAGGGCAGGATCGAGGACATCTATGCCGACAATTCGGTCTTCGTGGTCAAGGACGTCGAGTTCTCCAAGCTGGAGAATCCGACCATCGGATCGACCTTCGAGCTCAATGACAATCGCTGCGTGGTGGTCGGCATCGCCCGGGTCGCGGCCAATGGCCTGAATGGCATCCCCACGCTGTACACCACCTACAGCCGCGCGATCGCCTACATCCCGACCACCCGCTTCACCATCTCCTATGTCCTGGTCGACACCAAGAACGATGCCGCCATTCCCGACATCAAGCGCCAGGTCAAGAAGCTCGGCTATATCGCCTTGACCAAGGACGAGTTCAACAGGCAGATCACCGACTATTACACCTACCAGACTGGCATCGGCACCAACATCCTGCTGATGACCATCATCGCCTTCATCGTCGGGTTGTCCATCTCGGGCCAAACTTTTTATACCTTCATCATCGAAAATCTTGAGAAGTTTGGGGCGCTAAAGGCCATCGGGGCCAAAGGGCGCGAGCTGGTTTACATGATCCTGTTCATGGCGTTCTTCACAGCCATGATCGGCTATGGCTTGGGCATCGGCTTGGTGACGCTGATGATCTCGATCGCCCGCTACCGGCTGCCCAACTACGCGGCGATGATCACGTTCGGTAACCTGACGCTGGCCTTCGGCATGGTTCTGCTGATCGCCGGCATCTCCAGCTATATCGGCATACGCAAGGTGCTCAAAATCGAACCGTTCGACATCTTTCGCGGTTAGCCATGAGCCGATCAATGAAAACGTTCCTTTCCCAATTCAAAGCGGCTGCTCAAACGGTCGTCGTCTGCCTTGCTGGCGCAACTCTGTTCGCCGGTTGCAGCTTCGCGCCAAAATATGCGGAGCCATCCGTGCAAACCCCGGCTGTCTTCAAAGAAATGACGCCCGCGCAAGCCGGGCAAACCGACGGGTGGAAAACCGCCGGGCCAGGCGATGCTGTCCTGCGCGGCCAGTGGTGGGAAATGTTTCATGAGCCGGAGCTGAACGCTTTTGAAAGCCAGGTGGACGCTTCCAACCAGACGGTCGCCGCCGCGCTCGCCAACTTTCTCGCCGCCCGGGCCGTGGTGAAACAATCCCGCTCGCAGTATTTCCCGACCGTGAGCGTCAATCCTTCGGTCACGGAATCCCGGCAGGCATCACAACTAAATCAATCCAGTTCATCCTCGGCGGCCTCGACTTTCACCGAATATTCGCTGCCCTTCGATGCCTCTTGGGAGCCGGATTTCTGGGGCCGCATCCGCAACACGGTGAAGGCCAATTCGCTGGAAGCCCAGGCCACGCTGGCTGATCTGGAAAATGTGCGGTTGACCGTCCAAGCCGAAGTGGCGGTGGATTATTTTCAGTTGCGCGTGCAGGATGCGCAGAAGCAGCTTTTGGATGCGACGGTACTCGCCTATCAGGAGTCGCTTAAGCTGACCCGGACGCAGTATGGCGCGGGTCTGGCGTCCGACCAGGACGTGGCGCAAGCCGAAACGCAGCTCAACACCACGCTCGCGCAGGCCACCGACCTCGGCATTCAGCGCGCGCTGTTCGAACACGCCATCGCGACGCTCCTCGGTCAGCCGGCCTCATCCTTTTCCATCGCCACCAACTCGCTGACCGCAAAACCGATCGCCATTCCTTTTGGCATTCCGTCGGAACTCCTCGAACGCCGTCCTGACATCGCCGCCGCCGAACGCCGCGTGGCGGAGGCGAACGCGCAGATCGGCGTGGCGCGCGCGGCCTATTATCCGACCATCACTTTGAGCGGCTCGGCGGGATACCAAAATACTTCCATACAAAATCTTTTTTCCGGCCCGGGCTTGGTTTGGTCTGTCGGCGCGACGCTGGCGCAAACGCTTTTCGACGGCGGCTTGCGCAAGGCGGTCACCGAACAGTCCCGGGCGATTTATCAGGGCACCGTCGCGAATTACCGCCAGACCGTGCTTACGGCCTTTCAGGAAATCGAAGACAATTTGTCAACGCTGCGAATCTTGTCGCAGGAACTGCAACAACAGAATGCCGCCGTCGCCGCGTCGCAACGCTACTTGACGCTCGCCAATGTCCGCTACCAATCCGGCATTGATGTTTACCTCAATGTGATCAATGCCCAGACCGCTCTGCTCGGCGATCAGGTGACGGTGTTGAACCTCCAGATGCAACAATTGACTGCGAGCGTCCAGTTGATCAAAGCGCTCGGTGGCGGCTGGGATGTTTCACCGGGAACGACGGCAGCCATGCCTTGAACTCCAGTTGGCAGACGTGGCAAATATACTTGCCATTTATCTTCAACCAGACAAAATGGAAGTTCGATGGGATGGGCATATTTTGTCATTCTGGTTTGGGCTTTGCCGGCTTGTTTTTTAGGCAGGGGCTGGAAAAAATTGTCAAATTGAATCCCAAAAATCATCGAATTTAAGAGCAAATTTATGGTTCGGGGCGTAGCGTAGTCCGGCTAGCGCGCTTGCTTGGGGTGCAAGAGGTCGGGAGTTCAAATCTCCCCGCCCCGACCATTTTTAAAGGCTTTTTTGAAGTTTTGACAAAAATCTATCAGTAATATCAGCAACCGCATTTATATATAAATGCGAAATTAGAAAATGGCTTAACGCCGGTCGTGAGTAAGAATCCAATTGAAAAATTTCAGTTTGAATGTGAAAAGCCCTGAAGAACTTCCGTCAATTGGTCCCGGCGGCAGACGGGTTCAAGCACCGTAGTTAGCGCGGCTTCTTTCTGGCGCAACCCAGCCAAGTATCGTTTCTTTTTGAAATGCTACCCCAAGGTCGTAGGCTCCTTGGCGATTGGAAAACTTCGTGTCCAAACTGGTGCATCATCCTTGCGATCGACGGTTACTCTGCGGTTGCAAATAGGCAACATTGCGCACCCGGTTTTGCATTGTCCGGTTTAGCCATCGGTCTGGGATTCGTTGCCGGTAGTCATGTGTGCAGAGGCATTCGCGCGTATTGACGCCCCGTCATCAAGTGCCACCGCCATCGGCTTGTTTGTACTGATTTTACAAAAACATGACAACTGAATCTTGCTGTCTGTCATACTCCCGAGTAATGAATTCGTCAGACAATATGCCCCAAACGCAAAACCATCATGCCTGACGGACGCCCCTACATCGGGATTTTGATTCTGCTGCTGGTCTTTTTCGTGGCACTCCTCATTGGCCGGAGGCTGAGTCGGAAGCGCAATAACGACTTGAAATCGCGCTACAGACTGGCGCGCGGTTTGTGCATCTTCTACGCGATAATGATTCCGATGATGCTGGTGGCCGCATTTCAGCGGCATGACCAATCCCTGCTCCAAAAATTCTTTTCACCGTGCTGCTTCATCGTCTTATTCGGGATTTTCTTTTCCCAATTCCTTGACAACCGGCGAAAATTGCGGGAGCAACCAGATTTCGCGCGGCAAAATATGAGGCGTTCGACGCCGGTTTTCTTTTGGCAGGCAGTTTTGATTCTGCTGCCGGTGGCGCTGATGGCTGGCTTTGGCTTCTGGGCGATTCTCCGAGAACGCAACGCGGTTGACCACGAAGCCCAACAACGCGCGGCCGAAATTCTTCATTCGCTGCCAGGTGAGTTTGGTCAAATTGCCGCCCGCCGGTTGACACAATTCGATGTCGACAGAAATGGCTGGTATGGCTATTTAGAGGGTGGAATCATACCTTGGCCGGAAAATCAAAACCGGAAGCAGTGGCTGGCCGACACCTTCGAATCTCAGATTATCTCCAACTGTCTGGTAACTTTGCACGCAGCGTTTCCCCAATGGCAGGAAGGGCCGCTTCCGCTAGTGAGTTTCTCACTCAATAACAACGGTGATCTTGAGTTTGGAAACCCAACACCCCCGCACCCACCCGCGTGGCTGGCAAACCTAACTCTCGCACAGCAACAAACGTGGGCAGCCCTTCAGTCGGCGGCCTACACGAATGAATCTTTATCCAACTGCGTCAAAGCGTTTGAATTGACTCAACCTCCGCCGCCCGGGATTGTCTGTGCGGAATTCATGCAGCTTCGCGCCGGTTTGCCGGCAATGTCCGCCACGAATGCCATCAATCTATTGCTCTGGTTTGCCGGACGTTATTACGACGTTGTCTCTGACAGCGGAGTGCCGCTGAAAACTTTGGCGTTGGCTGAAGCCCTGAAACGGGCGCAGGAGTGCGGACCCAATGAACGACTTTGGGAAAGTTTGCAATCGGAAATCTCCTCGCCCACTGCGTTGACGCCGATCCTGCTAGATGAAGCTGGAAGGTTGGTGTCCAACAATCCACAACTGGCGGCGGCAGTCAAAGCTATGCGTATCTTGCTGGCCGACAAACTGGGGCAATCGGAATTGGCCGACGCCGTGAAACAAACCGGTAAGCTCCATGGTATCATGACCACCAATCTTTGGTTGGATGCGATGGGCCAACATTGGTTTTGTATTCTTAGTCCTTCTTTTTACCAAAATAATACGACAATTTCCAATCGTCCGGTTTCGACCATCGTGCCCATAACGCGAGTGGATTGTTATCCCCGATCAGTGGTCATGCGCGGGTTTGCCGATGCGCTAATGGATGCAAAGGTTTCGCTGCCCACATATTTCAGCATTTCATTGGAGTTGGAGGGCCGGCAAGTTTCGCTGCCATCACCTTGGAGCACGCTTGGCGACGCCAAGCCATCCGGTGACATTCTGGCTCAGGAATCTTTTCAAATGTCGCAGCGTGCAGGGACGACGATCCGCGACTCAGAAGCCGGGCAGCAGGAGAGGAATGCTTTATTTTTGTCAATGCCCGACAGCAGACAAGAAGGCGACAAAATCTTTTTTGAAGATATGCCAAGCCACCCAAATTTTTCCCTGCAGATCTGGTTGACTGATCGCAGCTTGCTTTACACCCGACAGCGCCAGCTTCAATGGATATTTGGGGCACTGATCGCGGCTTCAGCACTGGCCGCCATGGTTGGGTTTATTGCCGCCTACCGTTCATTCCGGCGCGAGCAGCAGCTCAATGAGATGAAAACCAACTTTGTTTCGAGTGTTTCGCATGAGTTGCGCGCCCCCATTGCCTCCGTGCGCTTGATGGCCGAAAATCTTGAGGGAGATAAAATCACGACGCCAGAAAAGCAGAAGGAATATTTTCGCTTTATCGGTCAGGAATGCCGACGCCTCTCGTCCTTGATTGAAAACGTGCTGGATTTTTCGCGGATTGAACAGGGCCGCAAACAATATGAGTTTGAACCCACCGATCTGATGGCGTTGACCCAGACCACCGTCCAGTTGATGGAACCCTACGCGGCAGAAAAGGGTGTGCTTATGAAGTTAAATCCCGCACGGGGCCAATCACCGGCAACCAAGTTTGAACTGGAAGTGGATGGAAGCGCCATCCAGCAGGCGCTGGTGAACCTGATCGACAACGCGATCAAGCATTCCGCCAAAGGCCAGACGGTGTCGCTGGAAATCGGATCCGGCAGTCAATCCAGTTTTTATCTGTCGGTCAGCGACTGTGGCCCCGGCATTCCGAAGGCGGAACATGAGAAGATTTTTGAACGATTTTACCGGCGCGGTTCTGAGTTGCGCCGCGAAACTCAGGGTGTTGGAATCGGTTTGAGCGTTGTGAAACACATCGTGGAAGCGCATGGTGGGCGCGTGCTGGTGCAGAGCGAACCCGGCAAGGGCAGCCGGTTCACCATCGAATTGCCAGTGAAAAAATAATCATGGAACGCATTTTGATCATCGAAGACGAAACACCCATGCGCATGGCGCTGGCGGATTTGCTCACGGCGGAAGGCTACCGGACATTGACGGCGGCGGACGGCGAGCGCGGCCTCGAACGTGCGCTTGGCGAAAAACCCGACCTCATCTTGCTGGACGTGATGATGCCCAAACTCGATGGCTTCGCGCTGTGCGCCGAGTTGCGACGCGTTGCCAATGTCGTGCCGGTGCTCATGCTCACCGCCAAAGGCCAGATTGAAGATCGCGTGAACGGTCTTGACGTTGGCGCGGATGATTATCTTGTCAAACCCTTCAGCACCGACGAACTGCTCGCCCGCGTCCGCGC
>PLHK01000038.1 GCA_003139955.1 Limisphaerales bacterium
GGGCTGCGCCGCTTGGCCGCGCAGATCAAGTCCGGGAAGCTCGTCGTCAAACTGTTCCTCCGTCACACGCTTCACGCCAAACTTTATCTCTGCTTCCGCAATGATTTTAACAATCCGCGCGTCGGATATGTCGGCAGTAGCAATCTCACTTTTTCCGGCCTGTCCCATCAGGGCGANNAATTCAGGTGATCGAAGAAAGTTGGGCGCGGCCAGACCTTGTCGCCCCATATCTGATTTACGTCAAAATGGCCTACCACTTGGCCGAGGAAGCCCGCGCCGGGCTGTCAGAATTTTCCATCCCGCCGGATTTCCGAAACACACTTTTCGACTTTCAAGCCGCCGCTGTAAAAATTGCCGCGCGCCACCTTGAGAAGCGCGGCGGCGTAATCATCGGCGATGTTGTCGGCTTGGGCAAAACCCTCATGGCGACCGCGCTTGCCCGCGTGTTCCAAGACCCGCCGCACTCGCTCGAAACGCTCATCATTTGCNNAGCTTCCGCTTGCTTGCCAAAATCATCCCGCTTTCGCAGGCTCGGAACAACCTGCCGGAATTGCGTCGCTACCGGATCGTGTTGCTCGATGAAAGCCATAATCTTCGCAACCGCGAGGGCAAGACTTATTCCGTTGTCCGCGACTACATTCAGCGCAACGACTCGCGTTGCATCCTGCTTTCAGCCACGCCTTACAACAAAGCATATCTCGACTTGGCGAACCAAATTCGCCTTTTCCTAGATGCAGACCAGGCGCTTGGCTTGCGCCCGGAAGAATACATCCGCAAAGAATGCGACAACCGAGTGGAAGAATTCACGAAGCGCCACCAATGCGCCGTGAATTGTCTCGCTGCATTTGAGAAAAGCGAACACGCCGACGATTGGCGCGAACTCATGCGCCTTTTCATGGTTCGTCGAACGCGCTCATTCATTCAGAAAAACTACGCCACAACTGATTGCCCCAAGTGCGGCAGTCCCATTTTGGCGCGGCAGACAAACTGCCCGATTTGCAACGAACCCAAGCCCGCGCAAGGCCGTTCGTTCTTGCTGCTTGAGGACGGCACGAAATTCTATTTTCCGAAGCGCCGCCCGCGCACGCTCGCTTTCCGCATCCGCGATAAAGACCCGGACGATCAATACGCCCGGCTTTATTGCGAACAGGTAGTGGACACTGTCCGCGTGTTGCATTTACCGCGTTACGGACTCGCCAACTACCTTAAAGCCACGCTCGACGTGCCGCCGACGAATGACGAGGCGGAGTTGATGAAAAACCTGTCCCGTGCTGGCAAGCGGCTCATTGGTTTTTGCCGCACGAATCTTTTCAAGCGGCTTGAAAGTAGCGGCTCGGCTTTTCTGCAATCTGTCCAGCGGCATATTCTCCGCAATTATTTGTATTTGCACGCCATAGAATCCGGCCAACCTTTGCCCATCGGCACGCAGGACGCCGCGTTGTTTGACACACGCGGCGACGACGCGGACGACGACAGCACAACCACGCCGGGGGATTTCTTTGACGGCGGCACGGATCATCGGAACCACTCGCTTAATCTTGAGGGGTGTAAATCGCTGGACGATTTCCGCAAGCAGGCCGTCAGCGGCTATAAATTTCTGCATGACCACTACCGCAACCGCTTCGATTGGTTGCGCCCCGGCCTTTTTGTCGAAGACCTTGCCAAACATTTACAGCATGACATTGACCGGCTCTTTTCCATTTTGAATCTTTCCGGCGCTTGGCAGCCCGACACCGACGCCAAGCTCGCCGAACTTTTCAAACTCATCGGCAAAAAACACCCGAAGGAAAAAATTCTGATCTTCAGCCAGTTCGCCGACACCGTGGACTATTTGAACACGGAGCTAAAAAAACGTGGCGTCAAGGAACTTGCCGCCGTCACCGGAGACAATGATGACCCGTCGGCCTACGCCCGTCGGTTCAGCCCTAACAGCAACCGCTGTCGCGAGAAAATTTCAGCAGCGGAAGAATTGCGAGTGCTGGTTGCCACCGATGTTTTGAGCGAAGGCCAGAACCTTCAGGACGCGGCCATTGTCGTGAACTACGATTTGCCGTGGGCAATCATCCGCCTCATCCAGCGCGCCGGGCGTGTGGATCGTATCGGCCAGAAATCCGAGGAAATTCTTTGCTACTCGTTTTTGCCCGCCGATGGCGTCGAAAAACTCATCCGCCTGCGCTCCCGCGTGCGGCAGCGGTTGCAGGAAAACGCCGAGGTTGTCGGCACGGATGAAACCTTTTTCGAGGATGAAAAGCACGACCCCAGCATCCTTGATTTGTTCACGGAAAAATCAGGCATCCTCGACGACCCCGACGACAACGAAGTTGATCTTGCGTCGCAGGCGTATCAGGTTTGGAAAAATGCCATTGACCGCAACCCGGCGCTGAAAAAAACCATCCCCGACCTTCCCAACGTCATTTTTGCCACCAAGCCGGTTTCCGCCGTGCCAGTTGCGCCCGGCAAAACCGCCGCCACCGGCGTCATGGTTTATGTCCGCACCGCCGACGACAACGACGCGCTGGCATGGGTGGACGAAGAAGGCCGCACCGTCACGGAATCCCAGCATGAAATTCTTCGTGCCGCCGCGTGCGAACCGGAAACGCCCGGCTTGCCCCGGCTGGAAAAGCATCACGAACTTGTCCGCACCGGCGTTGAGTTGGTTGCCGCCGAACAACGCTCCGAAGGCGGCGCATTAGGCAGACCATCCAGCGCCCGCCGTCGCGTGTATGAGCGGCTTAAAGATTATGCCGAGTCCATGCGCGGCACTCTATTCGACATCAAGCCACTTCACCGCGCCATTGAATCCATTTTCTCACGGCCTTTGCAGGAAGCCGCC
>PLHK01000096.1 GCA_003139955.1 Limisphaerales bacterium
ACCGGCGGTTACGGCATCAATGGCACGGCGTTGGTGGGTTGCGGCAGCAACACGACGATTGCCTGGTATGGATCGCCGGGCGGCACCATGTTTTTTTCGACGGGAGTAAACCACGCCCGTTATGTGGGCATTCGTTGGGATGGCCGGAATCTCGCGGCCAGCGGCGTGGTGCATCAAGTCCAGAATGTGCCCGGCGGCGGCTTGCCGGAAGATCCGGTGCGGCATTGGAACGAGGCGTTCCTGAATTTCACCGGCGTGGCGCTGAATTTCACCAACCGTTCCGGCAATGAATGGACCGGCGGCTGCGAGATTTGGAACTGCCTGTTTTACAATTGCGTTTGTGGCTCGCAAATCGGGCTGAACTATCCGAACGATTATGAATATATGTTTGAAGGTTGCGAATTTGAATCGTGCGGAACGGGCATTGACTCGCACGGCAACGTGGCGCAGATGACTTATGACACGCATTTCGACCATTCCAGCGTGGCGGACATGATCAGTGCCGCTCCCATTCGCGCGCGGCACTGCACTTCCACGGGTTCGCAGGCGTTCATCACCATGCCGCCCTATACCGGCTATGCGGGTCAGATGCATGTCATCCAGGACTGCTGGGTGGATTCGTGGAAGAATCTCGGCGCGGGACTGAATAGCGGCGCGATCACGCTCGGCGATGTTTTAATGGCGATGATTTTTGACTGCAAGTTCAGCCATCCACCCAATAACAACCCGCCGATCAATTTGAATTGTTTCAGCGGTGGAATGCTCAGCGGCGCGGCCAATTTGATCGTGGCCAATAACTCGTTTCCGGGAATCAGCAATCAAACGAACTTGGTGCAGATTTCCGGCAAGGGAATTTCCTTCAACGTGACCGCCATCAATGTTGCGCCCGCAAATTCAAATGTCGGCATCACCACGACGCTCAGTTCGCCCAACCAGGTGTTTCTGAATTCCGGACCGATCAGCGATGGCGCGGCGGTATTGGATGTGACCACGCCACCTTACAATGCCAAACGCGATGCCAGCGCGGACGCGGCTCCCGCCATCCAGCAGGCGATCAATGATGCCAAGGCGGCCAATAATGGATCCATTGTTTATATGCCGACGGGCTATTACCTGATCGGCTCAACTCTCAACGTCACTGGTGGCAACTATACGATTCAGGGAGCGGGCTATTGGACACAGCTTTGTTGGACGGGAGCGGATGGCGGCGCCGTGTTTTCCGTGAACACGCCCGCGAACGTCCGGCTGGAGCAGTTCATGACCAAGATTCCGTTCATTACTGCGCCCCAGTCTGCGGGAATCACGGAGACTGCGACTGGTGCCAGCCAGTTGATGCTCGATAATGTCCTTTATTTCCGATACGGCCCCGGCGGTGTGATCGGTGCGGCGCCACCGGCCGGATTCTTTCCTTACCGGTCGAATCCTTACCAGAACTTCATTTCCTACACCACCGGTCAAGGATTGGTGCTGACCAATCTGGCCAGCGGCTCCCAAGTCTATTTGGGATATTCGGAGGGGCCGTTGACGATCCATGATTGTGGCCCGGCGGAGATTTTGGGCAACCATGTCACCGGTGGCCGAGTTTGGGTGGATGGGGCCACCAAGCCCAAGAGCGGATTTCTGGGTATTCTCTATGCGAACATGGGAATTGGCTATGCCGACCAAGCGACCAATCTGTTCGACTTGAACATCAGGGACAGTCAGGATTATGTGAACGCCGATTACTACGATGAACAGACTTTGAATAATCTGGACTTGGACGGCGGCGCGGCCCCGTGGCCGGGACGGGTGACGCTGCAGGCGTTCAGACAACAGGACTGGTCAAATTCGGTGGCGGTGACGGTGAACAATTACCACGGCTGGTGTTTTTACGGTCCGCAGAATTTTGCCAATAACGTCAATTTTCTCGGTGCGCCCATTTACTCCTATGCCCCAGTTCAGATCACCCAGACGGGAACCAATGCGTTCACACTCATCCTGCCGGTGGACAATTTCTTCGCTGCTGCGCCCGACATCATCACAAATGCTTCCTGCCACCTGATTCAAATATTAAATCAGACCACTGCGACCGATTACACCAGCTTCACCATACTGCCGGACACACCAGACCCGCTGACAGGTGCTGATTATGCAGCCATCAGCGGCGGCCTGGATCACTTACGGCAACTGGGATTGGAAGACTTGAAGTTGATTCGTGGGCTGCTGCCCGCAACCCTTTCGATCAATCTGACCAATCGGGAATTGACTGTCACTTGGAATTCGGCACCGGGAGCGACCTATCAATTACAGAGCTCCACCAATTTACTGGGTGCCAACTGGAGCAATGTATTGCCGCCAGTGACTGCCAACAGTCTGACCACCAGCCAAATCATCGCAATCGGCGGCGTGTCACAGCAGTTTTATCGCGTCGCCCTAGTGAATCCCTGAACTAGGCTATTTGCGACTATCATCCCCAAAGGCGAAACTTGTTAGGCATCATGGTTGCAAGAAGCCGGTCGTATTGGAACACCTAAACATGCTGAAGCGAATGGGGTGAACACCCCATGTTCTTAGCTAGTTAGAACTCTATCATTAATTCATTCGTGGGCTCAAGTCCCACTTCAAGCAACCATTAAGAATTTATGATCAACTACCAACTTCTTGGAAAAACCGGGCTGCGCGTCGCCGACTTATGTCTGGGAACAATGACCTTCGGCGACGAATGGGGCTGGGGTTCCACCAAGGATGAAGCCCGTAGAATATACGATCACTATCGCGAACAGGGCGGCAATTTCATTGATACCGCCAATATCTATACGAATGGCACCAGCGAAAGATTTGTCGGCGAATTCATAGCGGGACATCGGAGTGAGGTGGTGTTGGCGACCAAATATACCAACACCGCCGCGAGCAATAATCCCAATGCCGGAGGCAATCAGCGCAAGTCCATGATGGAGGCGGTGGCGGCCAGTTTGAAACGGCTTCAAACCGACTACATCGACCTCTACTGGATGCACGTTTGGGATCAAATGACCCCCGTCGAAGAGGTCATGCGTGCTTTCGACGATCTGGTGCGTCAGGGCAAAGTGCTTTACATCGGCATTTCCGACGCTCCCGCCTGGTGGGTAGCCGAGGCGAACATGTTAGCGGATTTGCGCGGCTGGTCTTCCTTCGCCGGCCTGCAAATCGAATATAATCTCATCGAGCGGACGCCCGAGCGCGAGCTTGTGCCCATGGCCAAGGAGTTTGGTCTCACCATCACGGCGTGGTCGCCGCTGGCCGGGGGTGTGCTTACGGGTAAATATCTGGACGATGCGCCCAAAACTGTGAAAGGGCGTCTATCCATTGAAGGCATGGATTCAATGCGCAAAGATAAAACCGATGAAGATCGCATTGCTCGCGCAGTTATCGCTGTCGGTAAAAAAGTAGGTGCCTCACCCGCTCAGGTGGCGCTGGCTTGGTTGCGATATGCGAGTGTGCCCATCATCCCCATCATTGGCGCGAAAAAGCTGATTCAACTCAAAGACAACCTGGCTTCGGTTGAAGTTCAACTGGGTACCGATGATCTAGAGATCCTCAACGAAGCAAGCGCGATCACGCTGGGCTTTCCAAATAATTTTTATGCCAAGCCCCGGATTAACTCGATGGTTTACGGTGGTTTGCGGGATCGCATTAAAGTGTAACCAAAGACCATGAGTACGCTTACGCTGAACCATGTCTTCCTCACGGAGCGAACTAACGGCCAGCGCAAGGCATTGGCTCCAGCGAATTGTCTGGCCACATGGTCATAAACTCAAGCCGAAGCTAATCTCGTAAAAAAATGGATGCCGATAATCAATGCCGCTAGACCAAAGACCAAACAAGGCAAAGCCGAACCCTTCGGTGAGAAAAACGATAACAATATCGATGCAAAAAGTAAAAACGCAGCGTCAGGAAACAAACCCAAAATCATTATCCCCTCTGCTTAGGTCGCGCCAGAATGTGGATAGTGAGGAAGCCGGTCGGAAATCAAAAACAAAACTGGCGCAATGACGGTGTAAGCCTTGAATGGAAATAGCAATGCTCCCAACCACTCTTGCTTATTATGTGGGAAAATATGCATGACGTTCAAATGTGGCCTAACGTAGCTCCGGCGACTTTTCTGGTGGCGTGCTCATCTATGGGTATGCCACCACCACGCGCCAGCAAACAGCCCGGCGGCAATGAGAAAGAACAAAAAGCGGTAGGCCAATTTGCCGCTCTTGAAAACCAGAATCAGCAAAATGATTCCGACCAACGCGGCGCCGCCGGTGGGCAAATCATGCGTGCTGAGGTTGCCAAAAAAATCTTTGATTTTATCGAGGTTCATAATCTTAAGGGTGGCGGTGCAGGCAATTATCAGGCTTTAGTTGCGGCGATTGGTTAGGCCTTATTTAATAATGGGGAATCCTAATTATAGGTTCTTTGATTACTACGTTTGAGGCGTGACGTCCTCAATGTCTTGTTTCTTTTGCTTGTCCAGCGGCACACGCACCAAGAAATCCGATTTTCCAAAATCAATTCGCTTGAAGTCCACCATGCGCACTCGGCGGTTGTTTTGAGTGTGATAATACATCACCAAGTTTTTTGTATCATAACCGGAGGTCCAGATGGTGGCGCTCCGCATGTCGGTAGATACGTTTTCACCCGCACCTTCGGCGCCGCCCAATGGGATATTGAAGTTATCAAGAATGCGGAACAGCTCATACATGGTTTCATCGACAGTGGCCGTCGGGCGGGCAGTTTGAGTGAAGGCCACTGCCCGGATGAACCGTGACGGCGGGGTATTATCACCAGGCAGGCCAATCATCCCGCTGCCGCCGCCAAGCGGCCTGAAATTGATGTTGGCCATATTCTTATCCGAGACGGCAATCGAAGAGAGGTTCAAATAATTCCGCACGTTAATTTCGTGCCACTCATAACCTGGCGCATTGGTAATCACACCCAATGGCGCGTCATAAATTTTTGTTTCACCATGCACGAATTCAATGACGATGGAGGCTCCACTGCGGTCGGTGACGAAAAAATGCACGGGCGGCGCAATCCCGATGAGCGGCTCCAGCACCGGCACCACCCGGATTTTAGCCATGGCCACCCGCACCTCGGCCACCGTGGCACAACGCGACAGCAGATAGAGTCCGACATCCATCGCCGACATTGACTGCGCGGCCAAAGCCGAGTCGTAATCTGCATACTCCGCGAAACCCGGATGATAGAAAAGCCCCACCGCGAGCCCCTTTTCATTCATGCCATCTACTATGATAACTTTGCCGACTGCATCCATGCCTACGATACCATAAGTCGCTTTCCAAGTAATACCCGGTTTATGATCCGGTGTCTCGCCGGTAAATTGATGGCCGCGTGGGACGACCAGCACGCGCGACTCCAAGTCAAAACTCCCCCATTCCATCGTGCGACCATAAATGACCGCGCCATCCTTGGCCTTCAAGGTAATGCCCGTGCAGGCATTGATGGCATTTGTAAAAAGCGAGAAAATAGCCAGCGCCACGATAAGGGTTTTAGTTATTTGATTTTTCATTTGGTTTCTTTGGTTATCAAATTGATTGATGATTCCGTGACAAGTTTCGATCAGAGTTTTCGGTTCTTTTAACGGCCTTCTTGGTTAAGAATTACAATTAACAGGATTGCCAGTCGAGTATTTTATTTTTCCCAAGCTGGGGCCAAAAAAACTATTTTTAGGCGGTTAAAAGAGAAAGCTGAGCGATGCGTTGCTCGCAGCGCGAACCGCACTTGTCGCGCCGAAGTAAAACGAAGGCGGAACAGCGGATCGGCCAGCGCAAGGCATTAATCAATGTTGTGTATGTTAAACCATTAAAGCTTGTCGGTTAAGCTCTAGCTGGAAAAAGCGATGCCATGATAATAAATGCCGCCACTCCGAATATGGCAGTGGAAAGCGCATATCCTCTCGGACCGATGTTGGCGAGAATAAATGCGATAAGAAGCAAAATAAACGAATCAAAGCCCAACGAATATGCTACAAAAAGGCCGGTGCTTGTCTGTCCAGACCGATAGGATTGAGGCAGGACAAAATAGATAAGTGGAGCGAGAACCACATACGCTTTCAATGGAAAAAGCACCACTCTCAGTCGTTTCTGTTCGTTTTGTGGAAGAATACTCATGGTTCGATGTGCGCTATCTCATTCTAATATCCGCCTTTGATTAAGCCTTTCTTGATCAAATGCTGCATCTCTTCCGGCGAAAGGTCATTTGGGACAAAACCCCGTGCATCCATCTCGTCAACTCGAATCGTGGCTCGGCTCGCAAATATCGGCTTGGTCGTAGCAGTGATAATCCATGCTATTAAAACCCCAAGCAAAACAAAGCCAAAAACGACGCGGCGACGGAAGCGAACGATGCTCAAATAATGAACAGCTCGCCAATACCAAAATCTTCGTTTCGCGTAGCTAAACATAACTCATCCTCTTGCCAGAGCTAACAGTGGCAATAAAAATAAAATAGAAACCATGATGGCTAGCGCAAACACCAGACTCACGATAGCTGCCTCTCGCCGGTGAGCGGTAATCTGAATTAGCGCCGCCAAAGTGAAGATGGGAATACAACAAAAATAACCAAGTTCAAGACCATGCATTACCCACGTCTGGGCGACACGAACATCAAACGGCTCCAAGCTGTAAAAGCAACACAAAATCGGGAAGATGACCGCATAAGCCTTGAATGGAAACAGCAACAAACTGAACCACTCTTGTTTTGATACTGGTAAAATAGTCATAAGTTTGAACGTGGTCTAATTCAGCTCCGGCAAATTGTCAGGCGGCACGTTTTTCATCTGGTTTCACTTTTGGCCAATCAATCAAAGCTACAATAACCCATGCTAAAATCATAAGACTGCCCCAGCCCGTGCCGTCCTGCCAAGCCACATGATACCAGAACTCTGGGCGAAGCGAATCTCCAATAACCGGGTGCAGCGTGAAACAAATACAGAGCCACCAAAGAGCAACAAACATGACCATGAGCACAAGCCGAGCTATATAAATGCGTCGTGGCATCGATGAAATAGATCGTGCAATGCTACCGGCTAACCAATAGCACAAACTACTCAGCACCGTTAGAACTAAAAAACCAGCAATGCCGAACATGAAGAGCTTGGTGTTGGTTACATCGTGCATAGTGCAGGCTAACAGCTATTGCCTTGAACTTCTCCAGTTCATTTTTGGTCGCAGGGTTTTGACGAGTCTTTGGCTGATTTTGCGATTTGTCAAGCTTACTGGTGTCAAACGCATTACGCCGGGTTGCCCTTACCAAGGCCGCAGTTTCCCTTGGAGCGGTTTGTCCCCAAGCTGGATCAATCGGCGTAGAGGCTGGCGGCGCTGCTCCACAAATTTGGTTTCTCTCTGCGCGGGAAGTCGTGGCGGCTGGAGCCATCCACGGACTTTGCGCTTTGAACTCGTGCCGTTGCCGCATATAAATTGCGCGTGCCGCAAGCCAGTTTAGCCCCGATCAACGCCGCCACGCGCCTGTGCGCGGTGCTGGGTTCGCCCATCCAGCATTCCGCCTCGCCGGCGATGCACAACGCGGCGTTCNNCGCGCGATGAACTTCGCCGGCCTCAATCTCACCGTGCCGCACAAGTTGCTCGCGGTGGACATGGTGGATGAACTGGACGTCTCGGCCAAAACGTGGGGCGCGGTGAACACCATTAAATTTGAAAATGGTCGTTCAATTGGTTTCAACACGGATGCGGATGCGATTGTCTCGTCATTGCGGGAAGAATTGCAAATCGAGTTGCGCGGAAAAAAAGTTTTACTGCTCGGCGCGGGCGGCGCGGGGCGCACGGCGGCGTTGAAACTCGCGGCAGAAAAGGTGGCGGAACTTTTTCTAGTGAACCGCACGGGGAGCAAAGCAGAAGAAATCGCCGCCGAAATAAAGAAACAATTTCCATCCGTCAAAATTTCCGTTGGCTATCCGAAGGTGGAAGTGGATTTGATTTTGAATGCGACGTCGCTCGGATTGAAACCGGAAGACGCTTCGCCGCTGGACGAAAAGCAATTCTCCCTGAAAAAAACCCAGGCCGTTTACGACATGATTTACCAGCCAACGCAAACCAAATTGCTCGCGGCGGTCAAAGCTGCCGGTTGCAAGACCGCCAACGGCATCGGGATGTTGGTGTATCAGGGCGCGAAGGCGTTTGAGATTTGGACGGGACAGCCCGCGCCGGTTGCCGTGATGCGGCGCGCGGTGGAAGGGAGCGTTTATGGGGTTTGACGCCGTGTTCGACCCGCACAATTGGTCGGTCGTGCCGTTTCATTTCTGGTCGCTGGTGTTCTTCGCGTTCGGCTGCGTGGTCGGCAGTTTTTTGAACGTCTGCATCTACCGGATGCCGCTGGACTTGAGCGTGGTCACGCCGTCGTCGCATTGTCCGCATTGCAAATACGCGATTCCGTTTTACCTCAACATTCCGCTGCTGACGTGGCTGGCGCTGCGTGGCAAATGCAAAAATTGCGGCGCGCCCATCTCGTCGCGCTACTTCATCGTAGAACTGCTGACGGGCGTGGCGTTTCTCGCGTGCTGGCTGGAGTTTGGCCGGCAATTGCCGTGGCTCGCGCCGGTGTATTGTTTGTTTCTGGCGGGACTGATCACGGCGACGTTCATTGATTTTGAGCATTTTATCATTCCCGACGAAATCACGATTGGCGGCGCGGTGGCGGGATTTGCGATCTCATTTTTATTGCCAACGCTGCACGGAACGCACTCGCTGGGTCAAGGCATGGCGCGAAGTATGATTGGCATCGTAGTCGGCGCGGGCATTGTCTATGCCGTGCTGCGTTTGGGGAAATTATTGTTTGGCCGGCAAAAAATTTCGCTGCCGGGTGAAAGCAAAATTGTTTTCACCGAAACGGCGCTGTGCCTGCCGGATCGGGAAATTCCGTATGAAGAAATTTTTTACCGCAAGACGGACGCCATTGTATTGCAGGCGCGGACGGTAGAACTGATTGACCGCAGTTACCAAAATGTGACGCTGCGCCTGACGCCGGAGACGCTCAAGCTCGGCGACGAAAAAATTGACCCGGAGCACGAGCCGCACATGGACGTGGTCTGTTCGGAAATCATTTTGCCGCGCGAGGCGATGGGTCTGGGCGACGTGAAATTCATGGCG
The DNA here is from genome assembly GCA_003139955.1 of Limisphaerales bacterium. GTDB lineage: Bacteria > Verrucomicrobiota > Verrucomicrobiia > Limisphaerales > UBA11358 > UBA11358. Next base: position 9,132 of record PLHK01000096.1, read on the forward strand.
GCGATCGGCGCGTTCATCGGCTGGCAGGGCGCGTTTTTTTCGCTGCTGGCGAGTTCGCTCATCGGCTCGGTGGCTGGAATCGCGTTGATTTTGCTGCGCAAGCGCGAGTGGTCATCGCGGATGCCTTATGGCCCTTACATCGCGGTGGCAGCGGTCATCTGGATTTTTGGCGGCAAAAGATTTTTTGAGCTGCTGTTTCCATAAGGCATTTCGGCGTGGCGGCTTTTTTATTGCGCGACTTCTGGCGTTCAATCCGCGTTCGTAAAATTTCCTCGGTAGGGTTACACCCCATGGCGAGGCGCGTCCGCATCCCCTAGCTTCTGGCCAATGTTAACAACCAACAACGTTATTACTGAAAGAAATAAAATGAAAACCATGTTCCCCCTAACGCTCGCGGCAGTCGTGAGCACAATGTTAATCACCACCGCGCCGGTGCGCGCGTCGGACACGGACGACCGTATCGAATCGGCCGCCGCGAAATCCTACACATTCAAAACCTACCTCAAGGACGATTCCATCAAGACGGAGTCCAAGGACGGCGTCGTCACCCTGACTGGCACGGTCGCGGACGACTCGCACAAATCCATGGCGGAAGATACCGTGGCGAGCCTGCCCGGCGTCAGGAGCGTGGACAACCAGCTCGTGGTCAGCGGCGACCAACCGGCGGAACATTCGGACGCGTGGATCACCACGAAGGTCAAAACCGCGCTGCTGTTCCATCGCAACGTGAGCGCCACCGGCACCACGGTTTATACGCTGGATGGCGTCGTCACTTTGCAGGGCGAGGCGAACAGCGAGGCGCAGAAGGAGCTTACCACCGAATACGCCAAGGACGTTGACAATGTCAAATCGGTTGATAACCAGATGACCGTCGCCAAGATGCCCGCAGCCCCGGACGCTACCGTCGGCGACAAGATTGATGACGCTTCCATCACGGCGGAAATCAAGTCGTCCTTGCTATCGCATCATTCCACCAGCGCCCTGCACACCACGGTTTCCACGACGGACGGCGTCGTCACCGTCGGCGGCATCGCGAAGAATGACGCGGAAAAAAGCCTCGTCACCAAACTGGCCGAAGACATCAACGGCGTGACCAGCGTGGTCAACAACATGACCATCGCCGTGCCGGTCGCCGCGAACTGAACTGTTCCCCGATGGCCGGCGGGCGTGAGGGCGCGTCCGCCGGCTTGAACAATTTCTTATGTTATACACCATTGCGCTCGTGCTGGTCATCCTGTGGCTGTTGGGGATTGTCACCGGCACCACGATGGGCGGCTTTATTCACATCCTGCTCGTCATCGCCATCGTAGTGGTGCTGCTGCGGATTATTTCCGGTCGGAAACCACTTTGAAAAACTGTCTGCCAAAAAATCCATTCAAATTTTATATGAACATCAAAACCATCATTTCCGTAGTCCTGATCGCCTTGGGCATCGTTGTGCTCGCCTATTCGGGCTTGAGCTTCACGACGCCGGGACAAACCATCAATTTTCTGGGCATGCACCTTGCGACCACCAATAGCCATTTCATCCCGCCCGTCGCGGGCGCGCTCATGCTCGTTGGCGGCATTGCGTTACTGCTCGTCAAACCCAAAAGCGTATGAACAACGCAATCACCACCCCGGCGTTTTCCATCGCCGCCGGGCAACTGCGGCCTTTGAAATGGGATGAACGGGTGAACCAAGGCGATTTTGTGGCGGCTGAACCGGGCCAGTTTGAAGTGTGGGAAGGTCCGGCTGGTTTTCGCGCCGACACGTTTGTTAAACAGGTTTATCGCCGGTTGAAAAAACCGGCGGCGGAAGCCAAAAAGGCATTTTGAATATGTTCAACCGCATCCAACTAGCCTTTCAAAAATTGGTCGAACCGCTTCACTGGCTGTCGCAAGCGCTGGCGAAATCCGTTGCCGCCAGACAGCGGCAGACGGTGCTGGCGGCCAATGAAGCCGAACGGCTCGACCGGATTCGCAACCCGTCAAAGTATGTCGGGAAATGATTTGGCCGGGCGCGTGGCCGGGGCGGACTTGAATTTTTTGCGCAGTGCGGACGAAATAAAATTCGTCCAGGCCGGTCGCACCCGGCGAACACTTCTCCTCCGGTGTTCGCCGGGCTTTCTGGTTTTTTTGGATCGCTGGTAGGGTTTCACCCCATGGTCAAATTGATTTAGTTTACACATGATGAGGTCGGCTGCGGTCGTCCGGGCAAGATAAAGCTTTCCGAACCGACCCGCCGGGACGAGTATGCCAATATGAAGGAAAGACCGATCACCTTGTCACAAAGTTATGCGTCCGCCTTGCGGAAGCACTTGGTGCAGGGACCGCGCGCAAGTTTGCGGTCGGCGCTGGCCTTGGGACGGCAGGCCGTTGCGCAGGGATTGGAGACGCTCGACCTCGCGCGCATCCATGAGCAGGCAGTGCTGATGCTGGGTTTTCCCAAGACCAAAAATCCGTCCACCACGCTGGCGCTGAATTTTTTCAACACCGCCAACGCGCCGATTGAGGAGACGCATCACGCGGCGCGGCAGAACGAGACGAACTTGAGCCGGCTGACGGAAAAACTTGGGCAGCGCACCGAGGAACTGGCCGCCTCCCATCGCCAATTGCAGCGCGGCGTCGTCCGGCACAAGGTCATGCAGGAGGACGCCGAGAAGAGCGGACGGCATTACAAGAAATGCCTAGAGGAATCTCTCCAGTTGCAGAAACGTCTGCGACAACTCACGCACCGCGTGATGGTATCTCAAGAAGATGAACGCAAGAACATCAGCCATGAACTTCAGGATGAAATTGCCCAGACTTTGCTGGGAATCAATGTCCGGCTGCTCTCGTTGAAGCAGCACGCCCGGAGCAACACCAAAGGTTTCAAGGATGAGATCGCCAGCACGCAGCGGCTGGTGTTGCAATCCGCACAGTCCGTGCGCCGGGTCGCGCGTGAGATCGGCTACCGTCCAGAAACATCCAACGGCTCGTCAAAATCAATTTGAACCACGCCTTGCGCCGCCAATGATGACGAAATTAAAATCGCAACGCCGCCTCGCAACAGCCGCGTTTCGCGCGAGCGAAATCCGCTATCGTCGTCTGTTTGAAACGGCGCACGACGGCGTGCTCATCCTTGATCCAGTCACGCGCAAAATCATTGACGCCAATCCGTTCATGACGAAGCTGCTGGGCTACACGCACAACCAGTTGGTCGGTAAGGAACTCTTCGAGATCGGCCTGCTCAAGGATGAAGTCGCGAGCCAGGAGATGTTCCGGAAACTGAAACGAAAGCGCGAAGTCCGCTACGAAAATTTGCCGCTCGAAAGCCGGCGCGGTCAACATCAGGAAGTGGAAGTGGTGGCCAACCTCTATCAAGAAGATGGTCACCCCGTCATCCAATGTAACATTCGCGACATCACCCAGCGGAAACTGACGGAGGAGGCGTTGCGCGCGAGCGAAGAGCGCTATCGCATCTTGTTCGAGCGCGGGCCGGTGGCCATCTATTCTTGTGATGCTTCCGGCGTGGTTCAGAATTTTAACGAGCGCGCCGTGGAATTATGGGGCCGCAAGCCGTTGGCCGGTGATACCAGCCAGCGGTATTGTGGGTCTTTCAAGTTGTTTCGTCCCGACGGCACGTTGCTGGCCGCCGCGAAATGTCCCATGGCGGACGTATTGAGAGGGAAAATATCCGAAGTGCGGGATCAGGAAGTAATCTTCCAGCAGCCCGATGGCACGCGGCTTGACTGTGTCGTGAATATCCGGCCGCTAAAAAACCAGTCCGGAGAAATCACCGGTGCGATCAATTGTTTTTACGACATCACCAAAAGCAAAGCGGCGACCGAAGCGCAGAAACGCATCGAAGTGTTGGCCGCCTCGAACGAGGAATTGATTTTGGAGATCGCCCAGCGCAAGGCGGTCGAGGTGGCGCTTAAAAAAAGCGAGCGTCATTACGGCAACCTGCTGGCCGAGTCGGAGCGGTTGCAGGAACAGATGCGGCAATTGTCGCGGCAGATTCTGCTGGCGCAAGAGGATGAACGGAAACGCATCAGCCGCGAGTTGCACGATGTCATCGCGCAGACTTTGACAGGCATCAATGTCCGGCTGGCCGCCCTGAAGAAAGAAGCCGTGTCGAACAACAAGCATTTGGCCCGGGACATCACCCGCACCCAGCAGTTGGTCGAAAAATCGGTCAACATCGTGCATGAGTTTGCGCGTGAACTGCGCCCGGCGGTGCTCGACGACCTCGGGTTGATTCCCGCGCTGCATACGTTTGTAAAACTTTTTTCCAAACGCACGCGTCTTCATGTCCACCTGAAAGCTTTTGCCGGGGTGGAAAAGATGGACATCGCCAAACGCACGGTGCTCTACCGCGTCGCGCAGGAAGGGTTGACCAACGTGTCGCGTCATGCGAAAGCCAGCCGCGTGGAGATCAGCCTCCGAAAAATCCCCGCCGGCATCGGCATGAAAATCCATGACAACGGCCAGTCCTTCAGTTTCGCCGAACACTTGCAAGCCAAAGGCGATAACCGGTTGGGATTGCTCGGCATGAGGGAACGCGTGGAGATGGTTGGCGGCACGTTTTGCGTCAACTCTGCGCCGGGACAAGGCACGACGCTGGACGTCGAAATGCCGTTCGCCAAAACCCGCCCGTCCGCGCTAAAAAAATCCACTCCAAACACCCAACTTGCATGCCCATGAAACCCATCACCATTCTCCTCGCCGAAGACCACACAATCGTGCGCGAAGGTTTCCGCCGGATGCTCGAACTCGAAGACGATTTTGAAATCATCGCCGAGGCGGCAGACGGACGGCAGGCCGTCGCGCTCGCCAAGAAATTTCGTCCCGATGTGCTGCTCATGGACATCGCCATGCCGCTGCTCAACGGCCTTGAAGCCACCCGGCAGGTGATGAAGGCGTTGCCCACCGCCCGCGTGCTCATGCTCTCCGCGCACAATGATTATGCGTATGTTGAGAACGCCATTCAGGCCGGCGCCATGGGCTTTTTGCTCAAGCAGACTTCCGCGCACGAGGTATGCCGCGCCATCCGCGAGGTATTTGCCGGCAAATCTTTTTTCAGCCCTACCATCACCAAGCGCCTGGCCCAGCAAAAATTATCCGCCCGCCCCAATCAATCCCGCCAGTCCGCCGCCGAACTTACCGCGCGCGAGATGGAAGTGCTGCAACTCATCGCCGAGGGCAAGGCCAACAAGCAGACCGCGTCCGAACTGGGCATCGGCCTCAAGACCGTCGAGAAGCACCGCGAACATCTCATGCAGAAGCTCGACATCCATGACACCGCCGGCCTCACGCGTTACGCCATCAGCGCGGGCATCATCGAGAGCAGCGTGCAGTTGACCATCATCTAGTCAAGCAGGCTGCGGGTTAAAATTGTCATCAAACGATTTATCGGCGGGCGGGCTCATTTCCATGACAATGGTTTGATGCAAAATCATTTTTCCAATCCGTAAACCAAAATCTTGAACGTGTCGGGAATTATCTGGCCGCGCCGCTCGTCCGGCAAGGGCGCGGCAAATTTCGCTGCGGGCAGGTAAATTTTGTGCGTCGTCGGATCCAGTGCCATTGTCCGCGCGCTGCGTTCTGTTTTCAAAACTTGCACGACCGTTAATTTATCGCCGTCTTCGCGCGCGATAGTCGTCGTGCCGTCGCCGCAGGAAGCGAACGCCAGTTGCGTTCCCGGATCAAACGCGTTCGCGTCCACGCCCTCGCCGATGGGCACGCTCGCCAGAATTTTGCCGCTGGTCGCGTCCATCATCAGCATCGTTTTGCTGTCGCCGCAGCCGATGAACAGACGTTGATGCGCCACGTCAATCGCCAGGCCGGAGCCGCCTTCGCCGGGTGCAATCGGCCAGCGGTTTTTGACCGTGTGCGTTTGCGTGTCAATCACGGCGACTGCGTTTTGATCTTCCAGATTGTCGAATACCAGACCGGCTTCCGCATCGGCCTGCGCGAATTCCGGTTTGCCGCCCAGCGGAATAGTCTGCACTGGCCTTTCTTTTTCAAACCGGTCAAGGTTCGCGGGAAAAATCGTGACCGACTGCGAATGACCGTTGAACGCATAAACTTCCTGCCGCTTCGGCTCGTAAAGAATGGCGTCGGGATTCAGGCCGGTCTCAACCTTGTCCGTGATTTGCAAAGTTTTCAGATCCACGACCGCGACTTTATTTTCCTTGCCGCAACTGACGAAGCCACGGTTCAAGACCGACGCGATGGCGATGCCGTGAACGCCGGAAACATTGGTGATCTCGCCCACGACCGCATCGTCCGCCAAATCTATGACCACGACATTCGTGCCGTGCGAAACATAGAGCCGCTGCGCCGCCGAATCCACCGAGAGATAATCCCAGCCGGTCGTGCCGCCCACGGGAATTTCCTTGATCAGATGATACGGTTCTTCCGCCCGACCCATCGTCGCAGCGGCCAAGCAAAACATAACGGGCAGTAAAAATATTTTCATCGAGTCATTCAATTTTGGCGAGCATAGCCATTGCCGTTGCGTCCGGCAAATCCTAGCGGGCCAAAAGATTTCAGAAAAATCATCTGGGGAGAACACCTGATGGCAACCACGCCGGAAGCAAGTTAATCTGGCTGGCATAGAACGAAAATGTTTTTGGATCCGCAATATGAAAAATCAAACCATGTCTCTACTGGACGAGCCGGACACCGCGCTGATGGCAGACCCCACCCTGCCGGTGCAACGCATCTTGGTGGTGGATGACGACCGCATGATCTGTCAGCTCAACAGCGATGTCTTGAGCGCCCATGGCTATATCGTGGATGTCGCCGAAGACGGGGCGGACGCCTGGGATGCGCTGCAATTCAACACTTACGACCTGATGATCACCGACAACAGCATGCCCAACTTGTCCGGGGTTGAATTGCTCAAAAAAATTTATGCTATCCGCCTGCCGCTAGCCGTCATCATGGCAACGGGAACCGTGCCGACTTGGGAGTTTGCCAACCATCCTTGGCTGCGGCCGGCTGCCATCATGCTCAAGCCGTATACCATTGATGAGTTGATGCAAATGGTCAAAGGCATCTTGAACTCAAGTTCTAACACCATAGACTTGTTTGCCCCACCGCTAAACCGTCGAACCCAACCGCCGACCGACGATTTGCGGGCGTGACGCGCCGGTGAGTTTGATTTGATTTCTTGCCGCCGGGTAGTGGCTGTGAAAACGGACGTCCCGTATTCCAGCCGTTGCTGGCGGTAAGGATGTTTGCAGCCAATCTAAATTTTCTTTCGCTCAATCCTTCACGGCAAAGCCAATTTTGAGCGTCACCTGCCATTGATGCACTTTGCCCTTGGCGATGTTGCCGCGCGTTTCGACCACCTGAAACCAGCACAAGTCTTTGACGGTTTTGTGCGCCCGCTGGATGGCCGTCTCCACGGCGTCATCCATGGACTTGGTGGAAGTGCCGGTGAGTTCGATGAGTTTNNTTTATAGACGGGGTCTTTCATAAAATTTTTAAAACCGGTGGCAAACTCTGGCGGCGGTTCAAACCCCGTGACCATAGAACGGCGGCATTTGGTTGGTGAACGCGGCATGGCTCAAGTAATTCGTATTATTATAGGTGGGTTGGGTTGGATTGACGGGCGGCATGGTTGGTGCTGGCGTGATGGGCGGTGCCGATGGGCCGGGCNNGGGTGCATTTTGCGCCTGCCCCGCTGAACCTAGGATGCTGATCGCGCTCATAACCGTCACGCGCAGGAGCCACTGGATTTTTGGTGATTTCATAATTTTATATTTTGCGCCGGTTTTGGTTGTCACCGCCGATTTGAGGCGCTCAATTTCTCCTGTAAGATTATGAGCGCAGTCGAAAAATTTCCATGGGGTGTAACCCTACCGTGGCCGAAGCTCGCCCAATCAATTCGCCAGCAGCATCCG
>PLHK01000057.1:0-122 GCA_003139955.1 Limisphaerales bacterium
GGGCCTTCGTTCATGACCTGCACGCCTTTGGCCCACGCGCGTTTGGTGAGTTCGCCCTGGGTTTCGAGTTCGCCGAATTGCGCGCGGTCGTTGGCGTCCGCAATCGAGCCGGGGCGCAGGCC
>PLHK01000057.1:200-33009 GCA_003139955.1 Limisphaerales bacterium
TCCACGCCCTGCTCGGCCTGTTCGATGAGCGTGTCGCGGAAAAGTTCCCACGTCAGGTCTTCGGCGCGGCCATTGACCTTTTCGAGTGCCTGATAAATCGGTACGGTGCCGATGGGCACGGGCGAGTTGCGCAAAATCCATTCACGCGTGGCGTGGATGTTTTTCCCTGTAGACAAATCCATGACGGTGTCCGCGCCCCACTTGGTGGCCCAGCGCATCTTCTCGACTTCCTCCTCGATGCTCGACGCGACGGCGGAGTTACCGATGTTGGCATTGATTTTAACGAGAAAATTGCGGCCGATGATCATCGGCTCGTTTTCCGGATGGTTGATGTTGACCGGAATGATGGCGCGGCCGGCGGCGACTTCATCGCGCACGAACTCCGGCGTGATTTCCTTCGGGATGCGCTGCGGAAATTTTTTGAAGACGGACGGAGTGAATTCGCTTCTGGCAAGTTGCTGTGAACCGGCGTGCTGCTTGTCGAGCTGGTTGCGGACGATGTCATCCGCCATGTCAGAGATGCGAGCGCGGCCCATGTTCTCGCGGATGGCGATGAATTCCATCTCCGGCGTGATGATGCCAGCGCGGGCATATTGCAACTGCGTGACGACCTTGCCCGCCTTCGCGCGCAGCGGTTGGCGGCGCTGGCCGAGCAAACCGGGAAATTCCACGAGCCGGTTCTTCTCCGCGTTGCTGGCAAACTCAGCGTGCTTGCCGGAAAGATAGCCGTTGTCCATCGGCTTCACTTCGCGGCCATCATATTCCTCCACGTCACCGCGTTGCAAAATCCAGTCGCGGCGCACCGCGGGCAGACCTTCGCCGGACGTGCCGGTGAACGCGGGATCGCCCCACGGCCCGCTGCAATCATAGACACGCACGGGGCGGTTGACGATCACATCGCACTCGGACTTCTTGGTGGGCGTAAGCTTGATTTCGCGCATCGGCACGCGCACTTCGGCATGGAGCTTGCCCGGAACATAGACGCGTTTGGAATTGGGCAGTTGCTCGCTGCTGTGCGGTTCGAATGAATCTTTGGTCGCGATCATAATTTTTCTGGTTATGAACAGAAACCGGAAAGCGCTTTTTAAAGGCGCGCAGCGCATTGGCCGCCACGCAGTGGCTCCTTGCGCCGGCATTATCCGGTTCAAGTTCGCGGGTCATTGACGCTCGCGCGTCAAACTCTCAGCGTCACCGACAGGTGATTTGGCTCCCCGAACGGCTTTAAACTAGCGGATTCGGTTAAAACGTGCAAGCACACGAAAGAAGATGGCATCGGCATTGTAACCGGAATGTCAGAAAAAAACTTCTTCGCAGGCTTGCCCGATTTATTCAGCGCAAGCAAAATGACCACAACATCGTCACTGACGTTTCATTTACGGCGAGAAATTTTACACATCAAGCACATGGCCATTACAAATCCATTGAACACCGCGCGCACCGTTGACGCCTTGAGCGAAGCCGCCACGCGGGACAGCGCCGCCGTCTTGCAATCGCTCGGCTCGTCACCAAACGGCCTGACCGAGGCGGAGGCCGAAACGCGGTTGGCGCAATACGGGCCGAACGAGGTCGCACACGAGCGCAAGCACGAATGGCTGCACCGTTTGTGGACCGCCGTGCGCAATCCGCTGGTGGTGCTGCTCACCGTGCTTTCGATTCTGTCATATGCGACTGATGATTTTCCCGGCGGCACGGTAATGCTGGTCATGGTGATTCTCGGTGTGACGCTGCGCCTCGTGCAAGAAACCCGCGCCGGGAACGCAGCGGCGAAACTCAAGGCGATGATCAAGGTCACCGCCACCGTTTTGCGCGACGGACAGCAGAAGGAAATTCCGCTACAACAACTCGTGCCCGGCGACGTGGTGAAGCTATCGGCCGGCGACATGATTCCCGGCGACGTGCGGCTGATCGCGGCGAAGGATCTGTTCATCATCCAAGCCACGCTCACCGGCGAATCACTGCCCGTGGAAAAGCACGACATGACGGACACGCGCACTGGCGTTTCGTCCATTGAGCACACGAACATCTGCTTCCTCGGCACGAGCGTCGAGAGCGGCGCAGCTACCGGCGTCATCGTCGCCACCGGCGCGCAGACGTACTTCGGCAAAATGGCCAGCAGCCTTTCCGGCCAGCAGACAGACACGGCGTTCGACAAAGGCGTAAAAAAATTCGTCTGGCTCATGCTGACGTTCATGCTGGTGATGGTGCCGATGGTGTTTTTCATCAACGGCTTCATGAAGCACAATTGGAAGGACGCCTTTTTCTTCGCGATGGCCGTGGCCGTCGGCCTTACGCCGGAAATGCTGCCGATGATCGTTTCCGTCTGTCTTTCCAAGGGCGCGCTGGCGATGTCCAAGAAAAAAGTCATCGTCAAAAAACTCAATTCCATCCAGAACTTCGGCGCGATGGANNTGCGCGACGCGTATCTCATCAGCCATTTCCAGACCGGCTTGAAAAATGTCCTCGACCGCGCGGTGCTGAAATACAAGCAACTGCACATCGAACTCGGCATTGATAAATATAAAATGGTGGACGAAATCCCGTTCGATTTTTCGCGCCGCATGATGTCCGTCGCCATCGAACTGCCGAACGGCGAGCGCCAACTGCTTACCAAGGGCGCGCCGGAAGCGGTGTTCGCCAAATGTTCGCACTTCGAGAGCGATGGCGAAATTTTGCCGATGGAACCGATTCTCGTCGGTGATTTGGTGCAGCAGGTGAACGATTTGAGCGAGGATGGTTTCCGCGTGCTCGCCGTGGCCACAAAAAAACTCGGCGCGCAAACCACGTTCACAAAAGCGGACGAAAGCGATTTGGTTTTGACCGGCTATCTCGCGTTCCTTGATCCGCCGAAGGATTCCGCTGCCAAGGCCATTACCGCTCTGCGGCTCAACGGCGTGACGGTGAAAGTGCTCACCGGTGACAACGATTTGGTCACGCGTAAAGTTTGTTCCGAAGTTGGCATCCACGCGGAGAAAATCCTGCTCGGCAGCCAGGTGGAAAAACTGACGGAAGACGAACTGTGCAAGGAAGTCGAAACGACGGACGTCTTCGCGCGCCTGTCGCCGACGCACAAAAAGCGCGTCGTGCAGGCGTTGCAGCGAAACAAGCACGTCGTCGGCTTCATGGGCGACGGCATCAACGACGCGCCCGCGTTGCGCGCCGCCGACGTTGGTTTATCCGTGGACAACGCCGTGGACATCGCCAAAGAATCCGCCGACATGATCCTGTTGGAAAAAGATTTGATGGTGCTGGAAGAAGGCGTACTCGAAGGCCGGAAAGTGTTCGTGAATATCCTGAAATACATCCGCATGGGCGCGAGTTCCAACTTCGGCAATATGTTCAGCGTGCTCGGCGCGAGCGCGTGGCTGAAATTTTTGCCGATGCAGCCGATCCAGGTTTTGACGAACAACCTGCTCTACGATTTTTCGCAAGTGCCGATTCCGACGGACAACGTCGGCAGCGCGGTGATCTCCAAGCCGCGTCCATGGGCGATGGGCGAGATCGCGCAGTTCATCATTTTCATCGGGCCGATCAGCTCCATCTTCGATTACACAACGTATGCGTTGATGTATTTTTATTTCAAGTGCAGCAACCTCGGCCTCGTGCCACCGACGCCGGATCTCATCGCGCGGTTCGCGAACGCCAAGGACAACGACCACACCTACGCCGCCGCGCTGTTCAGCACCGGCTGGTTCGTCGAATCGCTGATGACGCAGACGCTCATCGTCCACGTCATCCGCACGAACCAGATTCCGTTCATCCAGTCGCGCGCGAGCTGGCAACTGACCATGACCACCATCGCCATCATGGGCGTCGGCGCAATCCTGCCGTTCTCGCCGCTGGCGCAGTATCTCGGCTTTGTGCCGCTGCCATGGCAGTTCTGGCCGCTGCTGGCGGTGACTTTGATTTGTTACGTCGGCCTGACGCAACTGATCAAACAATACATGGTGCGGAAAAACTGGATTTGAATTCCACGAAAATAAAAAACGCCGTTCCGTGCAAAAACGGAACGGCGTTTTTTTATTTTGCGGAATTCAACCACCGTCAGATTTTGCCGCAACCATCGCCGCTTTTTCCTTTTCCAGCGAATCCTTCAACTGCGGCAGTAAAATCTCCAGCCGTGCAAAGAATTTGTCCACGTTGCCTGCGCCCGTCGCCACCATGAGCGGCAGCGCCTGCAGACCGGCCTGCTTGGCCCAGCGCGCGTCCGCCGTCTGGTCATAGACCACGTCCTCGTAAATGTCCAGCGCCTGAAGTTGCAGCGTTCTCCGCGCGTCGGACGATGCAGCTTCGGCCTTTTTCCCCAACACGAGACCCCAGCCAACTTGCGCGCGATTGCGGAGACTGACGCTGGCATACGGTGAATTGACCACCTGCGCGTAGGCGTTCGTCGCGGTGTCCAGCGCGCCGAGTTGCAGATAGCAGTCGGCCAGTTCGCCGCCAGCCTGCGCACCGATCTCATTCGTCGGATTGACCGCAATGATTTGTGCGAACACATTGGTCGCGAGTTCAAAATTAGCGAACGGACGGTTCGTGTCCGGCGAGTCCTGCCGCATCAGCACGCCGCCATAGGCAAACATCGCCTGCGTCGCCAGTGGCGGCGGACAATTCGTGTCCGCCAGCATTTTGGCGAGGTAGTTTTTTGCGTCGTCATAGCCCAACCGCCCGGCGGCGGCGCGGCCCGCCATCAACTGCGCCGGATAAAACAAAGCGGAATTTTTCCACGCCGGTGTCTGATAGATCAATTCGTAGTTCGTCTCCGCGCCGATAAAATTGCCGGCGCGGTAAAAATGATCCGCTACCCACCATTGCGCCAGCGGCGCGTTGGTGTCCGCCGGAAACTGGGTGACAAAAGTCGTGAAAAGCTGGAAGGCATTCGTCTCGCGCCCCGCCTGATAATTGGCCCAGCCCAATGAGAATTGCACCTGCGGAACCAGTCCGTTCGTCGGATAGTTTTCCAACCAGCCCTCGTAGTTGGTGATGGCCGCCGGCCAGTTTTGCTCCCGTTCAAACGTCCGCGCTACGGCCAGCTTCACCTGCGGCGTGAGCGCGGACTGGGGAAATTGCCGCGCAAAATCGCTGAACACCCGTTGTGCATTGGTGGGCGAGGAAAAATCGGAAAAACCCTCGCCCAGCAGCAAAAGCCCGTGATCCGCGAACTCGCTCGTGGGAAATTTTTCCAGCAACTGCCGCATCGCCGCGTCCGCGCCAACGGCGTCCTGCAATTCCAGATCCGCCCGCAAAATCTGGTAAAGCACGCGGTCGCCCAGGGATTTGGCGACTTCAGGAAACGCGTCGAACCCTTCCAGCACGGCCTGATAATTTTGCCGCGCGCCGGAAAAATCCTGCAACGCGAACAACGCGTCGCCGATCTTGAATTTCGCCACGGCCAGATCCTCCGAGACCGGCAGCCGCTGCGCCGCCGCGCGAAAATCCACCAGGCTTTCCGGATATTTTTCCGCCGTCCAATTGCACCAGCCGCGATCCAGACACGCCTTGCCCGTCAGCGGACTGTTCGTGAACGCGCCGATGAACTGGTCGAAATTGGTCTGTGCCGCCACCAGTTGATCCGGTGCCGCCGTCGCCATGAAACCTTTCAAGTGCAGCTCGCCCAGCGTCAGCAGCACCAGTTCCGCCACCGGCGAATTGGGAAACTGCGCCAGATAATTTTGCAGGCTGGCCGCCGCGTTCGTGACGTCATTTTGCGCCGCCGCCAGCGCCGCGATTTTCAGCACCGCCGCGCGCTGGCTTTCCACCGGCGCGCTGTTGGTCAGGTTTTCCGACCACACGATGACGGCGGCGGCGAGCAGATTCTTTTTTTCCAGCACCGTGGCCTGCATCGCCACACTGTCCGCCACGCGTGCGGGCGTTGTGGCCGACTGCATCAGGTTGGTCGTGACCGTCAGCGCCGCGTCGAGGTCGCCCAACCCGAGCTTGACCTGATACAAAAGATTCAGCCGCTCCCAGTCCTGCTCGGGCGCGAGGATTTTTGGATTCAGCAAATCCAGAAATTTCCCGGCCGCCGCAAAATTGGTCTGCGCCAGTTTCGACTGCGCCAGCGAAAGCCGTCCGTTGATGACCAGCGCATTGTCCGGATCGCTCTGCGCCGCGTTTGCGAAGATGCCGTTCGTCGCTTCGAGCAACGCGTCATGGCGCGTCCAGTCGGGAAATTGCGCATACGCCGCCGCCGCCTCGACCACCGCCGTCAGCCGCAATTGCGAATCGGGGAAATTGTTGGCGAGCGCGGAAAACGTAGCGGCGGCGTTGGTGTAATCGCCGTTCGCAAATTGCGCCTCGCCGAGCCAGTAAGCGTAACTGTCAACCAGCAGGCCGGAACTGGCCGCGCGCGCCGTCAACAACGCGCCGGCGGCGGCATACTTGCCCTGCTTGAACTGCGCCTGCGCCTCTAACAAAACCACCTGCGGCACCCGCTCGGACTTCGGAAAACGCTGGACGAATCGGGCGAATCCCGTCTCCGCGCGGCTCCAATTTTCATCTTGGAACGCCGCCGTCGCCGCCGCGAACGCGCGATCCTCGCGGATGCTCGCGGCCCAAAGCGGTCCGCCGCCTAAAATCAGCGCGGAAAAAATCAAAAGCCACTGCCGCAAAAAAGCCATGCTTGGAATCTAAACGAAATTCCGGAATGAAAAAAGCGGAAACCTCGGCGTCTCCGCGCCTCGGCGGTTCAATTCAAAACGCTTTTCAAATAATGCCCGGTGAAGCTCGCGGCGTTGTGAATGATTTTTTCCGGCGCCCCTTCGGCGATGATTTTGCCGCCGCCCGCACCACCTTCCGGGCCGAGGTCAATGATCCAGTCCGCCGTTTTGATCACGTCGAGATTGTGCTCGATGATGAGCAACGTATTTCCCGCGTCGCGCAGGCGGAATAGCACTTCCAGCAATTTCGCCACGTCGTGAAAATGCAAACCGGTCGTCGGCTCGTCCAGAATGTAGAGCGTCTTGCCCGTCGCCTTGCGCGAAAGTTCGGTCGCCAGTTTCACCCGCTGCGCCTCGCCGCCGCTCAGCGTCGTCGCCTGCTGGCCAAGCCGGATGTAGCCGAGGCCGACTTCCGCCAGCGTCAGCAGCGGATCAAAAATTTTCGGCACGGCACGGAAAAATGTCACGGCTTCTTCGACGGTCATGTCCAAAACGTCCGCGATATTTTTGCCCTTGTAGGCGATCTCCAGCGTCTCGCGGTTGTAACGCTTGCCGTTGCACGCCTCGCAAATCACGTAAACCGCCGGGAGAAAATTCATTTCGATCTTCAGCACGCCGTCGCCCTCGCATTTTTCACAGCGACCGCCCTTGACGTTGAAACTGAAACGACCCGGCTCGTAGCCGCGCACTTTCGCGGCAGGCAGTTTGGCGAACAGATCGCGGATGTGATTGAACATACCCGTGTAGGTCGCCGGATTGCTGCGCGGCGTGCGGCCGATCGGCGACTGGTCAATGACGATGACCTTGTCGAGATTTTCAAAGCCTTTCAAAGTCTTGTGTTCACCGGGCTTTTCTTTCGAGCCGTAAAATTTGCGGAACAACGCGCGCTGCAAAATATCGCTGACGAACGTGCTTTTGCCCGAACCGCTCACACCGGTGACGCAGGTGAACGTGCCGAGCGGAATCCGCACGTCAATGTTCTGCAAATTATTTTCGGAGCAGCCCAGCACTTCCAGCCAGCCGCGATCTTCCGTCGGCTGATTGCGTTTTTTTGGAACCGCGATGTTCAACTCGCCCGTCAAATACTGGCCGGTCAAAGATTTTTTCGCCGCAAGAATTTCCGGCAACGTGCCCGCCGCCACGAGTTCGCCACCGTGAACGCCCGCGCCAGGGCCAAGATCCAAAATGTAATCCGCCGCGCGAATCGTGTCCGCGTCATGCTCGACCACCAAAACGGTGTTGCCCAAATCGCGCAAGCCTTTCAGCGTGGCGAGCAGGCTGTCGTTGTCGCGCTGATGCAGGCCGATGCTCGGTTCGTCCAAAACATACAGCACGCCGACGAGGGCCGCGCCGATCTGCGTCGCGAGCCGGATGCGCTGCGCCTCGCCGCCGGAGAGCGTGCCGCTCTCGCGATCCAAGGTGAGATAACCGAGGCCGACATTTTTAAGAAAGCCGAGTCGCGCGCGGATTTCCTTGATGACCTCGGCGGCGATTTTCAGCTCGAATTCCGTCAGCTTGAGCGCGGCAAAAAATTCATCCGCCTTTTCCACCGACAAACCGCACACATCCATGATGGAGAGGCCGGGAAGTTTTAATTTCGTTTTTTTGGTTTTGAGTTGCGACGCAAAACCCGCACCGCCTAGCGTGACCGCGAGGATTTCCGGTTTCAAACGCTTGCCGCCGCAGGCATCGCAAAATTCCGGCGCCATGTAAGCCTTGAGCCGGTTGCGCATGAATTCACTTTCGCTGTCCGTCGCAAGGCGTTCCAGATTTACCAGCACGCCTTCAAACGGCCGGTCAATCGTGCTGACTTTGCCGCCGCGCCAAAATTTGAACGCCACGTTGTCCTCGCCGGAGCCGTGCAGCAAAACTTTTTTGAAAGCTTCCGGCAGATCGCGCCACGGCGTTTGCAGATCCACATTGAAATGCCCGGCGACACTCCGCAGCATCGCCTTGTAATAAATGTTCATCCGCTTGCCCGCGCGCCGCCAAGGTTGAATCGCGCCGTCGAGCGGCAACTCCATGTCCGGCACGACGAGCGCCTCGTCAAAAACCATCTTCTGGCCGAGGCCGTGGCACACGGGACACGCTCCCGCCGGTGCATTGAACGAAAAATGTTTCGGCGTCGGCGGGTCGTAACTTTTGCCCGTCGCGGGCGAACACATTTTGTTCGAGTGCAAGGTTTCGATCCAATTTTCACTGGCTTTGGACTTTGGACTTTGGACTTTGGACTCTTCAGGAAGTTGATGCAACGTGAACATCACGCCTTCGCCCAAACGCAGCGCGGTCTGCACGGAATCACCGAGACGCACGCGGATTTTGTCGTCAATTACCAATCGGTCCACCACCGCTTCGATGTTATGAAATTTTTTTTTGTCCAGTTTGATGCGCGCGATATTTTCGCCGAGTTCGGCAATCTCGCCGTCCACGCGCACGCGCACGAAGCCTTCGCGGGCGAGCCGTTCAAACACGTCACGGAACTCGCCCTTCTGCCGTCGCACGACGGGCGCGAGCAGCATGACTTTGGTTTTCGGCGGCAGCGCAAGGATTTTGTCCACGATGTCGCTCGTGCTTTGCGTGGAGATCGGAACGCCGGTTTCCGGGCAATGCGATTTGCCGATGTGCGCGTAAAGCAGGCGCAGGTAATCGTAAACTTCCGTCGTCGTGGCGATGATCGAGCGCGGGCTGCTGCCGGAACTTCTTTGTTCAATCGCGATCGCCGGCGACAACCCTTCGATGAAATCCACGTCGGGCTTTTGCAACTGGTCCAAGAATTGCCGCGCATAAGCCGAAAGTGATTCGACATATTTGCGCTGGCCCTCGGCATAAATCGTGTCGAACGCCAGCGACGATTTTCCCGAACCGCTCAGGCCGGTGACGACGACCAGCTTGTCGCGCGGGATTTGCAGCGTGAGGTTTTTGAGGTTGTGCTCCCGCGCGCCGCCGATCTTGATGAACTCTTTACTCATGGCTGTGAATTTCTCTTTGACCCGAAAGATGGAAACTACGCCAAGCGGCGCGGAAAGCAAACCGAGAGTTGCCGGAAATTTTACGGCAGCAGAATCAGTTGATAGAACTTCATCACCAGCGGCGCGTTGGTGTCGGTGAAGAAGAAAAGGCTGTTGGTCGAAGTGATGATACTCGGGAACGTGGTCCAAACGATGGTCGGCGCGAGGTTGGTCGTCCAACGCACATTGAACTGGTCGTTGGTCGGCGCGAACCATGACAACACTGCATTCGTGGCCGTCACGGTGACATTCGTGATGGACGGCGGCGGGTTCACGAAAATGGTGAACTGGTTGCTGGCCGTCAACGGCGGCACGCTATCATCGGTCACGATGGTGGTGAACCGCGCGGCCAAACCGGCCGGCGCAGCCGTCCAAGTGATGATGCCGTTGGTGCTGATGCTGGCTCCGGCGGGCGCGTTCGTCAGCATGTAGGTCAAAACGGCGTTGGTCCGGGAATCAACCGCCGTGTTGGTGACGGTGACGGGCGCGGAACTGGCAACGGTGAGATTTCCCTGATACGGCAGCGTCAGCGTGTTGGTCGTCAGCAAATTGATCAGGCGATAAAAACGCGTCGCGCCGAAGCCGCCCGTCTGCGAGCCGTCGTCGAAAAAGTTGAACTGCGCGTTCGTCGCGCTGGCCGGGAAGTTTGGGTTGTAGGAAATGACGTTGGTGAACGTAGTCCACGTTGCGGGCACAAGGAGCGTGGTCCATTGCACCTGGAAGAGATAATTGCTCGGGGCGAACCACGTCAGCAGGAAGCCACCATTCGTGTGGACAATGCTGCTAATCGTCACGGCGTTCAGCGAATTCGTCCCGATCAGATGGAAATTCACTTCAAGCGCATACGTCACCGACACGGCGTTCGTATTTTGAACGCCGAGATAATAAGTATTTCCCGGCACGATGGCCGGCGACGAGCTTGCGCTCAAAACACTGGTGCCGTTGGTGGAATTGAGGATCAGCCCGGTGGCAAAATTGGTGGCCGGCGGGAAATTGGTCGTGAACAAAACGTTCACCGGCAGGTTCGTCGCAAACTCCAGGATGTTGGTGGCGAAGTCGGCATTCGTCGGCACGTTCACCGCATACCAGTTGAGGCCGCCGGCGACCACCACGTTGGTTTGTAGCATATTGGTGAACAGCAACGGCAGTACCGTGACGTTAAAACTGTTCGTCACGCCCAGACCGGTGCTGGCATTGGTGACGGCCGTGGTGAAAGCGACAACCTCGAGCGGTGTATTGGTCGCCGTTTGCCAGGTGATAACGCCATTGGTTGCGATCGCCGCACTGACCGCCGGAGTGGTGACCAATGTGTAAGCCAGCACACCGGCATTATAGTCCGTCGCGGTGTTCGTGAGGCTAAACGTGTTGCCCGCGACGACATACTGGCTGGCGACGGCTCCCAGCATCGGCGGCTGGCCGAACAGGTGGAAACTCACTTCGAGCGCAAAGGTAACGGCGAGGCTGTTCGTGTTCTGCACGCCGAGATAATAAGTTCCGCCGGGAACAATGTAGGCGGATGAAGTGTTAACGGGCGAAGTATTCGTGCCCAAAACGCTGAAGCCGTTGGTTGCATTGGAAATCAGTGCGGTGGCGGCGTTGGTGGTGGGCGGGGCATTCGTTGTGAACAGAATATTCACCGGCAGATTTGTCGCGAACAACAGAGTGTTGGTGGCAAAGTCGGCGTTCGTCGGCACATTGACCTGATACCAATCAATACCGCCCGCCGCCACGGTGTTGGTTTGCGGAATGTCATTCGTCAAAACCGGCAGCGTCGCCGGGAGATTGGTGTTGGCGAAGTTAAATTCCAACTGCCAGCTCAACAGTTCGGGCGTGGTATTAGTCCCTCCGGCGCGGTCATCCAAAACTTCCAGCGTCCATTCGCCATAAGCACTGGTGCCGATCAACGGCGCGAGCGATTGTTCGGGCAGATAATACAAGTTGCTAACCGCCACCACCGTGTTGGTAACTATGTTGGTGATGGCCTGAAAACTGGACAGGGCAAGCGAATCCAGCAACATTCCCGGTTCAAGCCCGTTGATCTGCAAAGCCGTTCCATTGGTCGGGGCGACAAAGGTGATGGCGTTCGTCTGCCAATTGGTGTTTGCTCCAAGCAAAGTGGAGTTAGGCACGCCCGAAAGAACGACTTGAGCTTCGGCCAGATTCTGCGGAGCAGAATAATGAGAATCATATTTACCAGCGCCACCGGCTGAATAAATAGCCTTGATTTCACTGGGAGAAAGAGCTCGATTGTAAATGCTCATCTCGTCCATATAACCAGAAAAGTGTTGGCCCTGCATCGCATCTAAACTATTAGCATCTCTGTAGCCCAAATTGACCGGAACAAAAGTGGGACAAGTCACCGGAGGACTCAGCGGCGAATTAACTATTGCGACGTTTTTCCCGTTTATGTAGAGATATAACTTGGCAGTCGCCGCGTCCAGAGTATAAGCAACGTGGGTCCAACGGTTCTGCGGTATCAAACCGGATGCCGTATAGGCCTCGGGGTTCTGCGGCCTTATATTACAAAAGAGCTGGCCAGGATTTTGGGAAAGACCCTCCCCGTTAACCCATAAGTGGACGGAAGAGTATTGATTTGCACCCCCATACTCGATAATTGGTTCGTAGGCAGTTGTATTAGGATAAATCCATCCCTCAAAAGTCATATTTGTGATTGCCAGACTTGTCGAAGGAGGCATTGTTATTAGGCTAGAACTGCCATCAAAAACAAACGCCTTTCCAACTATGCCATTAGTGTAGGCGATAGATTGGACATTAGTTGGATTATTCCCGTAAACACTGCTATTAGGACTACCCTCTGCCTGCCACCAACCAACAATCCCCGGTCCGCGATACGCAAAAGTCAGGGTGTTGGTTGTTCCAGCAACCGTCGGCAAGTTGGTAAAAATAGAGCCATTCGCCAGTGCCAGAAACTGGTTGCCAGCCTGGGCGTTATTTGGGTCGTTGACCACGCTTACTTGATTGCTCACGACGCTAAAGCCATCCACGGTTGACCCGGCAAGATACTCACCCGCCGTCGGCGATTCAAAGCCGCTCAAGGGCAGCGTAACCATGTTGGTCGTGAACGTGATGTTGGTTTGATAGGTGATGTTGGTTTGATACATCA
This sequence comes from Limisphaerales bacterium, assembly GCA_003139955.1. Lineage (GTDB taxonomy): Bacteria > Verrucomicrobiota > Verrucomicrobiia > Limisphaerales > UBA11358 > UBA11358. The sequence goes on from PLHK01000057.1 coordinate 12,986, forward strand.
ACGCCTGCGGCACGAACGGTGGCGGCGCGAATTTGATCGGCGTGGTCGTCAAGTTGGTGTTCTCGGTGAAGGCCAGATACTCGAAGTTGGTCAGCACGCCGCCGGCGGTGTAAGTCCACGCATCACCGCTGGCGTTGGGGTTGCCGAACTGGTTCATGACAATGGTCAGATAAGTTGAAGTCGCTTGGACGCCCGGAGGCGGGAAGCTGACGGTCAGGACTTCGGGATAGGTGTTCGTCCCCGCATTGTTAGTAGTGAAAGGTGGAATCGGCGGATTATTGGTGAAACCGGTGTCAAGAGCTACATTGGCCGACGTGATGTTCGTCCCGTAATAAACCGTCATCTCGTCAGGCACCGAGTAGAAGTTGTAAGTGATGGGCAGCTTGCCGGATGTCATGCCGACATTGAAAATGTTGGTTTGCGACGCCGCGCCGCCGCTCGCGTTCACGGGCGGAAAATTGTTCGTCGTGATGATTTCCGCGCCACAACCGTTGGTGCTCTGGCCGCCGCGATTTTCCATGAGCAGATAGCGCGTGCCGGCGGGGCTGATCAAGGTGAACACCAGGTCGGAGATGCGCGGATGCGCGACGCACAGGCCGACGTTGAAACCCTCGATCAAATTGGTGTTGTTGACCATGATGGTGTTGGTCGTCACCGCGTCATCCACGAGCGGCACCGGCCCGGCGGAGTCGAAATCCAGCGTGGTGACCGCCGACGCATTGAAGGCGAGGTTGACGCCGATATGAACGATTTGCGGGGTCGTCTGATTGGGATTGAAGAGGCCGATGAAATAACGTCCCGGTGCCAGCGGCGGGCCGTAGGAAATGGAGTTGCCCGGCGGCGTGCCGAGGTTGAGGTCGGCTTCGGCCAGATAATTCGAGACCGTCGGCTGCGTCTGGGAGGCCAGATATAATTGCACCGGCGGCGTCAATTGCGGCGGCGAGGTGTAGTTGGTGGCCACCACCGAGATGTTCGTATCGCCCGCCGCCACGTCCACATAATCATAAAACCAGCCACCGGCCGGAACGCTGACGGTTTGGATGCCCGTGTTGCCAAGATCAATGTGCGGCTGGATCAAAAGCGAAAACGCCGTGACGCTGCCGTTCAACGACGCTGAATCATCCACCTCCGTCAAAAACCACGGGCCGGCGGCCTGGGTGCCGATGAAATTATTCAGCGAACCCGGCCCGTCCGTGTGCGCGGTTCCCGGCAGGCTGGTGTCATTATAGACATTCGTGAAACCGCCCTGCAGTCCGGTATGGTTGTTCAGGATGGCGTCGGTGGCTTCATGCGTCAGGGTGCCAACGAGGTCGCCGCTGTTCTGGGTGGTGACGGAATTGGTCACGGTCACGCTCGCGACCTGCATCGGGATGGTGGCGAGGGCGAGAATGGAAACGCTGCCCGGATTCGCGTTGTCCCCGTCGGGAATGACCGCCGGCAGTCCGAGACCGAACACGACCTGATCGCCGTTGGTGCCCGTCTGACTGAACGAGTTTTGGCTGAAGACGGGAATGAAGCCGAATTGCGCGGCGGTCTGATCCTCGCATTGCACGCCGACGTAATACGCCTGCCCAAACGCGGCATTGCTATAGACAATAAATTTCGTGCCGCCGCGGCTCAACGAAGCCTGGTCGCCATTCACGGCATAGACACAGTTCGAGATGACCGCCGGATCCAAATTTGTGAGGCTGGCTTCCGACGCCACAAACAAATCCAAGTCAGCCTCCGGGGTCGTGGAGTTGGCGTCCGAGCCGGCGAACACGCCTTCGCGCGGGATCGCCAGCGTGTTCGGATCGTAGATGACGAAGGCCGCGTTGGAATAAGTCGTCGTGTTCGTCACCACGTAGAAATGCCACTGGTTGGTCTCTCCGATATACAGGCTGGCGTTCGTCGCGAAGCCGTAATTGGTGCCGAACGGCAGCGCATTCGTGCTCAACCACGGCGCGTTCGCCCCGGCGACCTGATTCAAATAAACTCCGTTTGTGGAACCGCCCACATAGGTGACCAGCGGCACGGTGCTGGAAACATTCGCAGCCGTTGCCGGCGTGACGCTGATGCCGCTGGTGTTCGCGCCGTCGCCGCAGGAAACGACGAGCGCATAATCCTGCACGATGTTGGTCTGCTCGGCGGTCACGGCGTTGACCGCGACGTTGCGGCCGATGACGGTCACGGAATAATTCGTGCCGAGCGGCGCGGGCAGAAAAACATTTTCCACATTGTTCACGTTGTCCGGCGTGGTGCTGGCGTTCACCGGCACGCTGAACGGAATGCTGGCCGAGGCAAAATTATTTCCGTAATAAACCTGGCCAGTGCCAAGATTGGTCACGACCAGATCCAGATTGTTGACAAGCTTGATGCCGGCGACGGGATTGCCCGGCGGATCCGTCCACGCAAGCGTGATGTGCAGCATCTGTGCGCGCGCGTTGGCCGACGGCACAGTCACGTTGAACGTCCGGCTGTCGCCGGTGGCCAGCGCGTTGGTCGGGCTTTGGTCGAGGAAATACATCGTCGGGTTACCGCCGACCGGATGGGCCAGTCCTTGCGGGACAGAGTTCGGCACGTTCGCCAGCCCCCAGCCTTCCAAATTGACGGTGTTGGTCACGCCATAGAAATTATAGCCGGTGGTCAGGCGCGCGCCGTTGATGAGCATCGCCTTGAGCAGCGCGGGGCTGGGCGTGGAAAGCAGAGTGTTGGTGAAAAAATCCTGGATCAACGCCAGCGTGCCCGATATCGCCGGAGCCGCGATGCTGGTGCCGGACTCGTAATAATAATACGGCCCGAGCGTGGTGTTCAGGTTGCTCAAAACCGTAAGCTGGTTGCCCAGATCGTTCGTCGTGGTGATCTGGATGATCAGGTCGAAATTGACGGGGATGTTGGTGCCATCGCCTACACCGATATTGAATCCATTATACAAACTAGCGATGCTGGTAAGCGTGCCGCCGCCGGGCGGGATGGACATCACATTGTTGCTCGTCGCGAAATCATAACTCGTCGCCGTCGGCACTGTCGTCGCAGAAATATAAATCGGCATGTTTGGCGGGAACGGAACCGGCGACAGGCTGTTCGGTTCCACCTTGATGGTTACGGCCACCGCGTTGAGCGGCACGTTGCCGGCACCGCCGGTAGCCAGCGCGCTGGTGGTCGCCACCAGACCATAACTGGAATTGGAATCATCATAGTTCGTAGGACTGTAATACGCCGCCTGATCCCACATTGTCGGGCGCGTCGAAACCACGAACGTCCCCGGCGCGACCACGTCCGGCTTGAAGCGCCCATAAGTGCCTTCCGTGCCCACGCCCACGTTGCCGCGCGACGAATACCACGCCACCTGCGTGCCGGAATCCGTCTCGCCCTCCCAGACGGCGTTGGAACTTCCGTCCAACGAGGTCACGACATTGGTGATCAAACGATATTGCTCCAGCGCGCCGACCGTCACCACGTTCTTGGCCGTGCCGGGCGAAGTGATGGTGTCCGCATAACCGGCACTGCCGTCGTTCGCGCCGTTGCCGTCGTTGCCCGCCGCGAACACGAACAGCACCGGCTGCGGCCCCGTCATTTCCGGCACCGCGTCGCGCACCGCCGCGTCATAGCTCGCCGCTTCCAAGTCATATTCATTCGCACCGTTGTCCCAACTGTTGTTCGAGATCAGCGCGTTCGTCAACGCCGGCATCTCCTGCAAATACTTGTCGGAAACATAGGGCTCATTGGTGTCGTTCGCGCCCAGAAAGCCGACGGAAAATAATTTCGCCAGCGGCGCCTTGCCGCGAAAATCCGCGTTCGTCACCGAGCCGCGCGCGACCGAACCCACGTTCAAAGTTGAATTCGGCGCTTTTCCCAAACTGGCCGCACCATTGCCCGCGATCACGCCTGCGACGTGCGTGCCGTGGCCGGACGTGTCATACAAACTGGTCGCCGAATCGCCGGTAACACGCGTTGCGCCCGACGGCCCACCGGCGGCGGTTCCCGTCGCCGTAAAATCCGGATGGCCGGGGTCAATGCCGGTGTCGTTCACTTCCACCAAAACATTTTTGCCGTTCAAGTTGAGCCAGTTCACATTAGTCACCGTGTTGACCGATTCGCCCAGTGCGACGCGCGCGAGATCGTTCGCCACCTTGCGCCGCGTGGCCGGTTCCACGCGCTGCACACCGGGCAATTGCGCTAGCGCCAGCCAGTCCGCCGGCGGACGCACGCGCACCACCGGGCCAAACGGCGACCAATCCGTCGCCAAAATTGCGCCGCCCATATTTTCAATTTGCGCCACCGTGTCGTCTGCGCCCGCCGCATACAATCCCAGCGTGAGCACCTGCGTCGGCGGCAGCGGTTTCTGCGCCACCGCGAGGCCGAGCAGCGAAGCTTGAATTTTGTAATACGGCTCGAACGGCAGCACCGCCTGCACCTGCGCATTGGCAGCCAGTGCCGCCGCGCCAGCCGCCGAAAGTTGAACGAGATAGGCGTTGTTCGGGATGTAAGAGATGATCTGCGCGCCGACGCCCGCGAGCAGCGCGCGAAACGGCGCGTCCACCAAACCGCGCGCCTGCACGATGTAAGCGCCCGGCTCGCCCGTCGCGCGCAGTTGCGCGGGAATCTTTAAATCCACATTCAGAGTGGTGTCAATGAGCGCGTTCTCCAGCAGGATCGCGTGCGGGGTGTGGGCGAGTTCGCCGATGGATTTGGCCGTGTTCGTCAGGCGGAAAAATTCGCGGTTGGTGCTGGCGGCGGAATAACCGGCGGCCTGGGCGGCGACAGAAAATGGATGGGTGGCCGCGGCAACGGTGGTGGCAGCTAAAGTCGGCGACGGCGCGGCAGCGGATGGTTTCACCGCCGTTGGCTGGCCGCCGGACGGCCACAACAGCCAGGCCACCAGCAATGGCAGCAGGCACAACGCGATCCAAAAACTACGCTTCATAACTTGGCCTCCGTTTTCTCACAGAAACGCGGATGGAAGATGATGGATTGAGCATGGCAAAACCGCCGCCAATCTCCATCTTTAATTTTCCATTTCAGCTTCATGTCAATTCGGCGGCAGCGGGTTAAAACTTTCAATCGTCACATGGGGCGTGGCGGTGCGCGCATTGTCCACGCGGATGACCGCGCGGGCGGCGCTTTCCGCCGTGATCTGATAATTCGTGACCACCCCAAAATTTGCGCTGCTCAAGACTTTGCCGTCCGGTGCGGGATGCAAGGTCTGGCCATAACAATACACCACATAACGCACCGCGCCACCCGTGCGCAACAGGCCGAGCGTCTGCTGCGGCAGCCATTCGTAAAGCTCGTCGCTGATGCCGGCGTTGGCCTGGTTGTAGGGCGAGGTGCTGGCATCCGTGTTCAAAAACGGCGACTGTTCCGTCAAGGTCGGCACGCTCAAAATATCGCCGACGTGCTCGAACGTGCCGACCACTCCGTCCGTGTTGGTGAAGTTCGCGCGCGTATTGCTGATGGCGGTCACGATCTGGCCGACGGCGGAATCCGGCACGTCCACGCCGGCGGGCGAGATGACGAGGTTGGTGATGACCGGCGCGTTGTAACTGGCCGGAACCGGCGTCGCGTTGGTCAGCGCCACGAGGCCGCTGAACACCGCGCTCCACGCGGCGAGATGCGTCTGGTTGACCGACAGCGTGCCGCGCGTGGCGTTGGGATTAGGCGCGACGGTGAACAGGTCGAACAAATCGTGGTCGGCCACGGGCGCGGAATTGGCCGCATCATATTGCACATTGAAGGCGGTTTGCGTGTCGCCCATCCATTGAGCCCAAGTATTGTAGCCGACGTTGCCGGTGCCAAACGCACTGGTGACGGTCTCTTGCAAGACGTCGCTCGCTTTCAAATAAACTGTCTGCCACGGCGTGCCGCGATGGACGCGACCGAGCCAGCCAACGGTCGGATATTTTCCGGTCGGAAAATCCCAGTAATCCGAACCCCACACGAGCGGGTCGCGGAAGCGCAAATTGTAACTGCTCGTGTCCACTTGATTCGGGCCGAGAAAAGCCATCTGCTGGTTGCGACCCCACGGCTGGTAGCGGTCGCCCAAGCTGTTCAGCGAAATGACCGGGATGGGTCGGGTGAGCAGATCATCACTATGGCCCGGATCGGTGGCCGCGGTGGTCGTGTTCAGGTCGCTGGCCAGGTAATGCACCAGCGGATCGTTCGCCTCCCACAAAGTATATTGCCATGCTGTGCGCGTGGGCGTGTAAGGCGCTTGCACGACCAGATTCGTGACGGGCCGATTATTGACCAATGCGCCGGTGAAGAACGCGTCGAAAAACTGCGCCTCTTGCGTTTGGAGCGACAGCGGTATGGGCGTGCCGTTGGGATTTCGCCAGACGACCACATTCGGCGAAGCCACCGGCAGGGTTGGATGCCGGGAGATGGCAATCTGGTTCATCACGCCATAGGTTGGAGGAATGACGCCCGAAGTATTATACGCATTCGTGCTCCACATATAATAATGGCGGATGCCGATGCCGTCATTGGGATCGTTGATTTCGTTGTTCAAATCCTGCGTGATGTTCGGGCCGCGCAACTGCACATAGTCAATGACCTGATTGCCATCCAAGATATAGGCCTGCAAATTATTCGTCGTCGAGAGGAGAAAATGCGGCAGCACCGGTGGAACGGTAATGCCGGGCTCCCACAGTGCCTGCGAAATGGGAACAAATGTCCCCGTCGAAAATCTATATTGCGACTCGGGAACCATCGGAACATCGTAAATCGCGGTGATGAAGGATGCCGGATTCGTCGGCGTCTGGGATTCCGGTGCCAAACCGCTTTGCGTCCACGCTGAACTTGGCCAGACAGTTTGAGTAACCGGTGGGAAACCGACACTAAAAGGCAAGTTCGTCGAAGTCACTCCATTGGAAAACGTCATTGATCCCGAATCGTTCAGATAAACGGTCAAGGGACGGGGATAATCGTTGTTATAGGAATTCCAAAACGCGAAACCCATGTGGTTGGTGATGCTCATGATGAACATCTCATTGGTGGCGGTGGCACCGGGCAGCAACGGATTTGTGCGCGAGAACTGGAGCTTGCGCGCTATCTGCACCGTGTTGCGCGAATAAAATTCGTTGAAGTTTGGCAGCCCTTTCTTCGCGCCGATGATCCACGGCACACCATAAATGTTTTGCACTGAATTGGGGACTGTCAAAGCGTAGGCCACTACATACACATCATTCGGCGTTGCCAGTTGCGAATCGGCAGTTCCTGAAACCGAAGGAACATCAGTATAGCCGGTGATGAATAAATCCCGGTAGTTTCCATCCTGAATGGCGGTGAACATCGGCCGGAACACCGACGGATACGGGCTGGTCGTCGTGGCGTCATACATATTCGCCGCGAGCTGGAGCAGGCGGTTGACGGCGGGCGTATAGACAAACTGGTTGCTGACTAGCACCGGGATGGCACCGATGCCAAACGGCACGCTGGTGTTGAACGTGGCGACATAATTTGGATTCAACGCCGGAACATAGCCACCCGAACCGTTGGCGACAGAATTGCTCGCCCAAACTGTCGTGTAATGCTGCAACAGAATGTTCGCCGCGTTGGTGAAAAATTTCAGCGCGCCGCCCGGTTCCGCCGTCCACGCGATGCCATTCGTCTCCGCGCCGGGAATCACGTTGCCGTTCGCGTCCAGGTTGTCGTAGTTGAGATCCATCCGCGCGTCGTCCGCGCCGGAATCCGTGCCCAGCTCATCCAGCATCCGGTAAAACGTGTAGCGGTCGTAGGTGGGAACCGTGGTTCCGCCGAAAGTATTTGTGCCCGTGCCACTAAGTCGGTTGACAAAGTTTTGCGAACTTTTGGTCGGGTCTAAAATTTCGGACATCAGCGAAAAAAAGCGGTTGGTATTGTCCGAGCCAGCCCATGGCATAGTATTATTGGGAATCACCGGCGACGGCAGAACGGTATTCGCCATCAAAGCGCCCAACGTGTAACTATCAATGGGGGAATTCGCAAATGCGGAATAAAGATTCGGCGACGGAGCGGCCAGCGAACTGTAATTGAAGCCATATCGCCATGAAAGCAGTGACTGGGCGTCATTAAAGGCAATCCCGCTATTGGCAAAGTTAGTCTGATTGTATTGGTAGCCCTGCCCCCAGATGTTCGTGTTCAGGTCGGTGAAGAAAGCCGCCAGATTCAGTTCCCATGAGCCGACGCCTTCATTGCGGAAATAACCGTCGTTCACAAATGAAGTTGGACTTGGATTGACCGTCGCCGTCGCCGTCTGATTATGAATCGCATTCAAATCGAGTGAATTGCCGATGGGCTGCGCGGCGAAGGCGTAGCGTGCGATGAACGGATTGTTCGCGCCGTGCGGCTGGTCGGGATGTTCCAATACGCCAATCCATTCGGGATCGCCCACTTCGGAAGAGACCAGCGGACTACCATTCACCAGAATGGGATTGCCCGAACTGTCCACGTTGGTCACCAGGCCGTTCGCCTCATCCTGGCCGTTGCGGTTCAGGTCGAGGTAATAGCGGAAATCATAACCCAACGGCGACTGGTTGGTGGCGATGAACACCGGGGCGCGCGGCAGGATGTTGCCGATGGTGTTCGGATTGTAACCGGCGGGATCAATATAATTCGTCGAGACGAGCAGGCCGTAATTGTAAGCGCCGGCGCCGGACGACAAAATATCCGCGACGATCTGCGCCTGCGCCGCCGCCAGCGCGGTGTCGGTGGCGAGCCGCGCAGTGGCCGTGTCCGTGGTGGTGGAAACGGCGTTGCGCTCGCGCCGCGAGACGGCCATGAACGCCAGCACCATGATCAGCGTCACAGAAAGCAAGATGAGCGTGATGATGAGCGCGATGCCACGTGCGGAGTGACGAGTGGCGAGTGACGAGTGACAAGCAGGAGTTCCGTGTGCCGGGTGGCTGCTCTTGCCACTCGTCACCCGCCACCCGTCACTTTTTTGCTTCAGTTTCATTGGTAGGCCGTGAGGTCAACGTTCGGGATGCTCACGCGCTGGCGGAACACATGGACGTTGCCGGATTTGTCGGACAAATAATTGGTCTGCAACGCCGTGGTCGGGAACGATTCGGCGCGCTGCAACGTGCGGTCTTCGAGCACGCCCAGCTCCAGTTCCACCGCGGCGGGAACCATGTTGCTGGTCATATAAAATTGTGCCTCGCCATAAGCGGGCGACACAGAAGCATATAGCACATTGTTCGTATAAACCGGGGGGGAATTATTTATCCAAACGCCGTTGGTGTCATAGGCGCGCGCAGTGAGATGCACCACGCCGTCCATCAAGTGGCTCATGCTGCCCCACTGCGAACTCGATACTGCTTGGAAAAAATTATTAAAAAGCCCATACGGATTGGACTGGAGGTTGGTCTCGCCATAAAACCGGTAGAGCGGATACAAATCGCTGCTGTTGGTGTTGTCCACGACATAGCCGATGCCAATCCATTTGGTGTTCTGACGGCTCAACATAAAAAAGTAATTCAACAGGTTTTCGCGTGGCTCCGAACTGCCCGGGAGTGTCTGCCCCAGCGGCTGATAACTGCTGCTGTAGTCACTGTTGGCCAGGACGAAAAAATTCACCGCGCCGCCGACGTCGGAAGGCGTCAGCGTGCGCAAATCGGCGGCCATCAATTCCATCGTCGCGCGGCTGCCTTCCAGCACACCCGTCTGCGTCAGGGAAGCACGGAACGCGCGCTGCGTGCTGGTGAACACCGCCATCAGCGCCAGCACGATCACCGACAGCAGCGACACCACGACCAGCACCTCGATGAGCGAAAAGGCCGGGTGGTCGTTGCAGGTTGCAGGTTGAAAGTTAAAAGTTTCGCGGATCGCCCGGTTCTGTTGGAGAACCGGCAACCGGCGACTGGCAACTTGTAACTTGATTTTCACGGTCATTGGATGAACGACTGCGGTTGATAAAAATATAAATTCAAACCATTGGTCGGCTGGTAGCTCAACTGCCCGGCGACCGACACGCGGAAGGTCTGGTGGTAATTGCCGACGTTGCCGTTGGGCAATTGCGGCCAGAGAAACGTCAGCCGCAGTTCGTGCAAATAATTGGCCAGCGGGGGCGACGGGTTGACTGCATTCACGCAATACACGCGGTAGCCGAACGCGTCGCCGACCATGAGGCCGTTGTCCTGCGGCGGCTTTTCCGCCGCCGACCCACTAATGGAACGGACGCAGGCGATGATGTGATTGCTGGCCGAATAATTATAGAATTGACTGGTCGGATTGCCATTGGTGTCCACAAATTCCGGCGTGCTCAACAGGCCGATGATGTTCGCGCCATTGGTAAGTTGTAGAGGCGACTGGGTCACACCCGGAAAACTGATGGCAGCGGAAAAATTCATTTGGCTGGCCAGCGATGGATTGAGATAGATGCTATTATTGCCAAGATTCGCGATGGCATAGACATAGTTCGTCAAATCATCCGCGCCGCGCGCGCCGCTGCGGATGGCTTCGAGCAACACGGTGGCGTCCTGATTGATGATGGTCTGTTCGCGGAGGTCGCGCTGGGTGTCCATGCCGGTGGGCAGCACGCCGATGATGACGACGAGCGCAAACCCGATGATGGCGAGGCAAATCGCGATCTCGATCAGCGTGAACGCCGCAAGCGCGCGATTTTTTTTTGCCGGGTGAATGTTCATTGGACTTTTTGCTGCAACTGCTCGGCGCGCCCGGTGAGCCGGTCAATGTGGACAAGGTCGAACATCGAGTTGGTGCTGTTGCCCAGCGGATTTTCCGTGGCGTTCGGCGCGGCGAACAGCAGCGCCTTGTTGGCGTCCACCGCGTAACCGACGACGCCCTGCGCGAGCGGGATGTATTCATCCTGCGATGCAAGGTTCACGCCGTCCACCGTGAGCTGGCCGAGGTAATTGAACGCGATGTAAGGCAGCAAAACACCGGTGGAATTGGTTTCCATCGGGAACGGAAAAATATTGGCGTAGTTAAATGAATTGATCGGGTAATTATTGATGGAATAAGTGGGACCAAAGAATTTTTGGATGGCGATGAACGCGCCGTCCGGCAGCGATTTCCATTCAGAAAGATAGTGCGGCGTGCCCTGCCCCGGCTGGTCGCCCACCGAGCGCAGCGAAATAAAATTATAGCCGGTGAACTGCTTGTCCAGCAAGTTGACGGCGTTAGTGTAGTTAACCTGCGAAAGGCTGTTGATCCATGTGGAACTGCCGGTATAAGGCGGCAACCAAAATTGGCCCGGCACGAACACCATATAGACCGTCGTATGCTGGCTGATGGCGAGCTGTCGCGCGCGGCCCACGTCGTCGAGCAGTTGGCGCGCGGCCCCGGCCTGCCCGTTGGTCTTGCCGAGGTTCTTGAGCGCGGGCACGGACAACGCCGCGATGATGCCGAGGATCGTGATGACGGCGAGCAGTTCGATCAGCGTGAACGCGGAAAAATCGCGGACGTTCCCGCCGTCACCGCCGGTTCCGCATGAACGGATCGCTTTCACAAAAAATCCTACTGCCAGCTCAAGACGTTGTTCTTGTTTTCCCAGTCGGTGGCGGGATCGTTTGGACCAATTTTCCCGTCCTGCCCGGCGGACCAAATCATGACGCTGCCGCGAAATTGAAAATTGTCGGACTGGCTGGTGTCCGGATTAATCAAACCATTCAGACCAGGATTGGCACTGGTTTGATTGTAGCCTGACACCTTGTTCAATTTATAAAACGCATCCTTGCACAGACCGTCATAATTCAAATCCATCGTGATGACATAAGGATTGCCCCACGGATCGCGATAAACACCGTCCGTTCCGATGCCGGGCGAAACATTGTCAGGAGCGGGCGTGGCGTTCAAATACTTGACCTGTTTCGGATTTTTTTGGTGGTTGGCATTGACGGGGTTCTGCGTATTGTCCGTCAAAATGGCAATCACTTCGGCGTTGTTCGCCTCATAGCTATACCCGTTTGCAACTACGCCCCCGATGAAGGTTCCGCCGTAAGTAAAATCACCGCCCGCCGCGCTGGCCGCGGCTTGAGCCTGCGGAGAAACCGGAAACCGGCTGTAATCAGCATCGTAAGCGGTGATGGCCGTGACGAGTTGGCTCATCTCCGTTTTGGCCTTCATTTTATTGGCCGAATTTCTTACCGAGACCAGCACCGGCAGGAGCATCGCCGCCAGAATGCCGATGATGGCGATGACGACGAGCATTTCAACGAGGGTGAACGCCGCGCGCCGGGCGCGGGAATTGGAAAAATTATTTTTCATAGGTTTGATAAGTTTGTTATGACGGACAGTAATCGGCGGCAACGCGGCGGCGGACAACAGTTTTGTATCCGCACCGCGCCGGATTTCCCGACCCGCGCGCCGGCTGATGCACGGATACCACGCGCACTCGTGCCATTCGACGGGCAGGGAATTTTTCCCGCCGCCGGAAGCGTTGGTGACATCGAAAATCATAAATCAGGGCAATGGGCTGTTGATCTGCACCTCGCGGCTCCAGTTGCAGACGAGGTTGGTCTGGCCGTTGATGACCAGCTGCACCCACAAATCGTAGGAGCCGGGATTGTTGACGCCGGGATAAACGTAGCGGAACGGATTCAGCCCAGATGCGTTCAAAGGCTGGTAGGTGCTGTCCGGGCCGCCGACCGAGGTGACGAGCACAGCCGTCTGGACACTATTGTTCGTGAAATTATAACTAATTTCCTTGGTGTTAAAACCGGACAGGAAATTTTTGGCAACTGTTCCATCCTCGACACTGCCTTGGGAGCAATTGACAAATCCGCCGACGCCGTAAGCTGTAGAAACATCACCACTGGCAATGCTTGAACTGCCGTCCAGCGTCGTAAAATTGTTGCCATTCCTTGTCGTGCCGGACAGCTCGTAGTAAAGCTGGGGCAGCAAGGGATTATTTTTATTGTCCGGCGGATAGACGCCGTATTTGGCCTTGTAATTTTCCAGCGCGGTCTCCAGGCGCTCCAATTCTGCGGACGCCGTATTTTTGTATTGCCTGGCCTTGATGGTTTTCAAACCGACCAGCGTGAAGCCCGCGATGATGGCGATGATGGCGATGACCACCAGCAGTTCCACCAGCGTGAACGCCCGGCGGTATTGATGGCTTCGTTTGGCAAAATGAGGATCCATGTTATTCATTTTCATCGTTCGCGTAATTCCTGTTCCATGCGTTCGCTCAACCATTGCTTGACCATACTCTGGTAGTTCAGATACCGCATCCGCGCGAGCCGCTTGATGCGCGCCAGCATCCGCGGATCGAACCGCAGCGTCACCGTCACGGACTCGGACGATTCCGCGCTGCCGGCGACGGCCGCTTCCATGAGCCGCAAATCGGGGCGGCTCTCCGACCAGAATGCGACCTCGTCCGCTTCGCTTTCGAAAAGCGGCACGTCTTCCCAGTTGGCAAAAGTTTGCATGAAAAAAATCAATCCATCACGAGAGCGTTTGATCCATTTTACGCTGATAGAAGAAGCGTTCCTCCGGCGCGAAGAGCCGCGCCAGCAGCACGCGCACCTGTTTGCCGTTCGTCCGATAGACGCTGTAAATCCCGACACCGCCCGCCGACATGCCCAGATTGAAAAACCGCGCCTGCACTCCGAAACGCGGCGTGTCCGGCATGAGCCGCACCGCAAACGGATCTTCAAACGACTCTTCTATTTCCCGTTGGGTCAAAGAACCAAGCTCAAAAGGCGGGTTATTCCAATCGAACTCCATAACGGGTCATTTGTAAATAATTCGCCCATGCAATGTGAATACAATGTATTTACTCATTGAAACGGGTTTTGTCAAGTTTTCGGCTGATTTTTGGGTAAAATGGGGGGCTGGCTAATCGGCCGCCTTTTTGGTGGCATCGCCAGTCTCATCACCGCTCATGATTTCAATCATTCTGATCAGCGGCAGGAACATCGCGATGACGATGCTGCCGACGATGACGGCCAGTAACACGATCATGATCGGTTCCAACAGCGAGGTCATGGCCGCGACGGCATTGTCCACTTCCTCGTCGTAGTTGTCGGCGATCTTGAGCAACATTTCCGGCAGGGCACCGGTCTGTTCACCGACATCCACCATGCTGATGACCATCGGCGGAAACGCGCCGGAAGCTTCGAGCGGCGCGGTGATGGTTTCGCCTTCCTTCACGCTTTCGTGGACCTTGGCGACGGCGTTGGCGATGATGACATTGCCGGCGGTTTCCCTGACGATGGTCAGCGCCTGCAAAATCGGCACGCCGCTGCTCACGAGCGTGCCCAGCGTGCGGGTAAAGCGCGAGATGGAAACCTTGGTCACGACCTGTCCGGTCGGCGGCATATTCAACTTGAACTTGTCCCACGTATGGCGACCGAATTTCGTCCTGATGAAAAGCAGGAACAAGACCACCAGCACGGCCATTACGCCCATTGTGCCAAGGATGTTGTCTTTGATGAGTTCGCTGACGCCCATGACGAACGTGGTGAACCACGGCAGTTTAAAGCCCATGTCGCTGAACACGTCCCTGAATTTCGGCACCACGAAGCACATCAACAAAATCATGATGCCCACCGCCACGATCATCACCGCGACGGGATAAAACATCGCGGCCTTGATCTTGCCCTTGATCTTCTGCGCCTTTTCGGAAAATTCCGCGAGGCGCTTCAAGACGACTTCCAGCACGCCGCCCAGCTCGCCGGCCTTGACCATGTTCACGAACAAACGGTTGAAAACTTTCGGATGCTGCGCGAGCGCCTCGGAGAACGTGCTGCCGCCTTCGATGGAAGTGCCGAGCTGGGCGAGGATGCCTTTCAAATTCACGTTGCGCTCCTGTTTTTCGAGCACGCGCAGGCCGCGCAGCAGCGGCAGACCGGCATCCACCAGCGTCGCCAGTTGGCGCGTGAACGTCGTCAACACCTTCGGCTTCACGCCGCCGCCCAGACCGGGAATCTTGATGTTGATGTTGAAGCCGCCGCCTTTTTTGCCGCCGGGTTTGGGTTTGGCGGCGGCCTTGGCCTTGGATTTTTTGCCGGCCGATTTGTCTTCCTTGTCCGCCTCGGCGATTTTCGTCGGGAACAAACCCATTTCCTTCACGCGACCGATGGCCTCGTTCTGGCTGCCGACGTCAAGGCTGCCCTTGGTTTCGTTGCCGCGGGCATCAAGGGCCACATAATTATATCTAGGCATGGCGGATCAGGTGTATTTGACGACTTCGTCAATGGTTGTGTCTCCGTCGAAAATACTCCGCAAACCGTCTTCGCGCAAGGTGACCATGCCCAATTCCACGGCTTTCTGGCGCAACACCACCGTGGGCGCGCGCTCGTTGATGAGATTGCGGATGGCGTCGCTCACGACGAGCAATTCGTAAATGCCTTTGCGCCCCTTGTAACCCGTGTCATTGCACGTCGAGCAGCCACGCCCGTAATGGAAAACCTTGTCGCCCAGATCGTGCGGCGAAAGCCCGAGCAGCGACAACTGCTGCTCCGTCGGCTCGAACGGTGTCCGGCAGTTTTTACAGATGGTGCGCACCAGTCGTTGACCGAGCACCGCCATCAGCGTGGATGAAATCAAAAATGGCTCCACGCCCATGTCCACGAGCCGCGTCACCGCGCCGGGCGAATCGTTCGTGTGCAGCGTGCTCAAGACCAAGTGGCCGGTCAGCGACGCTTGGATGGAAATTTGCGCCGTTTCCAGATCGCGCATTTCCCCGACCATGATGATGTCCGGATCCTGGCGCAAAAAGGATTTCAGCGCCTTGGCAAATGTCATGCCCTGCGCCTCATTCACGGCCACCTGCATGATGCCTTCGATGTCGAATTCCACCGGGTCTTCCGCCGTCAGCAATTTGGAATCAATCGCGTTCACGCGGCGCAAGCAGGAATACAGCGTCGTCGTCTTGCCGCAACCCGTCGGGCCGGTGACGACGAAAATGCCGTTGGGCCGCTGGATCACTTCCGTCACAAAATCATAAACGTATTTCGGAAACCCGAGCGACTCGACTTCGAGGTTCACCGACGAGCGGTCAAGCACGCGCAGCACGATGGACTCGCCGAACGCCGTCGGCAGAGTGCTCACGCGCAAATCCACCATCTTGCCGCCGATGTTCAGGTTGATGCGCCCGTCCTGCGGCAAACGCATCTCCGAAATGTTCAGGTTCGCCATGATCTTGATGCGCGAGGCGACCGGCAGCGCGAGATGTTTCGGCGGGGGCGCCATTTCGTAAAGCGCACCATCCACGCGATAGCGGATGCGGAACTCCGTTTCAAACGGCTCGAAGTGGATGTCGCTCGCCCGGTCAATGACCGCCTGTTGCAACACGAGGTTCACAAACTTGACGATGGGCACTTCATTGGCCAGCGCCTCGGCCGCCCGCACATCGTCGCCCGCCGTGCCAGCTTCGCGCACCAGTTTTTCATCGCCCAGCTCCTTGAGGATTTCCGCGAAACTTTCATTCTCTTCCTGTCCGTAAAGCCGTTCGATCGCGCGCTGAATTTCACCGGGATCGGCCACGACGATCTGCACGTCACGCTTCGCGATGAAATTGATCTCGTCCGACTTGGCCGGGTCCAGCGGATCCGCCAAGGCCACCTGCAACATCCCGTTTTGAAATCCGACCGGCAGGCATTTATACATCTGCGCCACCTTCGCCGGGATCAACTTGAGCACGTCCGGCGAAATCTCCCGGTCTTTCAACGAAACCACTTCGGTGCCGAGCGCCGTCGCCTCCACATGGAGGATGTCGCCCAGCTTCATGATGCCGAAATCCTGCAGCACCTGGATCGCCGGCGTGGCGTTGCGCTGCAACTCGCCCGCGACTTCCTCGTATTGGAGGTCGTCGAGCATTCCCTGATCGCGCAGCAGGGAGAGCAACGGGCTGTTGAATTCTTGGGACATGAAAGGAATTATTTTTTACCGCCCTTGTCCACCGCCTGCGCCAGATCCAATTCCTGCAACTTCGCCATGATTGTCGTCGGGTCTTGCGACTTGTTGATGACTTCCTCGCGCGCGATCATGCCCGCCAGATATTTATCAATCAAAAAGGAATCCAGCGTCACCATGCCGAATTTCATGCCGGTCTGGATGTCTGACTGGATGCGGAAGGTTTTGTTATCGCGGATCAGCGCGGCGATGGACGGCGTGTTGATCATGATTTCAAATGCCGCCACGCGGCCCGGCTTGTCCACGCGCGGGATCAGCAACTGCGAGATGACCGCCTGCAACACCGTCGAAAGCTGGATGCGCACCATTTCCTGCTGGTTGGTCGGAAACGCGTTCGTCAAACGGTCAATCGTCTTCGCCGCGCCCGTCGTGTGCAGCGTGCCGAAAACCAAGTGGCCCGTTTCCGCCGCCGTGATCGCGGCTTCAATTGTTTCCAAGTCGCGCATTTCGCCGACCAGAATCATATCGGGGTCTTGACGCAAGGCGCGGCGCAAGGCTTCCGCAAAATTCGGCACGTCCACATGGACTTCGCGCTGCGTGATCAACGCTTTCTTGTGCTTATGATAATATTCGATCGGATCCTCAATCGTGATCAAGTGGACTTCCTCGCGCGTCTCATTGACGATGTTCAGCAGCGACGCGAGCGTCGTGGATTTGCCGGAGCCGGTCGGGCCGGTCACCAGAATCAAACCGCGCGGCTTGAATAAAAGTTCCTTCACGGATTCCGGCAAACCGATCTGCTCAAACGTCAGCATCTTGCTGGGAATCTGGCGCAGCACCATGCCGAAATTGCCTTTTTCCTTGAACACGCTCACGCGGAAACGCGCCGCCTCGCCGAACGCAAACGCGAAGTCCGCGCCGCCACGCTCGCGCACCGCCTGGATGTGCTCCTCGGACGTGATGCTGCGCATCAATTCCTCCGAAGTCTCCGGCGTCAGCGGCGGCCCTTCCACGCGGTGCAGCGTGCCGTGGACGCGAATTGTCGGCGGCGTGCCGACGCGCGTGTGCAAGTCGGACGCGCCTTCCGACACCACCAACTGCAACAGATCTGACATCGAGTATGACATAAAAATAATGCAAAATTAAAAATGCAAAATTAAAAATGGGCGGTCGCCGCCCGTCCGGTTTTTTAATTTTGAATTTTTCATTTTTAACAGGTTACGATTCGTCGCCGACCGTCGCGCGGATGACTTCCTCCGGCGTCGTCAGGCCAGCCAGCACTTTGCGGATGCCGTCCTCGCGCAGCGTGCGCATCCCCATTTCGCGCGCGCGCTGGCGCAGCACGGTCGTCGGCACGCGGTCGTAAATCAATTTCCGCGCCTCGTCTTCCACCACAAAAATTTCAAAGATGCCGAAGCGCCCGCGGTTGCCGGTGTTGTTGCAATTCTGGCAGCCGCGCCCTTTCTGGATGTTCGCGTTCTTCACATCGTCCATCGTCAGGCCGAGCGAACGCATCTCCTGCTCGGTCGGCTGATACGGCGCAACGCACTTCTTGCAGATTTTGCGGACGAGCCGTTGCGCCATCAAACAGCGCGTGGACGACGCGACCAAAAACGGTTTCACGCCGATGTCCACCAGTCGCGTGACCGCGCCGGGCGCGTCGTTCGTGTGCAGCGTGGAGAAAACCAGATGGCCGGTGAGCGACGCGTTGATAGCGATGGAGCCGGTCTCCAAATCGCGGATTTCCCCGATCATCACGATGTTCGGAGCCTGCCGCAAAATCGCGCGCAGCGCGGAGGCGAACGTGAAGCCCACCATGTCATTCACCTGCACTTGGTTGATGCCGGACAAAACATATTCCACCGGGTCTTCCACCGTGATGATTTTGCGGTCAGGCCGGTTGATGTAATTGAGGCAGGAATAGAGCGTCGTCGTCTTGCCGGAACCGGTCGGGCCGGTGACCAATAAAATTCCATCCGGCAATCCGATGATGCGCTCGAACGTCGCCTGATCGTCGCTCAAGAAACCCAGTTCCGGCAGACCAAGCCGCAGACCTTCCTTGTCCAAAATACGCATCACGATGCTTTCGCCGTGATTCGTCGGCAAACAGGAAACGCGCAAATCAATCAGCTTGTTCCCGATTTTAGATTGAATACGTCCGTCCTGCGGCACTCGGTGTTCCGAGATGATCATGCCCGCCTGAATTTTCAATCGCGCGATGACCGGCGCCTGCAGGCGTTTCGGCGGCGACTTCATCTCCTGCATCATGCCGTCAATGCGGTAGCGCAGGCGGAATCTTTTCTCCAGCGGTTCGAGATGGATGTCCGACGCGCGCAGCTTGAACGCGTCCACGATGATCTGGTTCACCAGCCGGATCAGCGGCGCGTCCGCCTCCACTTCGCCGCCCTCTTCAATTTTCGCGACGTGGACATTTTCCTCCGTCAATTCCTGCATCACGCCGGCGAAGATGCCCGCGTCCATCTTCTTTTTTTCGCCGCTGCCGTAATACTTGACCAGCGCCGCCTCGATGTCCGTCTCCGACGCCACGCGTTGCTCAATCTCCGCGTTCAACAGGTGCGTCAGCGAATCAATCGTGTTCAGGTCGGAAGGATCGGCGATGGCGATGCCGATTTTGCCGTCGTTTTTGAAAACGGGGATGACGCGATATTTTTTTGCGATGTCGCGGGGGACGATGGCGATGACGTCGTCCTCGATCTTCATGTTGGCGAGATGCACGACCTCCGCGCCGAACTGTGCGGCCTTGGCCTGCGTCACGTCGCCCGCGCGGATCAGCCCGTTGGCCACCAGCAAATCCACCACGCCCACGCCGGCGGCGTGGGCTTCCTCGCGGGCCTTGGCCACCACGTCGGCGGTGGTGAAGCCGAGGTCAACCAGCAGGTCCAGCAAATAATCGTCTTTTTCTGCCACGGGATTTTTTCCGCCGCCCTACTATTGGATTCAGGAACGCGGAACTGCAAGTTTTCATTTGCCGGCATAAAAGTCAATGCCAGTGCGCAAACTTTTGCCAGCAACCGCCGCCAAACCCGCCGCCCGCCGATCTTTGAAAATTTGCGGCACGAATACCCTTTGACAAAAATGCGCCATTCCGCTTTGATAAAACCATGACCACAAAGATTGCCGCGAAAATCGCCATTGGCGCGGTTCACGCCGCGAGTCGGCGGTGGCTCAGCTTTTTTTGTTAGGCGCACTAGCTATGTCACGCACCGTTACACTTTTAGGCT